>NZ_CP108039.1:2156250-2464285 GCF_036173045.1 Streptomyces sp. NBC_00299
CGGCCGGCGTGGTGGCGGCTGGCCCGTACGGAGCTCAACTACCGGCGGTTCTTCAGCATCTCGGAGCTGATCGGGGTGCGGGTCGAGGAACCGGAGGTGTTCGAGGCCACGCACGCCAAGATCCTCCAGCTCCTGAACGAGGGCGTGATCGACGGGCTGCGCATCGACCACCCCGACGGCCTCGCCGACCCCGACGCGTATCTCCAGCGCCTCCACGAGGCGACCGGCGGGCGCTGGACGGTCGTGGAGAAGATCCTCTCGGACGGCGAGCATCTGCCGGCCTCCTGGCCCGTGGCCGGCACCACCGGCTACGACGCCCTGCGGCACATCGACGGCCTCTTCACCGATCCGGCGGGGTTCGGGGAACTCCTCGGCCAGTACCGGCGGTTCGCGGCGCCGCAGACGGACCGGGGCGGCGACTGGGAGGCGACGGTGCGGCGGGCCGCGTACAAGGTGCTCACGCACGAACTGGCCACGGAGATCGACCGGCTGACGCGGGTCGCGAGCCGCGTGTGCGCCACGTCGCCGGAAGCGGCGCTGCGCGACCGGGCCCCTTGGGCGCTGCGCACCGCGCTGCAGGAGCTCCTCGTCCGGCTGGACGTCTACCGGCCGTACGCCTCCGGTGACGCGGCCCGTGTGGTCACCGAGGAGGCCGCGGCCGAGGCCCGGCTCGCCTTCGTCGTGCCCGAGGAGGCGGGCGCGGTCGACGTCGTACGCGAGCTGGTGCTCGGGCGGGCCGGTGACGGGCCGGACCATGTGGAGTTCCGGACGCGGTTCGCTCAGACGGCGTCGGCGCTGCGGGCCAAGTCCGTGGAGGACACGGCGTTCTACCGCTATGTGCCGCTGCTGTCGGCGACCGAGGTGGGCGGGAACCCGGGGAGCCCCGCCGTGTCGGCCGACGAGTTCCATGCCTACTGCGCGCGCGTGCAGCGCGACTGGCCCGTGACGGGAACGGCCGTGTCGACGCACGACACCAAGCGCAGTGCCGACGTACGGGCGGCGCTGGCCGTGCTCACCGAGTGCCCGGAACAGTGGGCGGACGTCCTGGCCGAGGTGACCCGCGACGGCGAGGGCGTACCGGACGCGCAGCTGGCGTGGGCCGCCTGGCAGACGGTGTTCGGGCTGGGCGAGCCGGACGTGGACCGGGTGCAGGGGGCGCTTCTGAAGCACGTGCGCGAGGCCGGGCTGTTCACCAGCTGGACGGAGCAGGAACCGCCGTACGAGGAGGCGGTGGCGGCGTTCGTCGCCGCGGGGCCCTGCGGGGTGCCCGGCGAGCGCGTGGCCGCCTTCCGGAGCCGTCTGGAGCCGCACATCCGGGCGAACATGCTGGGCATGGCCCTGGCCCAGCTGACGATGCCGGGCGTGCCGGACGTCTATCAGGGCACGGAGGGCGAGTACCGGGCGCTGGTGGACCCGGACAACCGCCGGAGCGTGCGGTTCCCGCACCAGGACCCCGGTGAGAAGGGTGCGCTGACGACGGCCGCGCTGCGGCTGCGCAGGAGGCGTCCGGAGGTCTTCGGTGACGCGGCGTCGTACGTGCCCCTGACCGCCGAGGGCCCGGCCGCCGCGCACTGTGTGGCCTTCGGGCGCTCCGGCGAGGTGGTCACCGCCGTGACGCGGCTGTCGCTGCGACTGGCGCAGTCGGGTGGCTGGCGCAACACCGTGCTTGCGCTGCCGCCTGGGCGGTGGGCCGATGTGCTGGCTCCGGAGCGGGAGTTCGCCGGGCACGCGCGCGTGGAGGAGCTCTTCGAGCGCGTCCCGGTCGCGTTGCTGGAGCGGGTCGGTGAAAGGTCTGCGGAACAGGAGGGGGCGGCCGCAGAGCGACCGTAGAGCCGTCGGTGAGGCCTCCGCCCGGAGCACGGCCGTCCAGCGCGTACGACGGCATCCTGCGCCCTGTCGTGGCTCCGGCGCCCGGCTCGGGCCCGCGCGCGCTCCCGGGGCTCGTGCACCCGGGCGGCGCGTGGTGACGAGCGCTGACGCCCTCTCCGCTCCGGCGCTCCCGGCGTCCGTTCATGCCGGTCGGCGGCGGGCGATCGGTGTGAGGTACCCCGGCCGCGTGGGCCCCGCAGCTCCCCTGGCTCCCGCTGCCCCACCTTCCGGAGGTGAATGCACCTGGGCGCCCCCGGGAGCCTCCCCCGTGAAGTCCTTGACACGTAAACCAGACCGTGGGGTACTGCGGATTGCGAAGGCTGGGCGGACATGACGGGGGTGAGTCTCCTGCCGGAGCTGCGCTACCCCACGCTGACCGAGCTGGTCCGGTCCGCCCGCGCACTGGCCGCACACCGACCGGGCCTGTGCACACTGAGACAGGTGGGTGCCTCCCGAGCGGGCAGACCCCTGCACCTGCTGTCCATCGGTCACGCCCGGTCCGCGGTCCTGGTGGTCGCCGGAGCGCACTCCAACGAACCGACCGGCGGCCCCACGCTCCTCGCGGTCGCCGAACGCGTCCTGCTCGAGCGGGAGTTGCGGCGGGACGTCTCCTGGCACTTCCTGCTGTGCGCGGATCCAGACGGGGCGAGCCTGCACGTCACCCCGGCACCCCGCAGCCTGCTCGACTACCACCGCGGCTTCTTCCGGCCCGCGGCCGAGGAACAGCCGGAGTGGGCACCGGCCACGCTGCCGGCCGACCGGCTGCCGCCCGAGACGCGCGCGCTGACCCGGGTCATCGACGAACTGCGCCCCTACCTCCAGGTGACCCTGCACGGCACCGATCTGGGCGGCAGCTGGGTGCAGTTGACGAAGGACGTCCCCGGCCTCGCCGAGCCGTTCGCGAAGTCCGCGGCCCAGCTGCACATCCCGGTGGAGACGGGCGCCTCGGACGCGGCGGGCTGGCCCGCGTCCGGCCCCGGGGTGCACGTGATGCCGGCCCCGGGCGCGGGCGCGGCGTATCCGAGCATGCCGGACGACGCGCGCAGCAGCACCTGGTACCACGTGCACCGCTACGGCGGCCTGACCGCGGTCGTCGAGGTGCCGATGTGGGCGAGCGACCTGGTGGACGACCCGGCACCGCATCCGGACCCGGCCGGGGCGATGCGGCGGCTGGCGGCCCGGCTGCTGCGGGACACGCTGGAGGTGGAGCGGGTGCTGGCCGAGGCGCTCCCCCGCCTGGACGGCTTCGACGGGCCCCTGCTGCGTGCCTCCAAGTGGGCGCTGGAGCTCGTGCCGGGGCTGGCCGCCGACTGGATGCGCACACCGCCCGCCGACAACACCATGGCGTACGTCGGGAGCGTGGACGCCTTCGGGCGCCGGCTGCCGCTGCGGGCGGCGGCCATGCTGCTGCGTGTCCTGCGGGAGACCGACGACCGCGGGGCGCAGCGCCTCGAACACCTCGTGGCGACCTGGAGCAACGCGTTCGCCGAGCGCTTCCGCGCCCGCTGGGTGCCCCTGGAGCACCAGGTCGAGCACCAGTCCCGCACGGTCGTCGCGGCGGCGCTGCACGCGCGCGACCGGCCGATGTGAGCCGTCCCGGCGTGAACCGTGCCGACGTGAACCGTGCCGACGTGTGCGGTACGGCCGATGCGGCACAGGCGCCAGGCGTCAGGCGTCGAGCGCGAACACGGCTCCCGTCCGAGCACCCATCGCGCACCCGTTGGCGAAGGTCTCCCGGTAGTCGACCGGCCGCCCCTGCCACTCCCCGCGCGCGTGGACGGTCACCGGAGCGTAGATCATCGGGCAGAAGGCGTCCGCCGTCCGGAGCCGGCTGATGTCGCCGCCCACCTTCTCGAGCTCCGCGCAGGCCTGCGCCGCCTTCCCGTGGCCCTGCGGCGGGTCGCACAGCAGCAGCGTGCCGCGCGGGTCACCGTGGCGGGCGTCGCCCCTGGTGACCGTCAGGAAGAGCCAGTTCCCCGAGTCCGACTCCTGGGCCGCCGCCTGCGCCGGGGTCGCGCCGAGGAGGAGCATGGCGGCCGCCGCCAGCAGGCCGCCCCGTACCGCTTTCGCCGTGATTGATTGCGTCATTCCCGATGCATCGGCACGGCGGCCCCGGCATTCCACCCCGACTCACCCGAACGGGAGCACGCGGGCGCGTACCGTCCGGCGAGTTCGAACGCGGCGAGTACCACCCGCGCCTGGTACTCCACCTGACGCGCGACCGGTATCCAGCGGGCCCCGCAGCCGTCGCGGTAGTCGTCGCACCACGCGTCGAGGAGCCGGTCCAGTTCCGGCAGCACCCCGGCAGGGTCGTGCCCGGCGCCCGTCACGAGCTGGTGCAGCAGCCCGGCGGTGCGCAGGGCGAGGCGCCGCCCGGCGATGCGCAGGGCGGCCAGATGGGCGGTGCTGAGCGGGGGAAGGGGGTGTACGCCGACCGGGTCCCCGATGTCGGGGTCCCAGGTGTTCGCGAGCCCGGGACAGACCAGTAAATAGTCGTCCACCGGGGCGAGCAGCCGGGCCGATTCCGGTCCGGCGGGCAGGTGGGGCCGCAGGCGTTCCAGCAGCCGCTGCAGCAGGAGGGTGTCGTGACGGAGGGTGTGGCTCACCCTGCGCAGGACCGTTTCCTCATCAGCGGCCGGAGCACCGTCCTGGACGGCCGCCACACCCCACATGGGGGCCTCCACGACCGCCGTGACCGTGCCGTGCCGGTACGGATGGAACCACGTCGACTCCACGGCCGCCTCGGTGATGGCGGCGGCCAGGTCGCCCCGGCGGGGCCTGGGGATCCGGTAGACGGCGGGTCCCAGTTCCGGCCAGTACAGGGTGTCGTAGGGGCCGAGCTCGCGCGGGATGCCTAGGCGGGCCGCCGTGTGCGCGATGCGCTGGGCAAGGCCGGGCAGGTCATGGGTCAGCTCGACGAAGCCGCCGCCGACGTCGACGCCGTGCAGGGAGCACTGCAGGAAGGGCCGCAGTTCGTCCTGGAGTTCGAGCAGGGCGCGGGTCTCGGGCAGCGTGGCGGCGTCCGCGCCGTCCGGCAGCCATTCGGGCTGTTCCAGGAAGCCGGGCCGGAAGAAGTGCCGGAAGTAGTCGGCGAGGGCGTACGGGCCGTGCAGCCACCCCTCGTTGCGGCGCAGGCCGTCGGGGTCGAGGCACAGCAGCAGGTTCCAGGTGGCGTTGGCGCCCTCGTGCAGACGGGGGTCGGCGAGCACCCGTTCGGCCAGCCTGAGGACGGTGGCGCCGCCCACCGGCTCGTTGGCGTGCGGGCCGGCCACGACGAGGGCCTGGCGGCTGCCGTGGCCGACGGACAGCAGCCACAGAGGCGTGCCCGCGCGGGACGTGCCGACACGGCGCAGTCGTGCGTCACGGGGGCGGCGGGCGACGAGCGCGGCCGCCCGGGCGCTCAGCTCGTCGACGGTCGGGTAGCGGAGGAGTGGCGGCAGGGCACACCTCCACAATGCGGTGCCGTCGGTTCACCTGGTGTACATGGTGTACGCACAGTCAGTCACGACTTGGCCAGTACGTCAACACCACCGAGGGCAAAGGGACTTGAGTCAACGTTTCAAGTAGAGGGAGGACCCAAGCCGCTGGTCGGCTCAGTTCGCGGCGAGCCGGAACGACATCCGGCCGAAGCCGACCTGGTCGCCCTCGCGGACCACGACGGCACCGATGACGCGCCTGCCGTTGACCGTGGTGCCGTTGGTGGAGCCGAGGTCACGCAGGACCCACAGGCCCGCCTGGTGGCTCAGTTCGGCGTGCACCCGGGACACCGTCTCGTGCGTCAGCCGCAGCCCGTTGGCGGGGTCGCGGCCTATGCGCAGCGGATGACCGGCCCCGGGGTGGGGCAGCAGCAGCTTGGGCAGCCGCTCGGCCTGCCACGCCCTGCGCAGCCGTACCGTGAAGCCGGAGACGGCCTCGACGGTGCCGAACACCAGACGGGACAGACGGCTCTCGGAGGGCAGGTCGGCGGTGAGCGCCGCGAGCTCGTCCGCGCGGCGGGCGGAGAGGGCGAGTTCCATCCGGCGCACGAACGTGTCGTGCGACAGCCGTCCCATGGCGACGCCGTCACGCAGCACCTTCAGCGCCTTGTCGCGCTCCACGTCGGAGAGCCGCGCGGGGTACGTGTTGAACTCGAAAGACGACGTCACGCTGCTGATTGTCGGTCAGTGGCCCCCCGGTGTCCAGAAAACGGGGAAACGGCCACCACACGCGCGTGATCACCGAGACCGGCCACGACACCCCGCCGCAAAAGGGAAGATTCAAAAGCGGATTGATCTCGTTTGAAGCACCATGGACGGGCTACATCACGGTGAGCAGACGAAGGGGAACCGTCCGTGCAGTTCGAGGTGTGGGCACCGCAGGCCGGCCGTGTGACGCTCCATTGCGAGGGCGCCACGCGCGCGTTGGAGCGAGATCCTGATCGAGCGGGATGGTGGTGGGGGGAGGCCGAGGCGCGGGACGGGACGCGGTACGGGTTCGCGCTGGACGACGGGCCGGTGCTGCCCGATCCGCGTTCGCGCCGGCAGCCGGACGGCCCGGACGGGCTCAGTTCGGTCGTCGACCACAGCCGCTACGAGTGGCGTACCGAGTGGGCCGGGCGGCCACTGCCCGGTGCGGTGCTGTACGAGCTGCACGTGGGCACGTACACGCGTGAGGGCACGCTGGACGCGGCTGCCGAGCGGCTCGGGCATCTCGTCGAACTGGGCATCACCCACGTCCAGTTGATGCCCCTGTGCCCCTTCCCCGGGCGACACGGCTGGGGCTACGAGGGCGTCTCGCTGTGGGCCGTGCACGAACCGTACGGCGGCCCCGAGGCGCTGAAACGCTTCGTCGACCGGGCCCATGAACTGGGCCTGGGTGTGGTCCTCGACGTCGTGCACAACCACTTCGGCCCGTCCGGGAACTATCTGCCCGCCTTCGGCCCCTACCTCACGGACACGCATCAGACGCCGTGGGGCTCCGCGGTCAACCTGGACGCGCCCGGCTCGGACGAGGTGCGCACGTTTCTCGTGGAGGGCTCACTGGCCTGGCTGCGGGACTACCGGATCGACGGGCTGCGCCTGGACGCGGTGCACGCGCTGGTGGACACGCGCGCGTGCCACTTCCTGGAGGAGCTGTCGACGGCCGTCGACGCCCTCTCCGCCGAACTGGGCCGGCCGCTGTCCCTGATCGCGGAGACCGACCTGAACGACCCTCGGCTCATCACCGCACGCGCGGAGGGCGGCCTCGGTCTGCACGCCCAGTGGAACGACGACTTCCACCACACCCTGCACACCGCGCTGACCGGCGAGTCCCAGGGCTACTACGCCGACTTCGCGCGTGCCCCGGTGGCGGGCCTCGCCAAGACCCTCACCGGCGGCTACTTCCACGACGGCACGTACTCGAGCTTCCGGGGCCGCCGCCACGGGCGCCCTCTGGACCGTACGCGCGTGGGGGCGCACCGCCTCCTCGGCTACAGCCAGACCCACGACCAGGTCGGCAACCGGGCCCAGGGCGACCGGCTCGCGGCCGTCCTCTCCCCCGGGCTGCTGGCCTGCGCGGCCACGCTGACGCTGACGGCGCCGTTCACGCCGATGCTGTTCATGGGCGAGGAGTGGGCCGCGGGCACGCCCTGGCAGTTCTTCACCGACCACACCGATCCGGAACTCGCCGAAGCCGTACGGCGCGGCAGGCGTCGGGAGTTCGCGGCGCACGGGTGGGCCGAGGAGGATGTGCCCGACCCGCAGGACCCGGCGACCCGGGACCGCTCCTGCCTCGACTGGTCCGAGCTCGAAAGCGAGCCTCACGCGCGCGTGCTGGCCTGGTACCGGCGCCTCATCGCGCTGCGCCACGAGCAGCCCGACCTCACCGATCCCGACCTCGCCGACACCAAGGTGGCCTACGACGAGCAGGGGCGCTGGCTCGCCTTCCGGCGCGGTGACGTACGCGCGGCCGTCAACCTCTCCAAGGAAGCGGCGACGATCCCGCTGGGGCCCCGGCAGGCGGCCGTACTGGCGGCGTGGGAGCCCGTCGAGGCGCCGGGGGCGGACGGGGTGCTGCATGTGCCCGGGGAGTCGGGTGTGGTGCTGTTGCAGGGGTGAGCGCGGCGCGGTACGGGCGGGCGTGAGAGTTCGCGCGTGCGCCCTACGCCGGGCCGGACGCGCGTGCGCCTGCGCCCCTACAACTCCTCCTCCCCGTCGTCCTCCCTGAGCTCGGTCACCCGCTCCAGCAGGATCGGCTCCCAGGCGTGCCGGAGCTGCGCTCTCAGCAGCGGTGGCGGTGACTCGCCCTTGCCGGCGAGGCGGTCCGCGAGGCGGACGACCGCGTCGCAGCGGGCGAGCCAGAGGCCTCGTAGGCAGGGGCGGGCGCCGTAGCCGGCGAGGGTGGCGGCGCGGACGGCGGCCGGGGAGCCGACGGCGAGGGCGAGGCCGGCGATGTCCTCGGCGGGATCGCCCAGGACGGTGTCGGCCCAGCCGAGGACGCCGCGCACCCGGCCGTCGGCACTGACCACGAGGTGGTCGCCGGTGAGGGCGTGGTGGACGAGCACGGCCGTCGCGGACTGGGCGGCCAGCTGAACGGCGGCCTGCTGGGTGAGCTGGCGCACGGCGGCGGCGTCGAACTCGTCGGCGGCGTCGAGTCGTGCCGCGGCACGTTCGGCGGCCCGGCGCAGGCCCTCCAGGGAGCGCGGCGCGGCGCGCGGCACGCCGAGCGTCTCCGCTTGCCGTACCGGGACCTCGCGCAGTCCCGTGAGCAGTCCGGCCAGGTCGGCCTCGCCGACGGCGGACACGTCGTGCTGCCCGCCCGCCCCGCCGGGCACCTTGGTGTCCAGCGTGCAGGTCAGTCCGGGTGCCCACTCGCCGTAGGCGACGCTCGTCGGCACCGTGACGGGGACGTGCGGGCGGACGAGGTCGCGCAGGCGCAGCTCGCGGCGCTGGCGGGCGGCGGCCTCACGGTCGCTCGCGAGCCGCAGCACATGGCGGGTGCCGACCCACCAGGTGGCGGGCTCGGCGCCCGTGGCGGCAGGGCGGACCTCGGGTCCGGCCGAGTCGTCCGCGCCGTTCTTGAGCAGGGAACGGACCAGTCGGCGGACGGTGTCCGCGGTGGGTGTCGGTGCCTGAGTCATGGTCGCGCCGTCGTCGCTCGGGGGTCTACGGGGGCCGGGCTCCTTGCTCCCGGATCGGTGGCCGGGTCAGTCCACTATGACCATCTCGCGGGTGGTGTCGTTGAGGCGCCGGCCGCCGTCCTCGGTGACCGTCACGATGTCCTCGATACGCACTCCGAAGCGGCCGGGCAGATAGATCCCGGGCTCCACGGAGAAGCACATGCCGGGCACGAGGGGCTGTTCCTCGCCCTCGATCATGTACGGCGGCTCGTGGGTGGTGACGCCGATGCCGTGCCCGGTGCGGTGGATGAAGTACTCGCCGTATCCGGCGTCCGCGATGACCGCGCGGGCCGCCCGGTCGACCTCCTGGCAGGCGACGCCGGGCCGTACGGCACGGAAGCCGGCCTCCTGGGCCGCGCGCACCAGGTCGTGGACCCGGCGCTCCTCGTCGGTGGGTTCGCCGACGTGGACCGTGCGGGAGGTGTCGGAGCCGTAGCCGTCCTTCAGGCCGCCGAAGTCGAGGACCACCATGTCGCCGCGTTCGATCACACGGTCGCCCACCTCGTGGTGCGGATTGGCGCCGTTCGGGCCGGAGGCGACGATCGTGAAGTCGACCTGGGAGTGGCCGAAGCGGCGCAGCAGGTGGGCGAGGTCGGCGGCGACCTCGGACTCGCGGCGACCGCTGAAGGGAACCTTCCGGATCTCCTCGAACGTTGCGTCTGCGGCCGCACCCGCGGCCGCCAACAGCTCCAGCTCGGCGGCGTCCTTCACGGCGCGCAGCATCGGCAGTGCGTCGGTGAGGGAGGCGTAGGAGGTGCCGGGCAGCGCCTTCTGCAGGGCCAGCAGGTGCAGGGCCCAGGCGTTGTCGCTGATGCCGAACCGGCCCTTCGCGTCGAGGAGGGCGGCGGTGGCGGCGTAGGGGTCCTTGCCGTCCGTCCAGTCGCGCAGGGTCAGGCCGGGCGCACCGGTGGCCTGCGCGGCGTCCGGGGCCTCCAGAGCGGGGACGACGAGGACGGGGTCCCGGCCTGGGACGAGGACCAGCAGGGTGAGCCGCTCGGTCTCCGCGGTGGGCGCGTAGCCGGTCAGCCACACCAGGTCCGGGCCGGGGGCCACCAGGAGCCCGGCCAGGCCGGCGTCCGCGGCCGCCCGCGCGGCACGTTCCATGCGGGCCTTGTAGTCGTCGGCGGTGAAGGGCGCGGGTGCGGTGCCGGTCATCCGGGCCTCCCTGGGCGCGTGAAAGGACTACGGGCAGCATCCTGCCCGCACGGAGGGGGCGGCGCGAGCCGATCGGCGGGTCTTTCGAGCGGCTCGTGGGCCGGCCGGCCGGGCATGGCGTCAGCTGTCCAGTGCCATACGGACGCCGAGAAGGAGCAGCACCCCTCCGGAGACCTGCTCCAGGCGTCGGCGCACGCCCGCGCGGGACAGCACGTTCTTCATCCGGCCGACGAACCACACGTAGAGGCCGTAGTAGCCGACTTCGTAGACCGCCCAGAGTGCGGCGAGGCCGATCATGGTCGGCAGGTGCGGGGCGCCTTCCGGGACGAACTGCGGGAGGAAGGACAGGGCGAAGACGGCCGCCTTGGGGTTGGCGAGGTTGAGCAGCAGCCCGCCGCGGTAGGAGGCCCAGCCGCTCTTGTGCGTGCCCTCCCATCCGGTCTCCTGCTCCGCCTTCGCGCGGCGGGCCTGTCGCAGCGCCTGGATGCCGAACCAGACGAGCACGACCGCGCCGACGATCCGCATCACGTCGTACGCCACCTCGGAGGCCGTCAGCAGCGCGGTCAGGCCGAACGCGGCGACGACGCCCCAGACGAAGACCCCGGTCTCGTTTCCGAGCACCGTCAGGAATCCGGAGCGTCTGCTGTGCAGCGACTGCTTGATGATCAGCACCGTGCTGGGCCCCGGCGAGGCGGCGACGAGGGTGCAGGCTCCCAGGAAGGCGATGAGGGTGGTGAGCATGGGGTCATGGTGGCCCGGCCGGCGGAACGGGACCAGTGGATGTCGCAGGCTCGTCCTCGATGCCCGCGCCTGAGATGCGAGGCGGTCAGGTGACGACGCCCGGGATCACCGTCAGCTGCTGGTAGCCGCCGCTGCGGTGGCGCACCGTGAGGGTGACCTCGCTGCCCGGGCGGGCCCGGGCGACGGCTCGGGCGAGGTCGGCGGCGGAGTCGATGCGGGTCCTGCCGAACGCGAGGAGTACGTCGCCGCGGACCAGGCCTGCCGTGTATCCCGGTCCCGGAACGTGGACGCCGACGAGCAGGGCGCCCGGCTTCCTGGCGTCCACTGCCTCCACGCCGAGGGTGGCGACGGCGGCCGGACGCGGCGAGGACGTCGGCGTCGCAGACGCGGGGGCCGAGGAACCGGGGTGCGCCGACTCGGACGGGCTGCCGGGTGCGCCCAGGCCTGCCTGTCGCTTCAGCTCGGCGAGCTTGCTCATGCCGATCACTGTGGCCCCCAGGGTGCCGAGTCCGACCCCGGACAGGATCAGGACCATTCCCACCAGCAGGGCGCAGAGCAGGGTGGTGAGCCGTCGGCCGCGCTTGTGGGGCGCGGCGTGCGGACGCCGTGCGCCAGCGGCGGGCTTGGCCTCGTCGCCGGGTCCCTGACCTGGCATGGGCTTGGGTCTCAACGCAGTCTGTTCCATCGGATCGCCTCCGGCTGGTGACTACCCTGCGCACCGGCGCACGACGAGCCACGATCGAGTGAGACTGACCAGTGGTCAGGAACGGGAAGCCATAGGCGTCACGGCAGAAACGGGACGTCAGGGAGGGCTTCCGGAGGGGCGGGCCCAGTCTCACGCCGGTTCGAGCAACGCCTCCGCGACCGCCGCCGACGCTCCTCGCAGCGTCCCCGCGAACACCAGTTCCGTCCGGTGTACGACACGCGGTTCCGTGAGCGGTACGGCGACGCAGCCAGCCACCCCGGTGGCCGCCGAGCGCGGCAGCAGGGTCAGTCCGTGGCCTGTCGCAGCCAGGGCGGTGAGGGCGTGGACGTCGGTGCCCTCGTAGCGCAGGGCGGGGCGGAAGCCGTGGCCGCCGTTCGCGGCGCGGAGGTGGGCGAGTGGAAGGCCCGCGTCGGGGGCGTCCAGCCAGCGCGCGTCGGCCAGGTCACCGAGGCGCAGGCCGGTGCGCCGGGCGAGCGGGTGGGTGTCGGGCAGGAGGACGCAGACGGGCTCCTCCCCCACGCCGTACGTGGTCAGCGGTGCCACGTCCGGCAGTCGCAGCGGGTCGCTGGGGGCGGCGAGCCCGTCGACGAGGCCGAGGTCCGCCGTGCCGGTGGCGACGGCCGCGGGGATCTCGGCGCGCGCCAGCACGCGCAAGGTCACGCCGGCGGCCGGGAGCGCGGCGAGGACGCGGGGACCGAGTGCGGTCGACGCGGTCGCGAGCGTGAGTCCGTGGTCGGGCGCGGCCGCCATCCTCACGACGTCCGCGCGGGCCGCCTCCAGGCGCAGCAGCAGCGGGCCCGCATGTTCGAGGAGCCGCTCGCCGGCCGCCGTGGGTGCCACGGGGCGACGGGTGAGCAGCGGCGCGCCCAGGTCTTGTTCGAGCGCGGCGATGTGCTGGGACACCGCCGACTGGGTGTAGCCGAGCTCGCGGGCAGCCTCGGAGAACGAGGCGAGACGGGCGACGAAGACGTAGGTGCGCAGCAGGTGCGGGTCCATGCCGCACAGCTTCCCGCATGCCATCAGCTCTGCTTATCAGAGGTCCAGTAATCATCGTTGGACGTGAAGTACGGGCCGCGCCCAGGATGACGGTCATGACGAACACCGCTGCTCGGGCAGCAACGACAGCAAGACTCGCGCTGGTCGGGGACCGCTCCCCCAACGTCGCCTCGCACGCGCGCGTGCCGCTGCTGCTGGACGCCCTCGCCGAGCGCGAACGGCTCGTCCTCGACGCCTACTGGATCCCGTCGCAGGACGCGGTGGCCGACGACGGGGTGCGCGGCTTCGACGCCGTGTGGGTGCTGCCGGGCAGCCCGTACCGCAGCGAGGCGGGCGTGCTGTCCGCGATCCGCACTGCGCGCAAGGAGGGGATTCCGTTCCTCGGCACGTGCGGCGGCTTCCAGCACGCGCTTCTCGAATACGCCCGCGAGGTGTGCGGGCTGACCCGGGTCGCCCACGCCGAGAACGACCCCGACGCGGACGACTTCCTCATCGAACCCCTGGCCTGCTCACTGGTCGGCCACGAAGCGCTGGTCCGGGTCGAGCCGGGTTCGCTCGCCCAGTCGGTGATCGGCTCGGAAAGGACCGTCGAACGGTACTTCTGCGCCTACGGCCCCTCCCGTCACCTGGACACCCTCCGCGCGCAGGGCCTGCGATTCCCGGGGCACGACGAGGACGGTCACGTCCGGATCGCCGAACTACCCGGCCATCCCTTCTTCCTGGCCACGCTCTTCCAGCCGGAACTGTCCGGCGACGGCTCGCGCCCGCACCCGATCGTCCGGGCACTGGCGCGAGCCGCGGTGGAGCACGCGGCGCGGCGGGTCCCCACGCGCGCGTGACGTCAGCCCGTGTGCCCCTCCCCGTGGCCGCCGTGCGCGCCGCCGTGGTCGAACTTCAACGCCTCCGCGGGCATGACGACGAAGGGCCGCATCATCCCCATGTCCTCGTGCTCGAGGAGATGGCAGTGGTACATGAACCGGCCGTACGCCCCGTCGAACCTGCCCATGACGCGCAGCATCTGGTTCCCCGGCACCCGGAAGACGTCCTTGTATCCGCGCTCGTTGGGCGCGAGCGGGATCGCCGTGCCGGCGTCGTACCGGATCGGGCTGCGGGTACCGCCCACTGCCGGGTCGAAGCCCGAGACGTCGAAGGCGTCCCTGCCCAGCAACTGGAAGTCGGCCAGGTGGATGTGCATGGGGTGGACGATCGGCGCGAGGTTGAGGAAACTCCACTGCTCGTGGCTGCCCTCGGCGATGGTGAAGCCGAGTCCGTCGTTGAACGTCCGGGCCGTGCGCCGGTAGGTCTTCGTCTTCCCGTCCGTTCCGGTGACCTGGATGACCCCGTCGGTGGGGACCTGGATGTCGCCCGGGTCCTCGACCTCCGCCATCTCCCACATCTCCGGGTGCCCGCCGGCGCCCTTGGTGGCGGGCGGGGTGAGCACGATCAGGCGGTGGCCGTGCTCGATGTCGTGCGTGAGACGACGGAAGGAACCGGAGAGCACCTCGGGCAGTTCGAAGGTGTCCGCCCCGGCGCCCTCCCTGACCCGGAACTCCATGACCGCCGGATAGCGGACGTCACCCGCCGCGTCCGGCACGCCCGGCGGCTGGTTGCGGCCCTTGTTGACCAGGCGGAGCTTTTGGCCCGCGAGACCGCGGAAGTCGACGAGCAGGTCGAACCGCTCGGCCGGGGCCGCGGTCAGCGTCGGCAGCGCACCGTCGAAGTCGATCGGTACGGGGCGCGGCAGCAGTCCGCCGTCGCTGCCGATCTGGTGGACGATGCCCGGCACCGGGTTGTTGTCCTCGTCGACCAGGACGAGGTCGTAGATGCGCGCGTTGGACGCGTTGACCAGCCGGAAGCGGTACCAGGCGTCGTCCACCTCGGCGTACGGCCAGATGCGGCCGTTGACCGTGGTGTACGGGCCGGTGAACGGGATGGAGACCGGCTTGCCCGTCTCCGGGTTCTTCTCCTGGACGATCACCGTCTTGTGCAGCAGCCGCCCGTTGAGCCTGCCGTCCTCGTCGGTGTCGAGGTTGCGGTCGGCCAGCAGCAGCGGCATCTCCCGCTCGCCGCACGGGAGATGGAGGGCGTCCTCCTCGTCGTCACGGACGAGATAGGTGCCGTACAGGCCCGCCATCACGTTCCACCGCGTGATGTTCATCGCGTGGTCGTGGTACCACCACTGCACCGCCTGGTGGTCGTTCGGGTACTCGGACAGCTGAGCGTCGCCGAAGCCGACGGCGTTGTCCGCCCAGCCGTCGTTGCCGCCGCCCGTCTGGGCGCCGTGCAGGTGGGTCACCGACCAGGCGGGCAGGGCTGCGACGTCCTTGTTGGGCTCGGCTCCGTCGCGGCCGGGTTCGGTGGCGGACTGCGGGCGGCCGTCCGTACGGAGCGGTACCTCCACCGAAGTGACGGGGTACTCGCCGTCCTTGGGGATACGGTTGGTCCAGGCGATGCGCACGCGCTGTCCGCGCCGCACCTCGATGGTCGGGCCCGGCACCTGGCCGTCGTACCCCCACATCAGAGTCGGCGGCACTTGCGGGTGCAGGCGCACCCAGGTCGGGCGCAGGGCGATCTCAGTTTCGCGTAAGACGTCCTCGGACGCGGGTCGCAGGACGGATGGGACGGGCAGCGGGGCCGCGTAGGGCGTGAGCTCGCCGGTGCCGAGCGGCTGCTTCCCCGATCCGGCCTCCGTGACGGTCCCCGTGTCGCTGTCCGTGAACCTCTCGATGATGTCGGTCAAGGCGAACACCCCCGTGTGTTCTTGTGGTCGTTTCCTCTCACCCCAGAAGACTCGCCGCGCCGCATCGAAGTTCCCTGAATGTCCCGTTCCGCACGAAAAGTTTCGGCGACGGCATCCGGAGGCGGGAAGTCCGTTGTCAGTGGCGGCTGTTACGTTCAGTGACATGACCGATCTTGCGCTGCGGGCGCTCCGGGAGAACCCCCGCCTGGCCGAACTTGCGGCCTACCCCTTCAACTTCGACATCGGCCGTGCGGCCCACGGCCACGTCGAAGAGGTCCGCCTTGCCTCGGGCGGCACGCTCGACATCGTGGCGGGGGACGACACCGGCGGTACGTACTTCGTCTGCGCGGACGGGTCGATGCTGTACGCCGACTCGGAAGGCTCGGCCGGGATCATCGGCTCCAGCGTCGACGAGGCGCTGGAGATCATGATCGGCCTGGAGGAGGCCGAAGGGGACGACGAGGAGGAGTTCGACGAGGAGTACAACGACGGAGACAGCGAGAGAGACGGAGCGGAGCACAGCCGCCTCTGTCGCCTTGAAGAGGCGCGGACCGAGCTGCGAGCAGCGCTGGGCTTTCCGGAGCGCTCCCCCGCAGAGCTCGAAGCCATGCTCCAGGCTGCGCTCCTGCGCACCGAGCCCGACTTCCTGCTGCTGAACGGTACGGAGCACAACGCCTATCAGCTGCTCGGCTCGTATCCGCGCCCGCCCTTGTGGGAGCCGGTGCTCGCGAGCGGCCGCGCCGATCTGACGCTGCTGCGTGCGGGCGACGGTGCGGCGTGGGAGGCGGTGGCCGAGGATCCCGTGCGGCGCCGGCTCGCCCTGCGGGCCGCGCAGTTCGACCGGGCCGAGGCCGACCTGGAACTGCTGCGGCATCTGCTGCGGCAGGAGACGCGGTCCTCGATGAGGGACGAACTGCGCCTCGCGGCCGTACTCGTGGGGCTGCGCGGAGACGTCGGGGATCTGCCGCTGCTTCACGAGGTGCGTGAGACGGACTACGACACAGCCTGCGGTCTCGGCGGGATCCCCGAGCCGGGCGCGAGCTCGAAGGAGTTGCGGGACTGGGCGCAGGGGCTCGACGACTCGCTGTTCGGCACGGACCCCGCTGACGAGCCGGTGTCCACCTGGACCGACCTCGCCCGGGACCAGGGCATGACCGAGCTCGCCCGGGTGACGCTGATCCGCGAACTCGACGCGATCGTCATGGACCAGAGCAGACTCCGCCGGCGCGACGCGCCGCGGGCGTTGACCACGGCCCCGCTGCGCACGCTCGCCCGCGACTTCGAGGAACTCGGCGACCGCACGCAGGCCCTGCGCGCCCAGCAGCTCCACACTGCGTTGCAGGAGAAGGCCTGGGACCGGGTCTCGGCCCGCCTCAACCAGGCCCGTCTGGAGCGTGAGGACGGTCAACTGACGCAAGCCGTACAGACCTTGGCCACGCTGCGGGGGATCCTGGCGGCTCCCGGGGACGACTCCCTGCGTCAGTGGGAAGGCGTGAACCTCGGCCGCTTCATAGCCGAGGAGCACTACCGACTCACCCGCGTCCTGGCCGAGGCGCACCTCACCGACGAGGCCCGTTCGCTCCTCCCGGCCGCCGACGCCATACTCGGCGAGCTCTCGGAGAATGGCACCAAGGGCGTACGAGAGCTCGCCGAGGAGACGGCCGCGCGAGTGCGCGAGCTCAGCTGAGGACGGGCACGGCCGGCGGGCGGTCCGGCACGAAGCCGTGTGCGCGGCGGGACAGGTACTCGGCCTTGTAGCGGTCGACCTCCTGGTGCCAGTTCAGGATGCCCGCCAGCCAGTTCTGGAGGTCGACCACATAGTTCGCCATGATCTCCCGAGCTTCCTCCGAGAGCCCGAAGTCCTCGTACATGATGGGCAGTTCGTGCGCGGCCACATGCTCGAACTGCTGCATGCGCTGGGTCATCAGGTCGTGGACGACGTCGAGGGCGGTCGGGTAGTCGATGCCGAAGAAGTTCTGTACGACGAGGATGGCGTTGTGGATCTCGCCCTCGTACTCGATCTCCTTCTGGTACGAGAAGACGTCGTTGAGGAGGCAGGCGTAGTCGACGGCGGCATTCTCCAGAGAGCGGACCGGGCCGCTGCGGTAGACCTCGGGTGGGACGGCGGGGCCGTGGCCCATCCGGCACAGGCTGAGGGTGAGGTCGGAGCCGAAGGTGGCGCGGCGCATCTCCAGGTAGTCGACCGGGTCGGGGATGCGGTTCTGCATCTGGTTGGACAGCTCCCACACCCAGCTCTCGGTCATGACGTTGACCGCGTCCTTCAGGAAACGCCGGTGCTCGGTGCTCATGTCCGCCGTCGTGCGGGTCCACAGGTCGGCGAGACCGCGCTCCATGGCGTTGAGGGGCACGGTGGCCTCCTCGCCGTCGAGGGGCATGCAGGCCGACAGGCGCTGTGTGGTCAGCCGGGCGGCGGCGAGGTCGCGGCGTTGGCCGAAGACGAGGGGGTAGTAGTCGTCGCCGTAGGTGCCCCAGGCGAGCCAGTCGGAGCTGAGGTCGAGGGCCTCGGGTGTGGCGTCCGGGTCGAGGCCCGCCGCGCACAGCGGGAGGTCGTAGGCGGCGAGTTTGTCCTCGTCCCAGACACCTTCCTGGAGGATGCCCATGCGGTGCGTCCACTCGGTCAGGCGGTGCCGGGCGTCCTCCAGATGCGGGCTGAGCTCCAGTTGGAAGGGCATGTAGAACTCGGGGAGCCGGGACGGGCCGACCTTCTGGAACGGCACGTGCGTGTAGGCACGCAGGCGTTCGGCGCCGGCTGCCGCGAGCAGCGCGCCGACGTCAGCTGCGGACGTCCCTGGGCCGGTCAAGGTCTTCCAGGGGGCCGTCGGTTCGGCCCGCGCGTTCATGTACCGGCTGGAGCGCATGTGCCATTCGTGGCCGCCGGACTGCCAGTCCTGCAGCCCCCGGGTGTACGCGGCGACGGCGGCGACCTCGCCGGGGTTGAGCCCCTTCTCCAGCGCCACGGCGGGGACTTCGGTGAGGGCGGTGTGCTCGAACTGGTGGAGGCGGGAGGTCAGGACGTCGTTGACGGTGTCGGCGGCCTCCTGGGTGGTGCAGCCGAAGAAGGTCTCCAACACCAGGACGCCGTTGCTGAGCTCGCCCTCGTCCTCGACCTCGCGCTGGTAGGAGAACAGGTCGTTGCGCAGGTGCACCGCGTCCGAGAACGTCTCCATCAGGACCCGCAGCGGCCTCGACTCGGCGACGGACGCGGGGACTTCGGACGTCGCGTACTCCACGAGGCCGGACGACCAGGGGGCGCCGCCCACCTTGCGGCGCATCTCGATGTACTCGACCGGGTTGGAGACCCGGCCCTCGTTGATGTTGGACAGCTCCCACAGCGACTCGTTGAGCAGGTGCTCGGTGGCGACGGCGAAGCGGCGGCGCCAGTCGGTCGACATTGAGGGCACCGTGCGCGTCCACAGGTTCGCGAGGCCCGCCTCGACGGGGTTCTGCGGCTCCGGCATCGGGGTCGACAGGTCCATCGGCATGAAAAGGGGCAGCCGGTCGAGGTAGGCCTTGCCGCCGGCGCGGTCCTGAGTGCGCTTGAAGATCTCCAGGAAGTGGTCGTCGAAGAAGAAGACCCACACGTACCAGTCGGTGATCAGGGAGAGCGCGGGGCCGTCGCATTCGGGGTGGGTGTAAGCGCAGAGCAGGCCGTAGTCGTGTGCGTCCAGGTCGGCCTGCTCCCAGACCCCGGACCCCTCCAGCATGCCCATCTCACGTGCCCACTCGGTCGAATGGGCGCGGGCCTCGTCGACATGTGGGTTGAGCCGCGCGGGATACGGCATGTAGAAGTGCGGGAGTTCGAAGGGCTGCTGCGTCATGGCCGGGCCCTACCCTCGGGCCCCAACGGGCATCCGCGGCGCGGGACATGATCACACCATCGCGTGAATCACGGGTGAATCCGGGAGTTCTCGACGGACCTTGCGGCGTTCATCTCTACGCGCGCAGACTTTTCGAGCTTCATGGCCCCCGAATCCCCGAATCCCCGAATCCCTGAATCCCCGAATCCCCGCATCCCCCGTGTGCCCCTCCCCTCCCTCTCTCCCTCCCGGAGTCGCGATGAACCACACCGGATCACTCTCCCGCCGCACGGCACTCGCCTCCCTGGCCGGGGCGGCACTGGCCACTACCGCGGCGTTGCCCGCCGCGGCAGCCGAGCGGCACGGCCGCCGGTCCGTTCGGTTCGCCACCTTCAACGCCTCCCTGAACCGCGGCACCGAGGGCGCGCTGATCACCGACCTGTCCACGCCGGACAACGCCCAGGCACGCAATGCCGCCGAGACGATCCAGCGGGTCGACCCGGACATCCTGCTGATCAACGAGTTCGACTACGACGAACGGGGCAGGGCGGTCCGCCTGTTCCTGCGCAACTACCTGTCCGTCGGCCACAACGGCGCCAGGCCGGTCCGCTTCCCCTACCACTTCACCGGCCCGGTGAACACGGGCGTCGCCTCGGGTGTGGACCTCGACGGGAAGAACGGCGCGGTCACGACGCCCGGTTCGGACGCGTACGGGCAGGACGCCTACGGCTACGGCTGGTTCCCGGGGCAGTACGGCATGGTCGTCCTGTCGAAGTACCCGATCGACACGCGCGCGGTGCGCACCTTCCAGCGCTTCCTGTGGCGGGACATGCCGGGCCATGTGATGCCTCCCGGCTACTACAGCGACGAGGCCCGCGCGATCCTCCGTCTGTCGTCGAAGAGCCACTGGGACGTGCCGGTGTGCATCGGCCACTCCACCGTGCATTTCCTGGTGTCGCACCCGACACCGCCCACCTTCGACGGCGCCGAGGACCGCAACGGCCGCCGCAACCACGACGAGATCCGCCTGTGGGCCGACTACATCGGCGGGCGCCGGCGCAGCTCCTACCTCTACGACGACAAGGGCGTGCGCGGCGGACTGCGGTCCGGGGCCCGGTTCGTGATCGCGGGCGACAACAACGCCGACCCGTACGACGGCGACAGCTACGCCCACGCCATCCGGCAGCTGCTCGACCACCCGGCGGTGAACCTCCCGGCCACTCCGCCGGCCAGCGCGGGCGGCGTCGAGGCGGCGAAGCTCCAGGGCGGCGCCAACACCTCGCACCTCGGCAACCCGGCGTACGACACGTCCGACTTCGGCGACACCGCTCCCGGGAACCTGCGTGTCGACTACGTCATCCCGTCCAGAGGCCTGATACCGGGCGCGAACGGCGTCTTCTGGCCGGCCTCCGACGACCCGCTGTACCGGCTGGTGGGAGACGGGAAGACGGTGCCGACGTCCGACCACCGGATGGTGTGGCAGGACGTGCGCGTGGGCTGAGCGGTGCGGGCAGGGGAGGACAGGGACAGGGCAGGGCAGGTGACGGCGACTCTCGGCCGCCCTACCCATTGCGTCGCCCTACCTGTTGCGTCGCCCTACCCATTGTGCCGCTCTACCCGTTGCACCGCTCTACCTGTTGCGCACCGCCCGCCCCACCTCCGACCTCAGTGCGACGAACTCCGCGAGGCCCCGGGTCGTGATCTGGTCCCGGGTGCCAGGAAGTTCGACCGGCAGGTCCAGGACGACCTTGGCGCGGGGCCCCGGGGACAGGACGACGACGCGGTCGCCCAGATACACGCTCTCGTCGATGTCATGGGTGACGAAGACGATCGTCGTGCCGTCGGTGCGGTGGACCTCCAGCAGGAGGTCCTCCAGGTCCTCGCGGGTCTGGGCGTCCAGGGAGCCGAAGGGTTCGTCCATGAGAAGCAGGGAGGGGCGGCAGACCAGGGCGCGGGCGATCGCTACGCGTTGCTGCATGCCGCCCGACAGCTGCCAGGGGTGGCGGCGGGCCGTGTCGGTAAGGCCGACCCGGGCCAGGATGCGGTCGGCCTCGGCGCGGCGCTCCGCTCTCGGCAGGCCCCTGCGGCGCAGCGGAAGGGCCACGTTCTCGCGGACCGTGAGCCAGGGGTAGAGGGAGCGGGCGTAGTCCTGGAAGACGACGGCGAGGTTGTCGGGGACACCACGCACGGGTGTGCCGTCCAGGGTGATCGTGCCCTCGTAGCCCGGCAGCAGCCCGGCGATGGTCCGCAGGAGGGTGGACTTGCCGCAGCCGGACGGGCCCACGACACACAGGAGTTGGCCGTCCGGCACGGTGAGGGTGATGTCGTGCAGGACTTGGTGGTCGCCGTAGTGCCGGCCGACTTCGTCTAGGCGGAGCATGGATGTCCCTGCGCAGAGGTTTTGGGGGGGCGTACGGGTCATACGGTCGCCGTCCTCCCTTTGCCGACGAGCCGCTTCTCGACCGCCAGCAGGCCGGCGTTGAGGAGGTGACCGAGGGCGCCGAGCAGGACGAGCGCCGCCCAGACCGTGAGCAGGTCGGAGCGTGACTGCGCGTCGGTGAGGGTGAAGCCGATGCCGTTCGCGGTGCCGGGAAGCAGCTCCGAGAACACCATGAGGATGAGGGAGAGCGACAGGCTCAGGCGCAGCCCGGCGAAGACGCGGGGCAGTGCGGAGGGGAGGATCAGGAAGCGGAGCCGTTCGGCCGGGGTGAGGTGCAGGACCGCGGCGACTTCGAGGCGCAGCGGGTCGGTGTTGCCGGCCCCGTCCGCCGTGTTGATCAGCACGGGCCAGACGGCACTGAAGGCGATCGACGCGATCTGCATCGGCGAACCGAAGTCGAGGAGCACGACGAAGACGGGTACCAGGGCGGGCGGCGGGATGGCGCGGGCGAACTGCAGGACGGGATCGCAGAGGGCGTATGCGCGTCGCGAGCGGCCGATGGCGACACCGAGTGCGATCCCGGCGACGGCGGCGATCCCGAACCCGGCGGCCATCCGGCCGAGGCTGGGCAAGATGTCGGCGACGGCGGCCTCGGTGAGGAAGAAGTGCCGGGCCGGGCCCGAGAACCAGAGCTCGTGGGCATGCCCCGCGATCTCGGCGGGCGGCGGGAAGTAGACGCTGCCGTGGGCTCGGGCGACCAGTTGCCAGAGGGCCACGGCGAGGGCGAGGACGGACCAGCGGAGCAGGGCGTGTCGCACGGGGGCGGGCGCGAGGGCGCGGCGGACGAGGGACGGGACCAGGGTGGGAGGCGGAGGGGTCGGGCGTCGGCCGGGGGGCGCGGCGGGTTCGGATGCGGTGGGTTCGGATGCTGTGGTGCGGGGCTGGTTCATGCGGGGGTCCTCGCGGGGCGATGCGGGGAGTGCTCGGTGTGTGCGCCACTGCCTCGGGGTGCGCACCGGCTTCCGGGCCACGGTCCCCACGGCCACTCACCCCACAGCCGTCCACCCCACGACCGCCACCCCACAGCCATCCACCCCACGACCGCCCACCCCACAGCCATCCACCCCACGACCGCCCACCCCACAGCCGTCCGCACAACGTCCTCCCGCCCCCGATTCACCGCACCCGACGCCCGCCACCGCACGCCCCGCTCACCCCACGCCCCGTTCACCCCACACCCCGCCGCCCCGGCGTCCACGGAAACAGTCTCCGCTCGCCCCACACCAGCACCCCGTTGATGACCAGCCCCAGCACGCCCGCCCACACCACTCCCGCCAGCACGTCCCGCGTACCGTCCGTGGCCAGTCCTGCCTGGGCGATGAAGATGCCGAGACCTTCGCCGAAACCGGAGAGGATCTCCGTGGCGACGGCCAGGGTGAGGGCGACCGCCGCCGAGATGCGGATGCCGGCGGCGATGAAGGGGGCCGTGCCGGGCAGTTCGACGCGCAGGAGGACGGCGAGGCGGCCGAAGCCGAAGCTGCGAAGGGTGTCCTTGGCCAGGGGGTCGGTCTCGCCGAGGCCGTAGATGGTGTTGAAGAGGATCGGCCAGACCGACGCGTACGTCACCAGCGCGACCTTGGTCTCGGTGCCCGAGCCGAGGAGAAGGGAGACCAGCGGGATCAGCGCGACGGACGGCAGCGGCCGCAGGAACTCGACGATCGCGCGTACGGCGGCGTCGACGACCGGCACGCTCCCGAGGAGCAGCCCGACCGGCACGGCGATGGCGCAGGCGAGGCCCAGCCCGAGCACCCAGGCGCGCAGCGTGGCCCCGATGCCGTCCAGGAAGACCGGGTCACCCGCCAACTCCAGCGCCCGTACCAGGACTTCGGAGGCGGGCGGAAGATAGTCGCGCCGCACGAGACCGGCACGGGAGACCGCCTCGCAGGCGCCGAAGGCCAGCAACACGCCCAAGGTGCCCAGCACGACCTGCTCCTGACGGGCTTTCAGCGTCACGTCACTTGACCATCAGCGTCGCCGGATCGATGGGTTCCTTCAGCATCCCCTGCTTCTCCATGAGATCGGTCAGCCGGGTGAGCTGCGTGGCATCCATGGTGGACGGGAAGAGGGGCAGATCGATCGACTCGGCCTGCTTCCCGGTCACCTTGGTGTACGTCGGCAGGGTGTCGCGCACGACGGACGGGTCTTCCTCGGCGATCTGCACGGCCGCCTTGATGGCCCGCTGGAAGGCGGCAAGCGTCTTGCCGTTCCCGTCGGCGTACTTGCCCGTGCTGATGTAGCCGCTGAGGGGGATGGACTCCACGGGCGCGGACGAACCGTCGATGAGGACCCGGGCTTTCAACTCGTCCTGGATGGCGCTGTCGTACGGCTCGACCGCGTGCACGGCGTCGACCTGCCCCTTGTCCAGGGCGGCGCCCATCTGTGGGAAGGGAATCGCCCGGTAGTCGGGGCGGCCCACACCCTGCTTCTCCAGGATCTCGTCGAAGGTGAGCGACTGGACGTTGTTGAGGACGTTGACCGCGAGTTTCTTGCCCTTGAGGTCGGCGACGGTCTTGATGTCCGAGTCCTCGGGCACCAGCACGTCCATCATGCGCGGCGCGGCCCTGATGGCCTCGGCGACGATCCGGATGTCGAGGGTGCCCTTCTCGTGGGCCTGGAGATAGGTGACGTAGTTCGCGCTCGCGACCATGTCGATCTGGCCCTTGGCCAGGGCCGGCAGCGCCTGGAGACTTTGCTGGATCTGCTGGATGCGGACGTCGAGGCCTTCCTTCTCGAACAGGCCCCGGTCCCGCGCGATGTAGAGGGCGGCACAGTCGATCAGCGGCAGGGCGGCCACCGTGACGGTCTGCCGCCCGCCGGCGCCGGACGCGGAGTCACCGTCGTCCCCGCAGGCCGTGACCGCCATCAGTATGAGGGTGGCCGCGGCGGCAGCGGCTGTCCTCGTTCCCGAGCGCAATTGACGTAACGCCATGACGACATGACTAGCAAGCTTTTGTCATGATCACCACATACAGCACGGGAACCCGGACGCGTCAATCTGTCGGTCTTCACCGAGATACGCCACCTTGGTCACATGACTTCCTTCACGCTCCCGCGCGAGCTGCACGGCGAAGGCGCCCACAAGTGGTTCGCCGTGCGCGCTGACGGCCCGCACGAAGGCGAGCAGGCGTGACGTCCCGCCACGCACCCCCCGTCCCCGACGCCCCGGATGTCTTCGACCCCCGGCAGTACGCCACCGGCGTGCCCTACGACGCCTATCGCATCCTGCGTGACCACCACCCCGTTTCCCGGCAGGACGAGCCCGAGGTGCTGGGCTGGCCGGCCGGACCCGGGTTCTGGGCGGTGACCCGGCACGCCGACGTCGTGCGCGTACTCAAGGACTCGGCGACGTACTCCTCGTACATCGGCGCCACCCAGATCCGGGACCCCGACCCGGACGACCTGCCGTTCATTCGTCGCATGATGCTGAATCAGGATCCGCCGGGCCACGGCCGCTTGAGGCGGCTGGTGAGCCGGGCCTTCACCCCCGGTCGCGTGAACCGCTTCGCGAGGATCGCTCAGGCACGCGCCCGCACGCTCCTCGCGCACGCCCTGGAGACAGCCCGAGCGGCGGACGGCACCGTCGATCTGGTCGCCGCCGTGACCGACGACTACGCCCTGCTCAACCTCGCCGACCTGCTGGGCGTGCCGGAGGGTGACCGCAAGCTGCTGCTGCACTGGACGCAGCGCGTCATCGGCTACCAGGACCCCGACGAGGCGGGCACCCCGGTGCTGGACGCGCAGGGCAGGCCGGTCAATCCGCGGTCGCCCGCCATGCTGGGGGACATGTTCGGGTACGCCCAGCAACTGGCCGCGCACAAGCGGCGCTACCCCGACGACGACGTCATGACCACCCTCGCCCACGATGCCGAACTCGCCGGACCCGAGCTGGAGATGTTCTTCTTCCTGCTCACGGTCGCGGGCAACGACACCGTCCGCAGCGCGGCTCCGGGCGGGCTGCTGGCACTGGCGGAGCACCCGGTGTCGTACGACCGACTGCGCGCGGGCCACGTCGAACTACCGTCCGCCGTGGACGAGTTGCTGCGCTGGCACCCCCCGGTCCTCACCTTCCGCCGCACCGCGGCGCAGGACACCGAGCTGGCCGGCCGGCACATCCGGGCGGGCGACAAAGTGGTGGTCTTCCACGCCTCCGCCAACCGTGACGAACGGTCCTTCGCCGACCCCGACCGGCTGGATCTGTCCCGCACGCCCAACCCGCACGTGTCCTTCGGCGACGGCCCGCACGTCTGCCTGGGCGCCCACTTCGCGCGGCTCCAGCTGCGGGTGCTCTACCGGGAGGTGCTGCGCGTGCTGCCCGTCCTCAGGACCGCTGGAGAGCCCAAGCGGCTGGTGTCGAACTTCATCAACGGGCTCAAGTCACTGCCGGTGCACATCAGTTGAGCCGGAACGATTCGATGGCGAGCGGTCGTCACGTCCGCACTTGGATCAGCGCATGCGTCCCGCCGGTCCGCCACTTCTGCCCCTCAGCCGCGACCAGCGCCGCTTCGGTACGAGCGTCCAGGCCGGTGATCACGTCGGACTTCAGGGTGCGCAGGGCGGCCACCGGACCGGGGAAGTACGCGGTGACGTCGGCGAACGGCGTGGTCGGCGGCCAGAGGCGGTCGCCCACCAGACGCCGGTAGTTGAGGTCGCCCTTGACGAGGGTGAGCGTGGCCGCGGCGAGCTCGTCGCGGAGGTCACCGGGCATCGCCGCGTACGGCAGCGGGGCGCACGAGAAGGGGTGGGCGCGGACGGTGAGGCGGCCGTCCTTCATCGCCGACCAGAGGACCTGGCCGTACGCAGCCGCCGCACCCTGCGCCGCCGTCAGCCGGCGCAGGGCGTCGAGCACGTCGGCATGCGTGGCGTCGGAGACGTAGTACGGGTACGCCTTGATGTGCAGGACGGCCCGGCCGATCCGCCCCTGGGTGAGGAGGCGGGCGATGAGGAGCAGGTCGGGGACGAGTTCGCGGCCCGCGTTGTCGGCGATCAGACACAGGGTGGCGGAGCCGGAGGGCGGGAGCAGGGACCAGAGGACCTCGCTGTCGTCGGCCACGAGGGGTGGGGTGTCCGACGAGGTCTCGTCGTGTGCGGCCGACAGGCGGAAGCCGAGGTCGGCCCGGTTGCCCCACAGGGAGCCGTGCAGCAGGGCCCCGTCCTGCTCGTCGGCGGGCCGGTCCGCGAGGTCGTCGAGGGCGGCGAGCTCCTCGTCCGTCTCCGGCGCGTCGAGTTCGGCCGTCTTGGAGGGGCGGAAGGGGTCGATGCCTTGCCAGGGGCCGGGGGCGAAGTATCCGACGGCTTCGAGGAGTTGGCGGTAGAAGTAGCTCTCCGACCACAGCCACGGTACGTCGAACCAGGACCGGCCGGTGTACGCGTCGGCGTCCCAGGCCGTCCAGCGGTCCCGGTCGTGCGCGTCGGCGGGCAGCGGTTCGATCACGCCCTTGGTGCAGCTTGCGAGGAGCGCGTCGAGCGCGCGGTGCTGCTCGGGGCCGTACGGGAAGGACTCCCGTACCTGCCGGATGATCGCGGGGTGCCGTTCGGCGAGGACGCTGTGCGGGAACGAGCCGGGTTCGTTCCCGAGGAGCACGGGCACGGGCGGGGTGTCGGAGCTCTCGGGCATACGCCTCACCGTATCGCGCGGGTCAGGCGTGTCCCACGGCTCTGATCTCCCGTTCCAGCTGTGTCGCGAGCGTGAGATAGCGGGCCCGGCGGGGCACCGGGACCAGACCGCGGATCATGATGTGCCACATCTCTGCCACCCTGCGGGGCTGGCGGGCGACGGGTTCGAGGGAGCGGCCGACGACCCGGGTGCCGACGAAGAAGCACACGAGCGAGTTGGCCGCGGCCTCGGCGTCGATGTCCGGGTGCAGGTCGGACTCCTTGGCGGCGCCGACGAGTTTGCGGGTGGTGATGTCCAGCAGCTCGGTGAAGGGGTGCCGCAGAGGCGGCCGTATCACCACTCCCCCGGTGGCGAGGCGCAGGCCGGCCCTGGGGATGGGGCCCTCGACGGACAGCCGCGCGATGCCGAACGTCGTGCGTATCAGGGCCTCCAGCGAGGTGTAGCCCCTGCCGTCCATCTCCGCGGCGACCTGGCGCGACGCGTGGGACTGGAGCTCCATGATGGCCTGGGCCAGGTCTTCCTTCGCCGCGAAGTGGAAGTACAGGGCGCCCTTGGTGACTTGGGCGTGCTCAACGATGTCGCTGAGACTGGTCGATTCATAGCCGTGACGGTCGAACAGTTCGGCGGCGGCCGTGAGGATCGTGGTGCGGGTCTGTTCCGCTCGTAACTGCCTCGCCATCAGCTGAACTCTCCTGGGCCGGAAAAGAACGGGTCGCGCCGTTTGTTTCTTACTCCCCGTACACGATAGCTCAGCCCTCCTCGATGCCCACCCCGCACTCGAAAACCGTCGACTTTCCCTGCCGTCCCACGACTTGCACATCGGCGCCGTGCGCGCCCGGATCACCCACGGCCTCGATCCAAAGAGGCAGGTCGAGTTCGGCGTACCGGTGGAAGACGGCATGGAAGGAAGCGGGCCTGCGGGGAGACTTCCGGGTCCGGGCACGTATGGCCTGGCGGACGGCCTCCAGCAGCAGCATGCCGGGCACATGATCGAGCGGGTGATCAAAGAAAACAGCATGGCCGGTATCGACTCGCAGCTGCCAGCGGTCGGGGACCTCGGCCGGCGCGAGGACGACGTCCGCGGGCAGCGCGCGGTCCACGGCGGCGGGCGGCAGACCCGGCGGGAGGGGCAGCACGGAGACGGTGGCCGCGGTGCGCCCGCCGCGCAGTCGGTGGTAGACGGCTGCGCTGGTCCAGGTGGCGGCCACGTGTGCGCTGCCGACGCGTCGGTCGCCGAGCCGTATCTCCGCGTCGTAGCGGAATCCGGCCGGGCGGCCGCCGCGGCGGGTGACGTCGGAGACCGTGATGTGAAGGACGGGTGCGGCGGGTGCGGTGCCGATGGCCAGATACTCGGGGCGCGTGGTGATCCGCAGTTCCGTGAGCACGAACTGGTGGCCCAGCGGGACCTCGTAGGCGGTGTGCGCGATGAGTGTCCCGGCCTGGCGGACGGTTTCCGCGACGAGCAGCGGCTCGTATGCCGACCGGTCCGGCGACACGTGTAACTGGTGAGCGCGAGGCCACTCGGCGAAGACGGTGAACCGGTCCGCTTCGGTGCTGGTCGCACCGGTGAGAAACGTTTCCGCGACCGAGGCACGGTGGACGAGCTGGCGAGGTACGGTGGCGGTCAGCCCTTCCGGTGCCACCGGGGTCTCGGTGAGCGGAGTCGTGGCGAGTTGCCGCGGATGAGACATGTCCCCTCCTTGGGTCCCCCCGTGTGTGCGCTGACAACGGCGAGGTGCCCGTGCCGCGAGCGTTAGAGTACGAGGCGACCGGTTTGTTTTCAATGCGGCCTTGGGTCGCCCGGCCGTGCCCGAACCGCTCCGGCGCACGCCCGGCGCAAGGTCGACTCGGCGCAGCGGAGGGGCTGTTATGGCGAGGCAGGAGCGCGCCATCAGAACGCGGAGGGTGATTCTGGAGGCCGCGGGCGCGGTCTTCGACGAGCACGGGTACGCGGCAACGACCATCTCGATGGTCCTGGAGCGGGCCGAGGTCACGAAGGGCGCCCTGTATTTTCACTTCCCCTCCAAGGAATCCCTCGCCCAGGCCGTGCTGGACGAGCAGATGCCGTTCGGGGCGGTGCCGCCGCAGCCGTGCAAGCTGCAGGAACTCGTCGACATGACCTTCGTGTTCGGGCAGCGGCTGATCGGCAACTCCCTGCTCAAGGGCAGCGTGCGGCTGGCCGTGGACCAGAGCGCTCCGCCCGGTGTCGACGATGCCGGGCCGTTCCGGCAGTGGGCGGACCATCTGGTCGGACTGCTCGAACAGGCCCGTGACCAGGGGGAGTTGCTGCCCACCGTGGTACCGAGGCAGACGGTGGAGCTGCTGGTCGGGGCGTTCGCGGGGCTTCAGTTGATGTCCCTGGCGCTGACCGACCGGGAGGACCTGGCGGAGCGGATCTCGGTCCTGTGGGGACACATCCTGCCGAGCGTCGCGGTGCCGGGGCTGCTGACCGGTATCGACCGCGAGCCCGACCGCGGGGTCCGGGTGCTGGCCGCCCTCGACGAAGCCGGCGTCGAGTGGGACGACATGGACCTGTCCGTACGCTGAGTACACAGCCACCGACCGGAGTGACGGTTTCCGTCACTCCGGTCGGTGCCCTGACGAACGGCGGGCCGGCCGATGCCCCATCCGCGCCGGCCGGCCCGCCCGCTTGTGGTACGCGTTCGCTCAGAAGGTCAGCTTCCAGCTGTTGAGCCGGCCCGTGTCCTGGGCCGCCGTGTCCTGCACGCGCAGCTTCCAGGTGCCGTTGGCGGTCTCGCTCGAGGCGTTCACCGTGTAGGTGGTGCTGACGTTGTCCGCGGAGTCCGAGGAGCTGGACTTCAGGCGGTACGTCGAACCGTCCGGGGCGACCAGGTCGATGACCAGGTCACCGCGGTAGGTGTGGGTGATGTCCACGCCGACCTGGAGGGCCGACGGGGCGTTGCCGCTGCGGCCGCTGACGGCGATGGAGGACTCGATCGCGGAGCCGTTGTCCGGGATGGACACGGCGGACGTGCTGGTGAAGGTGGTGCCCCCCGTGGAGCCGCCGCTCACCGCCTGCACCGTCTTGGTCGCGTCCGCCAGGCCGGCACCGCAGCCGCCCGAGCAAGTGCCCGGCAGAGTACGCGAGTTGGTCTTGATCGCGGACTCGATCTGCGCCGGGGTCAGCGACGCGTTGGCGGACTTCATCAGCGCTGCCAGGCCCGCGACGTGCGGGGCGGCCATGCTGGTGCCCTGGTAGTACTCGTAGCTCTCGGAGGACGGGCCCTGGGCGCCGGAGTTCAGCGTGGACAGGATGCCGTTGGCCGTGACGGAGTTGGTCTCGCCGCCCGGAGCGGCGATGTCGACGACCGAGCCGTAGTTGGAGTAGTACGAGCGGTTCCCCTGGCGGTCGGCGGCCGCCACGCTGATGACGTTGCTGCAGCTGGCCGGCGAGTAGTTGGCGGCGTTGGCGTTGCTGTTGCCGGCCGCGACGACCACCGTGGTGCCGCGGTTCACGGCGGCGTTGATGGCGCTCTGGGTCGCGGTGGTGCAGGCGCCGCCCCCGCCGAGGCTCATGTTGATGACCTTGGCGACGTTGGCGTTGGCGGGGACGCCGGAGACCGTACCGCCGGACGCCCAGGTGATGGCGTCGATGATGTCGGAGTCGTAGCCGCCGCACTGGCCGAGGACCCGCAGCGGGGAGACCTTCGCACCGTGGGCGATGCCCGCGACGCCCTTGCCGTTGTTGGTGACCGCGGCGATGGTGCCCGCGACGTGGGTGCCGTGCCACGAGGAGGTCGAGGCCTCCCAGTCGGCGGCGCACTGGCCGTCGGTGGTCCAGTCGCCCGTGTCGGCCGGGTTGCTGTCACGGCCGTTGCCGTCGTTGGAGACCGCGGTGTCGGAGATGAAGTCGTAGCCGCCGACGGTGTTGGCGCCGAGGTCGGAGTGGGTGACGTAACCGGTGTCGATGACGGCGACGGTCACACCGCTGCCGGTGGTGACGTCCCAGGCGCCCGGCACGTTCATGCCCGCGGTGGACTCGAACAGGTCCCACTGCTTGGCGTACTCGGTGTCGTTGGGGGTGGCCAGCGGCTTGTTCAGCCGGTCCGGTACGACGTAGGCGACCTGCGGGTCGGCCCGGTACTCGGCGACGACGTCGGCGACGTCCGTCCTGGTCAGGTTCTCGCCGAGGTCGACGAGGGCGGCGCCGGAGCCGAGGCGGCGCTGGAAGTCGAGGTCCTCGCCTGCCTCCTTGCCCTTGGCGGCGGCGTCGGACTCGGCGGCCTTGTTCGACTTGGCCTCGGCTGCGCCGGACTTGTAGCCGACGATGAGGCGCTCGGCCGTGGTGCCGGGGGCGGCCTCGGTCTGGGCCGCGGGGATGGGGGCGGCGGCTTCCTCGGTGGGGGAATCCTGGGCCACGGCGACCGTGGTGGTGGCGGCCGTGAAGAGCGCGGCGGAGACCGCGGCGACGGATATCAGCTTCCGTCTGAGGGGTGTGGAGGTACGCAAGAGCTTGCCTTTCGTGGCCGGCCGTACTCCGGGCAGCGCGGAGCGGCGGTCGATTCGCTTCGTCCTCGAAGCGGCGGGGGGTCCACCGAGTGGGCAGGTGGGGGCAATACGGCAAGGCGGGGCAGTGCAACGAACGCAGGTGGGGCAGTGCGTGGTGCGGGGCGCGGCGGCCGGCCTGGCGCGAGCTACGCCCCGTTCGGGGTTACCTGTGGGGCGGCTGTGGTCGAACGATAGGCAAAGAGCTGGTCATCCGGATACAGGGGAAACCCTCGATCCGGCCGGAAACCCACCCTCTACGTCGCCTGGTTGACCGGTATTGGCGGACTTTGCCCGACTCATCACGCAGTGAACGCGCCGGGCCGGTTTCCCGTACTGCACGAGGACCCTTCCGCACCGGCCGAGGAGACGTTCCGGATGTCCCGGATGCCCTGGATGAGATCGCACCGCACCGCCCTGACGGCTGCCGCCGTGACGCCGCTGCTGCTCACGGTGTGGGCTGCGGGCCCGGCCCATGCGCACGGTGCGCCGACGGATCCGACCAGCCGCGTGTACGCCTGCTCCCCCGACGGCGGCAGCGCGTCCACGTCGGCATGCCGGGCGGCGATCGCCGCGAACGGCGCGCCCTTCACGGCCTGGGACAACCTGCGGATCGCGAACGTGAACGGCCGGGACCGGCAGGTCGTCCCCGACGGACAGCTGTGCAGCGGCGGACTGCCCGCCTACCGGGGCCTCGACCTCGCCCGCGCCGACTGGCCGTCGACGCGGCTCGCGCCGGGGTCCACCCTGACGATGCGGTACGTGTCCACGATCCCGCACACGGGCACCTTCAAGCTCTACCTCACCAAACCCGGCTACGACCCCGCGAAGCCGCTCGCCTGGTCCGACCTCGCGGAGCAGCCGTTCGGGGTGGTGAAGGACCCGGCGCTGACGGACGGGGCGTACCGGATCCGGGCGACCCTGCCGTCCGACCGGACCGGGCGGCATGTGCTGTACACGATCTGGCAGAACAGCAGCACGCCGGACACCTACTACTCGTGCTCCGACGTGGTGTTCCCGCAGGCGAGGAAGCAGGGCGGCGAGGGCTCGGTGACGACGTCGCCGGGCAAGGCCGAGCGCTCCGCGACAGCGTCCCCGAGCGGCGGCGAGAAGCGCGCGGACAGCAGCCCTCCGCCGGTGTCCGAGCAGCGCACGTCCCAGCCGTCGTCCCAGGACCCGGCGTCCGCACAGCCCCAGAGCGACAGCACCCCGGTGGCGTCCGACACGACCACCGGCTCGGGGCCGTCCACCCCCGTGCTGGCGGGCGGCGCCGCGGCGGTGCTGGTACTCACGGGCGGCGCCGCCCTGGTCATGCGTCTGCGTCGGCGGTGAACCTCCGCCGTACGGCGGTCAGTTGACGTTGACGGCGAGGCCCGAGCTGGTCACCGGGGCGTACTTGGCGGTGAAGTAGGCGTTGCTGAAGCACAGCGACGAACCGGACGTCTTGGTGAACGGCTGGTTGGTGAAGGCGATGCTGTTGTCGGCGTTGCTCGCCGTGCCGGAGAGGCTGGGCGCCTGGTAGACGCAGGTGATGGTGCCGAGCAGGGTGCGCAGCTTGACCGTGGACTGGACGGCGGAGCCCGCGGCCGGGGTCACGGTGACGGTGCCGTCGGAGGACACGCTGGTGGTGTACGGCAGGTTGTCGACGGTGATGCCGCTGACGCCGAGCACACCGGCGACGTTGGCGGTGCAGCCGCTGGTGTCGAAGGTGTGGGAGGTCAGTGACTCGATGGCGGTGCCGGGGGCGGCGGGGTTGTCGGTGACGGTGGCGGAGAACGCCGACTTGGTGCAGGAGATGCCGCTGGTGCCGGTCGCGCTGGAGTAGAACGTGGCGGCGGTGCCGCTCGCCAGGTTGGCGTCGAGGACGGCGCCGACCGCGACCGCCGCTCCGTCGGTGGTGGTCAGTACCGGGGTGTCGGCGGCCGAGGCGGGGACGGCGAGCCCGAGGGCTGCGACGGTGCCGGCGAGGGTGAGGAGGGTGCGTGCGCGCATGCGGGTGTACCTCGACTTTCGTTGCGGGGGTGTGCCCTGAGGGCAGCTGCGCGGCTCAGGGGGTTCGGTGTGGGGGCTCGTTCGCGAGTCGGTGTGTGCCGTTGCCGGTCCGTGACGCCTTCTCCGTACGACACGGACCGGCAACGGCAGCCGACCGGTGGCCGGCCGGAGACCGTGGGGAGGGCTCCGGACGGACCGGGCGGGAAGGGCGGCCGGCACGGACCGAGGGGGGAAGCGACCGTGACGGCGCCGTGGAGTGATCTCGCAGAGATGTGAAGGACATCAAGTCCGGGAACGCGGGCCTCGGGCCAACGCGACGGCGGATCCGGCGCCACGGATCCAGGGGGAGCCAGGGAGAGTTGTAGACCTGCGTGTCGGTCAACGTCAAGGAGTTGCAAGGGAGTTGATGCATCTCGTCGGTGCCCTTGTGAGCCTCCGCAGGGCCGACGAGGCAAGAGAACTCACAGGTGACGCACAATCAACACTCTTTTCCCACAACTGCCTTGACCCTTGGGTGTAACCACCGGTAACTTCCGGGCTGGCTACTGCGGAGTACGAGAAAGCCCTTGCATCCGCCGGGAGTTGCGAGGGGCGTGCGCCGTGGGCGCTGTCCGCGCCAGGACAACGTGCCACTGATGCCCTACCCGCACTTTTGCATCTGGGAGCAGTTATGGCCTCGTCCTCGGACGTCACCTCGTCCGCCGACCACACCCCCGAGAACCCGGAAAGCGGTTCCGTGCCAGCAGCGTCCGAAACCACCGACGGCCCCGCCAGACGCGGGCGGGTCCGGGCCCGCCGGGCCGCCGTGATGGCCGTGCCGGCCACCCTGGTCGCCGGTGCCCTCGCGGTGCTCACCGCCGAGGGCGCGCTGGGCGTGCAGTTCGCGATCTCCGGCATGCCCTTCACGGTCACCGCGACCGAGCTCAACGGCACCGGGTTCGAGCAGTTCGGCGGACTCGACAACATGGCGCCGGGCAGCCCCAACGAGGGGGACACCGGCGGCCAGGTACTGATCATCACGTCCGCGATCAAGAACGCGACGCTCACGAAGCTGTGCCAGAGCGTCGACCTCGGCGGTACGAACCTGCTCATCACCGCGGGCAGCGGGGCGGAGAAGGTGACCGCGAGCGATCTGACCACCGACTCGACCGAGCTCTCGGGCGACGCGGCGTTCAACAACATCGAGATCGGCAACGACGCGAGCACGTTGACCAAGGCCGGGGTGAAGGGGCCGATCGGCGTCTTCAGCCAGCAGGCGGACACCGTGCGCATCGCGAACCTGCGGCAGACCAACTACGCCACCACAGCCGGTGTGTTCAAGCTGCCCGGACTGAAACTCGGCTTCAGCAGCAAGGGTTGCTGATGGGTGAGCGTGCGGGTTTCCGGTCGGCCTTCCGTCGTTGGCGGGCCGACCGGCCGTTCTGGGGCGGGGTGCTGCTCGCTCTGGGCGGGGCGGAGATTCTGCTCACGATGAAGGCGTCCATGAAGGTCGTGCTTCATGTCGGGATGCAGGGGCTGGCGGGGTATCTGCTGCCGGCACTGATGCTGCTGCTGGGGCTGCTGGTCCTGTTCAATCCGGCTCAGCGGCTCTTCTACTCGATCACGGGGGTGCTGGTTTCCCTGGGGTCGTGGCCCACGTCCAACCTCGGGGGCTTCTTCGTGGGGCTTGTTCTGGGGGTCGCGGGGAGCTCTCTTGCCTTTGGGTGGCTTCCGGATCAGGATCCCAGGCGCCGGCGGCAGCGGCGGCGCCCGCGGCGGGGGGAGGGCACTGCGGTCACGGGCGTTCAGTAGGCCGGGGAGCCCGCCTGAACCGGGTTCTCCGGCCTACGGCCGGGAGTCGTGACGCCGGAGCGCCGCAGGAGTCCGGTGAGGTTCGGCGGGTGCGAGTGCGTGATGGGCTGGTCGCGCAGTTCCCCGCGCCCCTAGGTTGGTGCACTGACCGCCAACTCCCCGACTTCCCCGGGTAGTTGCGAGGTGAACGAGCCCGAAGCCCATGTTGCCCGGAGGCCCCGTGTCCGCCGACCGTATCGATACCGAGACCGCACACTCCGCCCGGATCTACGACTACATCATCGGCGGCAAGGACCACTACCCCGCCGACCGGGAGGCGGGCGATGCCATGGTGCGGGAGTGGCCCGCGCTGCCCGTTCACATGCGGGCCAACCGGGACTTCATGAACCGGGCCGTGCGGTATCTCGCCGCAGAGGCGGGGATACGGCAGTTCCTCGACATCGGGACCGGGATTCCGACGTCGCCCAACATCCATGAGATCGCCCAGTCGGTGGCCCCCGGGGCCCGGGTCGTGTACGTCGACAACGATCCGCTCGTGCTCGCGCTGTCGAAGGGGCTGATGTCCGGTACCGCCGAGGGCAGGACGGCGTATGTCGAGGCGGACATGCGCGACCCCGCGGCCATTCTCGACGCCCCGGCCTTCCGCGAGACCCTTGATCTCGGGGAGCCGGTCGCGCTCACCGTGATCGCGATCGTGCACTTCGTGCTGGACGAGCACGACGCCGTGGGGATCGTGCGGCGGCTGCTGGAGCCGCTGCCCGCCGGGAGCTACCTGGCGATGTCCATCGGCACCGCCGAGTTCGCGCCGGACGAGGTCGGCCGGGTCGCCCGGGAGTACGCGGCCCGGGGCATGCCGATGCGGCTGCGCACCCGCGCCGAGGCCGGGGAGTTCTTCACCGGTCTGGACCACGTGGAGCCGGGCATCGTCCAGGTCCACAAGTGGCGTCCGGACGGCACGGACACCGAGGTGATCCGTGACGAGGACATCGCCATGTACGGGGCACTCGCCCGCAAGGCGGGTTGACCCGGTTTGCGAGCGCAAGCAATGCGGGCGGACCGGTCGGCCGCCCACCCTCCGGCCAGCGGTTCATCACGATGTGGGAGCAACAACTCACGCGTTGTTGTTGCACACTTGACTACCGGTGGTCACACGCGATTGGCTCCGCCCCAGCGAGAGTTTCACCCGGTCGGCGAACCCCCGGTCGACACCGGCCGTCCTCTCGTTCGTTCCTACGGCTCGGCCGCACAGCGAGGTGCCGCACCCTCATGAAGACCCCACCCCCCTCCCTCTTTTTCACTCGCGTCGCGGCCCTCACGGCCGCCGCCTGTCTGCTGCTGGCCGGCTGCTCCGCCGTCGGCGGCGACACCGACGAGGCGTCGGACGCGGACGCGGCCGGCTCCTCAGGACTGAAGGTCGCCCTCATCACCCACGGCGGCGAGGGCGACGCCTTCTGGGAGCTGGTACACAAGGGCGCCCAGGCAGCGGCCGCGAAGGACGGCATCGACCTGACCTTCGCCGGCGACTCCGACCCGGCGGGCCAGGCCGCCTTGATGCGCGACGCGATCAGCCAGAAGGTCGACGGCATCGCGGTGACCCTGGCCAAGCCGACGGCGATGACGGGTCCCGTCGCCCAGGCGCGGGCGGCCGGCATACCGGTGGTCGGCCTCAACTCCGGTATGGACGACTGGCAGTCCGCGGGTCTGGTCGGGTACTTCGGCCAGGACGAGAGCGTCGCGGGCCGGGCCGTCGGCGACAAGCTGGACGACCTCAGGGCCAAGCACGCCCTGTGCGTCATCCACGAGCGCGGCAACGTCGCCCTGGAGGCACGCTGTGCGGGCGTGAAGAAGGCATTCGGTGGCGATACCGAGAACCTCTATGTGGACGGCACCGACATGGACGCGGTGACCGCCTCCGTCGCGACGCGGCTCAGACAGGACCCGAGCATCGACGAAGTCGTCATGAACGGCGCCCAGTTCGCGCTGGCCGCGGTGAAGTCGGCCGAGGAGGCCGGCTCCACGGCCCATGTCGCGACCTTCGACCTCAACAAGGACCTGGTCAAGGCGGTCCAGGCCGGGGACGTGCAGTTCGCGGTCGACCAGCAGCCGTATCTGCAGGGCTATCTCGCGGTGGACTCGCTGTGGCTGTACCGGACCAACGGCAACACCCTCGGCGGTGGCGAGGCGCCCGTCCTCACCGGGCCGGCGTTCGTCACCAGGGCGAACATCGCCTCGGTCTCGCGGTTCGCCGCCAACGGAACCCGGTGACCGGACAGTTGCCCCGACGGTGTCGCCAAAGATTCGGTCACGCGTGACACGTACGCTCACATGTACGGATAGCATCCAGCGCATCCCCTGTGACGTACCGGACACGCCCCCACCCCCTGGCGCTCGTCCACCTTCCGCTTCCGCGCTGCCCCCTCCCTCTCCCGCTCCCGCCCTCCGCTGATCGCCCTAGGACGACAATGTCTCCACGGACAGGTCCCCGGCGCCGCCTCGGCTCCATCCGTCTCTCCCTGATCCTGCTGGCCCTGGTGCCCAGCGTCACGCTCGCCGCCGTCTGGAGCGTGACGACGATCCAGATGTTCTCGGAGGGTCTGGGGCTGCGATCGCAGACCGGGCTGAGCAAGTCGACCGGGGCCATGGGCACGGAGGCGACGCTCGCGCTGCAGCAGGAGCGCAGCTACTCGGCCGTGTGGCTGGCGTCCCGGCAGGAGGAGGCCCGCGGCGCGCTGGACGAGCAGCGCAGCAAGACCGACAAGGCGGTGGCCAAACTCCTCTCCCAGTCGGACGCGATCCAGCAGGCGCCCTCCCGGATCAAGGACCGGCTGTACTCGGTCGTCGCGTCGGTGAGCAGCCTGGAGTACTACCGGGGGCAGGTGGACAACCCCACCGACATCACCGCCGTACAGGCGCTCGGCCAGTACACGTCGATCATCGACGACCAGATCCACGCCTTCCAGGAGCTGTCCCAGGTCGACGACGGCGACCTCACCTCGCAGGCCGGTCCGCTCGTCGCGCTGGAGCACGCGGCGGAACTGGTGTCCCGGGAGGACGCGCTGCTGACGCTGGCCTCGCCGTCGCGGACGATGAGCGAGAAGTCGTGGACCGAGTTCGCGGAGCTGGTGAACACCCGCCGCTGGCTGGTCGAGGACCAGATCCTCCCCTCGCTCACGGGGAGCGCGAAGGCGGAGACCGAGCGGATCCTGGGGAGCCCCCAGTGGGGGACCCTGGAGACCGTCGAGGACCGGGTGCTCGCGGCGCGGACGTCAGCGCGCGGGGACGGGGACATCGCCGTCCCGGACGCGCAGAAGGAGTGGCGGGCCGCGCTAGTCAAGGTCTCCGACGAGTACGAGCTCCTCATCCGGCAGCAGACGACCGCGCTGCTGCAACGCAGCGGCGACAACGCGCGCGGCCTGCTGATCAAGGCCGCCGCCCTGAGTGCGGGCGGTCTGGTCGCGCTGCTGGTGTGCGTCTGGATGTCGTGGCGGATCACACGCTCGCTGTCCCGGCGCCTGCACGGCCTGCGCGAGGCCACCCTCGGCCTCGCCCAGGAGCGGCTGCCCGACGTGGTGGCGCGGCTGGAGCGCGGTGAAAAGGTCGACGTGGAGCTGGCGACCCCGCCGCTGGACTACGGCCACGACGAACTCGGCCAGGTGGCGAAGGCGTTCAACACCGCCCAGCGCACCGCCGTGCACACCGCCGTCGAACTCGCCGACACCCGGCGCGGCTTCCAGAAGGTCATCCTGGGCATCGCCCGGCAGAGCCAGAACCTGGTCAACCTCCAGCTCACCAAGCTCGACGCGCTGGAGCGCGCGCACCAGGACCCCGAGATCCTCAAGGGTCTGTACGAACTGGACTCCACGGCCAGCCAGTTGCGCCGCTACGAGGAGAACCTCGTCATCATCAGCGGCGAGCGGCCCGGCCGCAGCTGGAGCGAACCGGTCGCGCTGATCGACATCCTGCGCAGCGCCGTCGGCGAGGTCGCCGAGTACCAGCGGGTCGAGGTGCAGACGGAGGAGGAGGTGCACCTGGCTCCCCCTGCCGTGGCGGACGTCATCCATCTGCTGGCCGAGCTGATCGAGAACGCCACGCTGTACTCCCCCGCGCCCGCGCCGGTCGGGGTGCGGGCCGCGATGGTGGCCAAGGGCCTCGCCGTGGAGGTCGAGGACCGTGGGCTCGGGATGTCCGAGGAGGACTACGACTCCTTCAACGCCCAGCTCGCCGAGCCCCCGCAGTTCGACGTGGTGGCCCTCGCCGACGACCTGCGCCTCGGCATGTTCGTGATCGCCCGGCTAGCCCAGCGGCACGGCATCGCGGTCACCCTGCGCTCCTCGCCGTTCGGCGGCACGACGGCGATCGTGCTGATCCCGCACGACGTCGTGGTGCGGGACCTGCCGGCCCCGGAGCCGGACGAGGTGGAGCACTCCGGTGCCGCCGAACCGGAGGAGCCCGTACGGGAGTCCCGCCCGGTCGTCCCGGCCCGCACCGCGACCGCTCAGCCCTCCTCCCGGGACTCCGCCTCCGCCACGCGCCGGGAGGGCGGTCTCACCGCGCTGCCCCGCCGGGTGCCGCAGACCAGCCTGGCCGCCGAACTGCGCGAGGAGACGCAGCCCGCCGAGGCCGAGGAGAACGGCTACGACGACTTCACCGCGGAGCGAGCCGCCTCCTCCCTCGCCTGCTTCCAGCGGGGCACGCTCCAGGCCCGCGACGAAGGCGGCGACGAGAGCGCGGACCCGCCCGAGGCGGCCGCGGACCAGCGGATCCCGGCCGCCCGCCGGACGCTCGACGACGTCGCCCCCGAGGAGCCGCCCGCGGCGGACGGCGCCGACGCCGCCGCGGCCTCCTCCCCCACGTCCTCCCCTTCGCCCGCCGACCGCTCATGAAGGACACCGCCATGACACGCCCCACCCCCGCCACGGACACCCAGCTCGACCAGTTGCTCACCGGACTCGTGGAGCGGGTCGCCGACGTCAACCACGCCGTCGTGCTCTCCGAGGACGGTCTGGTGGTGAGCAAGTCCACCGGGTTCCTGCGCGACGACGCCGAGCGGCTGGCGGCGACCGCGTCCGGCCTGATGAGCCTCAGCAAGGGCGTCAGCATGGACTTCAGAGGCGGGCCGGTGCGCCAGGCGCTGATCGAGATGGCCAACAGCTATCTGATCCTCACGTCCGCCGGGCCCGGCGCCCACCTCGTCGTCCTCACCAACCAGGGCGCGGACGTCGGCGTGGTGGCCTACCAGATGAACATGCTGGTGAAGAAGATCGGCGAGCACCTGTCGGCGGCACCGCGGGCCCATGCCGGCCCTGGCGCGTGAGGTGGCCGGAGACGATACGGCGGGCAGGCTGGTACGTCCCTTCACGCTGACCGGCGGCCGGACCAGGCCCAGCCGCACCGACTTCACGCTCATCACGACGGTGACGGCGGTGGATCCGCCGCCGGAGCGGGCGCCCCGTCCGCAGCCCGAGCAGACGCGGATCCTGCGGCGCTGCGCCGGGCCGATCGCCGTCGCGGAGCTGGCGGCCCATCTGGACCTGCCGGTGAGCGTGGTCGCCATCATGCTCTGCGATCTCCTGGAGGCGGGCCTGATCACCGTGCACCCGCCGCACCCCGTCACCCCCCGCACCCCGGACCTGGACCTGCTGCAGAAAGTGAGGGACGGCCTTGGCCGGCTCTGACACCACCGTGGAATCGGTCGCGCCGCCCGACACGGTCAAGATCCTCATCGCCGGCGGCTTCGGCGTCGGCAAGACGACGCTGGTCGGGTCGGTCAGCGAGATCGCCCCGCTGCGCACCGAGGAGCCCTTGACCGCCGCGGGCGTGGGCATCGACGACCTCGCCGGCATCGAGGAGAAGCGGGCCACCACCGTGGCCCTGGACTTCGGCCGGATCACCATCAGCCAGGAACTGGTGCTGTATCTGTTCGGTACGCCCGGGCAGCAGCGGTTCTGGTTCATGTGGAACGACCTGGCGATCGGCGCGCTGGGAGCGGTCGTCCTGATCGACGTCCGCCGGCCGGAGTCCAGCTTCGCGGCGATCGACTTCTTCGAGCGCCGGCAGATCCCCTTCGTCGTCGGCGTGAACGGCTTCCACGGCGAACATCCCTATCCCGCCGAGGAGATCAAGGACGCCCTCGCGCTCCCGGAGCATGTGCGGGTGCTGCTGTGTGACGCGCGGGAGCGCGAGTCGTGCCGGGACGTGCTGATCGCCCTGATCGACCAGTTGATAGCCGACGCCCGGCAGGCGGGCTGAGCGTCACTCCTCGGGGCCGGTGAGCGGCCGGTTCGCGGGTGCGACGATCCTGGCCGTGAGGTCGGGGGCGGCCATCGCGGGGTCGAAGGGGAACATCGGCCGCCGGATCCGGTGGTGGCCGAGCCGCACCAGGTCCTGGTCGACGCCGCCCGGGGTGAGCGCCATCTTCCAGTCGGCGGCCATGGCGAACAGCTCGGGCTCCAGATAGCCGATCTTGACGATCACGAGGTCGGCCGCGCGCGGGTCCAGCTCCAGGCCGGTGAAGTCGCTTTCGAGGTGATACGGCTTGCGCAGCCGGGTCAGGATCACGTGCACGCTGCCCACCCGAAGGACGGCCTCCGTCCCGGCGTCCCGGTCGCCGTGCCGTACGGAGTGCACCACGCCGGTCATCGTGAGCGGCCCGGCGTGCCGGTCGTCGACCTCCGCGCCGGCGGTGACGGTGACCGTGGCGCCGACGCCGGCCTTCACCGCCGTGTCGACCGCGGACGGGCCGGGCAGGGAGGCGTACAGGACGACCGGTCCGGACGGGTCCTTGAACTCCGGGCGGGCCAGCAGGTGTTGGAGTCCCCAGGTGACGTCTCCGGCGCCGCCCGCCGTCGGATTGTCGCCGGTGTCGCTGATGAAGTAGGGGCGGGCGTCGGCGGCGAGGGCCTCGTCGAGGCAGTCGTCCAGGGTGCCGGTCGGGGCGACGAAGGCGAAGTCGTCGCGGGCGTCCCAGAATCCGCGGGCGAGCCGCTCGGCGCCCGCGGTGACGGCGGCCTCGTCGGATCCGGTGACCACGACGGCGGCCCGGTTGCGCGGCTCGTCCGCCCAGGCGTACCCGACCCAGATCGCCGCGTCGGTCACCCCGTCGGCCGCTGCCACGTCCTCGACGGCCGCGTACACGCTCTTCGCGGGTTCGATACGGGTGGAGGTCTGCTCCCCGGCCAGCAGCACCGGGACCGGCACCCAGGCCTTGACGGGGCGGGGCGCGCCGCTCGCCAGGAGGTCGACGAGGTTGCGGGCGGCCCGCTCCTTGGTCTCCATGGCGTCCTCGTGCGGGGCCATGCGGTAACAGGTGATCAGATCGCTGAGGTGGACGAGCGGGCGCGAGACGTTGCCGTGCAGGTCCATGGAGGTCGACACGAGGACGTCCGGTCCGACAGCCTCGCGGACACGGGCCAGCAGGTCCGCCTCCGCGTCATCGAGCCCCTCGACGGTCATCGCGCCGTGGATGTCGAACCAGAGGCCGTCGAGCGGCCCCAACTCCCGGAGTCGGTCGATGAGTTCGCGGGACAGCTCGGCGTACGCCGCCGCCGTCACCGTTCCGCCGGGGAGCGCCTTGCCGACCAGGGCGCCACGCCAGTCGGCGGCGTCCCGCAGGGGCCGGCCCGGCGCCAGGAACGGGTAGCGGTCGAGGACCTCCGGTCCGCGCCGTGGGTGGAAGGCGGGGGCCTCGGTGCGGGCCGGGGAAAAGGTCGACGACTCGATGCCGAGGCCGGCGATCGCGACGACGGGACGGAGGCGGGGCTGGAGCTGGGACTGGGGCATGGCTCCTCCTGAGGGTCAGGGGTGGGTGCCGGCGACCGACTGCAGTGCGTGGGCCAGCGCCCGCTGGAGCGCGAACTGGCCCGCGCCGACCAGGCCGGCGTCGGCGCCGAGGCCGGCCCGCTCGATGACCAGGTGCTCGGTGACCAGCGGATGGCAGCCCTCGTACAACTGGCTGCGCACGGCGGCGACGAAGGGCTCCAGCGTGGAGAGGATGCCGCCGAGGTACACGGCGTCGGGGTTGAAGAAGTTGACGTTGGCGGCCAGCACCATGCCGAGGTAGCGGCCGGCCTGCCGGACCGCGCGCGTCGCCTCGGGGTCGGCATCGCCGGCGAGGCGTACGACGTCCTCGGTGGACGTCACCTCCAGGCCCCGTTCGCGCAGGATGCGGACCAGCGCCGCCCCCGAGGCGACCGTCTCCAGGCATCCGGTGTTGCCGCAGGAGCAGGGGATGTCGTGGGCCGCCTCGACGCGGACGTGGGTGATCTCGCCGGCCGCGCCCGAACCGCCCCGGTAGAGGCGGCCGTCGGCGATGACGCCCGCGCCGATGCCGGTGCCCGCCTTCACCATGATGGCCTGGCGTTGCCCGGCGGGCCGGACGCTGTGCTCGCCGACGGCCATGCAGTTGGCGTCGTTCTCGATGGCCACCGGGACCCCGAACCGTTCCTGGAGCCAGTCCCGTACCGGGAACCGGTTCCAGCCCGGCATGCGCGCGGGCAGCGTCACCAGGCCCGGCTCGACGTCGACCGGGCCCGGCAGGCAGAGGCCGACACCTCTGAGGGACTCCCGCCCGTTCCGCTCGGCGAGGTTCTCCAGGGTCTCGACCAGGCCGGGCAGCGAGGCCTGCGGTCCGTCGGCCGTCGCGAACGGCACCGTGGAGACGTCGGTGAGTCCGCCGCCGGGGTGGACGACGCCGACATGGGCGTGCTTGCCGCCGAGTTCGGCCGCCACGGCGTAGCCGTCGCTGCCGCCGAGCCGGAGCACCTTGCGCGGCCGGCCGCCGGTGGACGACATGGTGCCCTCCTCGGTGACCAGGCCGTAGTCCAGCAGCTTGCTCACCGCGAACGAGACCGTCGACGGAGCGGCGCCAAGCAGCTCGGAGAGTTCCGTGCGCGTGGACGCCTGCCCGGAGGCGAGGAGTTCGAGGATGCGCCGGGTTAACGACCCACTTTTTTCAGTCATGGACGAAGTTACTTCCGTCATCTGCGGTCGGGACAGCGAGAGTAGGCCGCGGGAGCACCCTCCGGGCTAATTCCAGAACAGCAGAAACATACTTTTTACAGCAGGACTCCTGTTTCTTCGAACAGACGGGGCTTTCACTGACTGCACCTCGCTTCTGTCCCCTGAGGAGAGCCATGTCCCCTGCTCGCACGAGACTCCTCGCCGCTGCCGCCGTCCTGTCCGCCGGCACGCTGCTGCTCGCGGGCTGCTCCGGGAGCAGCGGTACGCCGTCCGGATCCCGCGACTCCATCAACTACGCGCTGCCTGCGAACTTCACGCCGAACTGGATCCTGCCGATCGGCACCGCGGCGCATCTCAACACCAACAACATCTCCATCGCGAACACGCTGTGGGAGCCGCTCATCGCCTACGACGGCTCCACCGGTGAGATCGCCTGGAACAAAGCCGGTTCGGTCGCCATCGACGCCGACTTCGCGCCCGACAACAAGAGCGTGCGGATCACCCTGGGCGACCGGCACTGGAGCGACGGCAAGCCGATCACCTCCCGTGACGTCCAGTTCTGGTTCGACCTCATCAAGGCGAACAAGGCTAAGTGGGCGGGGTACAACCCGGGCCAGGCGCCGGACAACTGGACGTCCTTCAAGGCCGAGGACGACCGCCACTTCACGCTCACCTTCGACAAGGCCTACAACCCGCAGTGGATGCTGGCCAACGAGTTGAGCTCCATCACACCGCTGCCGCAACACACCTGGGACAAGGGCGGCGACGCCAAGCAGGTGTGGACGTACCTCAACAACGCCGCGAAGAACATCGGCGACTACGAGAAGAACGCCCTCTGGAAGACCATCAGCGGCCCGTACGCGGTGAAGTCCTACTCGACGTCCGGCAAGGTGGTCCTCACCGCCAACAAGAAGTACGACGGCGGCGAGAAGCCGGCGATCCCCACGGTGAACCTGCTCCCCTTCACCACGGCCGACGCCGAGAAGAACGCCCTGCGCTCCGGCAGCGTCGACTACGGCTACATCGAGGCGACCGACCTCGACCAGAAGGAGAGCTTCACCGCGCAGGGGTACGAGGTGAAGCCGTGGTCCGGCTGGGCGATCACCTACATGCCGTACAACTTCAACAACCCGGCCATGGGCGCGGTGTTCAAACAGCTGTATGCCCGCCAGGCCGTCCAGCGCTCCATCGACCAGGCGAGTCTGGCGAAGGTCGTCTTCAACGGTACGGCGGTCGCCGGCTACGGCCCGGTCCCGCAGGGGCAGGCGTCCGACTTCGTCTCCCGGGCGCAGAAGGACAACCCGTATCCGTTCTCGACGAAGGCCGCCCGGGAGCTGCTGACCGGTCACGGCTGGACCGAGCAGGGCGGCGTCATGACCTGCACGAGTCCCGGGACCGGGGCCTCCCAGTGCGGTGCGGGCGTCGCCGGGGGCACCAGGTTCGAGATGCAGGTGCTGTCGCAGTCCGGCTCGACGGTCACCGCCAACATGATGAGCGCGATCCAGTCCTCGCTCGCCAGGACCGGCATCAAGTTCTCGATCAAGACCGCGCCCGTCAACTCGGTGCTGGCGCAGACCCCGCAGTGCAAGGCGAGCCAGTCGATCTGCAAGTGGCAGCTGTCCTTCTTCGGCACGGCCGGCAGCTGGTACTTCCCGGCCTTCCCGACCGGTGACTCGCTGTTCCAGACCGGCGGCGGCTCGAACTTCGGCAACTACTCCAACCCGGACGTCGACAAACTCATCTCCGCCTCCACGACGTCGAGTTCGACCAAGGCGGTCCAGGACTACAGCGCGGCCCTCGCCGAGGACCTGCCGGTGGTCTGGCTGCCGGAACCCGTCTACCAGGTCTCGGTCATCAGGAACGGTCTCGGCGGCTTCTCCCAGGACTCGCTCGCCAACTTCCACCCCGCGCAGTGGAAGTGGACCGGCTGAGGCATGGACACGCTCCTGTATCTCAGCCGCCGCCTCCTGCAAGCGCTCGCCGTGATCCTGATCGTCACGATCGTGGTCTTCTGCCTGCTGCACACCCTGCCCGGAGGCCCCGCACGCGGGATCCTCGGCCCGCAGGCGACGGCCCAGCAGATCGCCGCGTTCAACCACGAACAGGGGCTCGACCGGTCGCTGCCCGTGCAGTACGTCTACTACTTGCGCGAGTTGGCGCAGGGTGACCTCGGGACGTCGTACACCCTCAATGAGGCGGTGTCGCGGCTGATCGAACAGCGGCTGCCGAAGACGCTGGTGCTGACCGTGCTGTCCGCGCTGGTCGGGCTGCTGCTGGCCATTCCGCTCGGCATGTGGCAGGCGGTGCGGCGCAACAAGCCGGCCGACTACGTCATCACCACGCTGAGCTTCGTCGCGTACTCGACGCCGGTGTACTTCCTGGGACTGATCCTGGTGCTGGTCTTCACCCAGACCCTGCGGTGGTTCCCGTCGCAGGCGCCCCAAGGGGACACGTTGGCCCAGGTGTTCGCCGATCCGGCGGCACTGGTGCTGCCGGTCGTGACGGGGGCGGCTTCGATGGTGGCCGTGTTCAGTCGGTACATGCGGGCGGCGACGCTGGAGAACCTGTCCGAGGACTATGTGCGGACCGCGCGGGCGGGTGGGGCCGGGCAGTACGCGGTCCTGTTCCGGCACGTGTTCCGGAACTCCCTGACGCCGGTGGTCGCGATGCTCGGGTACTACGTGCCGGTGCTGTTCGGTGGGGCGTTGGTGGTCGAGCAGCTCTTCAACTATCCGGGGATGGGGCTGTTGTTCTGGTCCGCCGCGCAGTCTTCCGACTACCCGGTGTTGCTGGGGTGCGTGCTTGTCATCTCCGTGGCGACCGTGGTGGGGACCTTGCTCGCGGATGTGGTGCAGCGAGTTGTCGATCCTCGGGTGAAGGAGGGGCGGGCGTGAGTGGTCGTGTTGAAGCTGCGGGCCGGTGGGGGCTGGGCGCGCCCCGCGGAGGAGCCGCGAATCGACGCAGCCCCGCGCCCCTGAGAGCGCGCTTCGCGCGCAACAGGCTCGCCATGGCCGGGGTCCTGATTGTTCTGCTCTTCCTGCTCTTCTGCTTCGTCGGCCCGCTGCTGTACTCCACCGACCAGACCCACACCGACCTCACCCAGGTCAACCTCCCGCCCAGCTCAGCGCACTGGCTCGGTACCGATGCCGTCGGGCACGACCAGCTCGGGCGGCTCATGTACGGCGGCCAGGTGTCCCTGCTCGTCGGGCTCGCGGCCGGGGTGCTGGCGACCGTGATCGGGACGTTGTGGGGTGCGGTCGCGGGGTACGCGGGCGGCTGGGTGGACGCGGTGATGATGCGGGTGGTGGACGCGGGGATCGCGATTCCCGCGCTGTTCATCCTGCTGGTCGTGTCCGCGATCACCACGCCGGGCACGGCCGGCCTGATCGTGATCCTCGGCTTGGTGTCGTGGCTGGTGCCGTCCCGGCTGGTACGGGCCGAGACCCTGACCCTGAAGAACCGCGACTACGTGCTGACGCTGCGCGCGACCGGCGGCACGCACGGCCGGGCGATCCGGCGGCACATCCTGCCGAACTCGGTGTCGACGATCGTGGTCGCGGCGACGTTCCAGATCGCCGACGCGATCCTGCTCGTCGCGTATGTGTCGTATCTCGGGCTGGGCGTCCAGCCGCCGAAGACCGACTGGGGCGGCATGCTGTCGGCCGGTCTGACGGCGGCGTACTCCGGGCGCTGGTGGCTGATCGTTCCGCCGGGCCTCGCGATCATCCTCGTCGTGTGCGCGTTCAACGCGATCGGCGACGGGCTGCGTGACGCCTTCGACGTGAAGGGACGCGGATGAACATCCTTGAGATCGCCGACCTGGGCGTGACCTTCTCGACCGACACCGGTGACGTGGCCGCCGTGCGCGGAGTGTCGCTGCACGTACGGCCCGGCGAGACGCTGGCCCTTGTCGGTGAGTCCGGGTCCGGCAAGTCGACGGTGGCGCTCGCCGCGATGGGGCTGCTGCCGGGCAGCGCGCAAGCCTCGGGCCGGGTGACCGTCGACGGCACAGACGTGGTGGGCGCGCCGGAGGCCGAGCTGACCCGGCTGCGGGGCCGTACCGCCTCCATGGTCTTCCAGGAACCGGCGACCGCCCTCGATCCGCTGACTCGGGTCGGCTCCCAGATCGCGGAGGTCATTCGGAACCATCGGGAGGTCTCCCGGTCGGAGGCCGCCCGTGCGGCGGTCGACCTCCTGCGCCGGGTCGGCATTCCCGAGCCGGAGAGGCGGGCGTCGGCCTTTCCCTTCCAGCTGTCGGGCGGGCAGCGCCAGCGCGTCGTCATCGCCATGGCGATCGCCAACTCGCCGGGGCTGCTCATCGCCGACGAGCCGACGACCGCGCTGGATGTGACCGTGCAGGCCGAGATCCTCGATCTTCTACGGCGGTTGGCTGCCGACTCGGACACGGGAGTGCTGCTGGTCACGCACAACATGGGTGTGGTCGCCGACTTCGCGGACCGGGTCGCCGTGATGCTGCGGGGCGAGATCGTGGAGACGGGGACGGTGGAGGACGTGCTGTTGCGGCCGCAGCACGAGTACACGCGGGGCTTGCTTGCGGCGGTGCCCCGGCTGCGGCTCAGCGGTGAGGACCCGCCCGCGGCGCAGAAGGCGCCCGTGGTGCAACTGCGGGACGTGTCGGTGCGGTTCGGGCGGGTCCGGGCGCTGGAGGGCGTCTCCCTGGACGTCCGCCCCGGCGAAACCGTCGGCGTCGTGGGCGAGTCCGGGTCGGGCAAGTCGACGGCGGCCAGGGTCGCGCTCGGGCTCATCGCGCCCGCCGCCGGCTCGGTGTCGCTGTTCGGCACCGATCTGGGACGCGCCCGGGGGCGGAAGCGGCGGGCTCTGCTGTCCGGCGTCGGCGTGGTGCTCCAGGACCCGGTGGCGTCACTGGACGTGCGGATGAGCGTGGCGGAGTGCGTCGCCGAGCCGCTCCGGGTGCACCGGCGGCGCATGGCGGCGGCCGAGCGGCGCGCCAGGGTCGCCGAAGTGCTGGAACTGGTGCGGTTGCCAAGGGAGTTGGCGGGCCGTGGGCCGCGTGAGCTGTCCGGGGGTCAGCGGCAGCGGGTGAGTCTCGCGCGGGCGCTGGTGCTGGACCCCCGGCTGCTGGTCGCGGACGAGCCGACGAGCGCGCTGGACGTGAGTGTGCAGCGCACGGTGCTGGAGGTCATCGCCGAGTTGCAGCGTGAGCTGGGGTTCGCCTGTCTCTTCGTCTCCCACGACCTGGCCGTCGTGCAGGAGTTCGCGCAGCGCGTCGTCGTCATGCGGGAGGGCCGCATCGAGGAGCAGGGGCCGACCATGACGACCCTGCTGCGTCCGGAGACGGAGTACACGCGCCGGCTCATCGCGGCCGTGCCCGTGCCGGATCCGGTGCTGCAGCGGCGGCGCAGGGAACGCCGGGCGGCGCTCGGGACGGGGGCCGGCGCATGACGCGGGGAGTGCTTGCCGGTGTCGACATCGGCGGTACGACGACCCAGGTGGTGCTGTGCGACCCGGACCTCGGCGTCCTGGACCGCGCGGGCGTGCCCACCCCGGCCTCCGACGGCGGGACGGCGATGGCCGGCGCCGCGCTGGATGCCGTACGGCTGCTGCTGGGGCGTACTCCCGCGCGGCTGCTCGGCGTCGGGGTGGGCGCGGCGGGCGTGGTGGACGCGCGGGAGGGGCGGGTCCTGGTGGCCAGCGACTCGTTCCGCGGCTGGGCCGGGTTCGCGGTGACGGCGGCGTTCGAGGAGGCGCTGGGCGTACCGGCGTTCCTGGACAACGACGTCAACGCCTTCCTGCGCGGGGAGGCGACGGCCGGTTCGGTGGCGGGCGAGCCGGATGTGCTCGGGATGACGCTGGGCACGGGGGTCGGCGGGGCGCTGTGGCTGGGCGGCGTGCTCCACGACGGCCCGCACGGCGCGGCGGGCGAGATCGGGCACATCCCCGGTTTCGGCGACCTGCCCTGCACCTGCGGCGCTCGCGGGCATCTGGAGACCCTGGCCTCCGGCCGCGCGATCGCCGACCGGTACGCCGAGCGGACGGGCCGTTCGCGCACGTCCGTGGAGGTCGCCGAGGCCGCGCGGTCGGGAGACGGGGACGCGCTCGCCGTGTACCACGCGGCGGGGGCCGCCGTCGCCCGTGCTCTGCTTGTCACGGCGGGCCTGCTGGACGTCACCACGGTGGTCGTCGGCGGTGGCGTGAGCCGCTCCTGGGCTTTGCTGGAGCGCTCGATCCGTACTGCCCTGGCCGCCGAGCCGCCCGTCAGCGGCCATCCCGTCCGCGTCCTGCCGGCCGGGCTCGGTGCCGACGCGGTGGCGATCGGGGCGGCGGCACGCGCGCGTACGGAACTGGGGCCCCTGGTCGGCCGGGTGGCGAAAATCCGCCAAGGATGACCGTGTGATTGACGCGGACCCGGCGCTCTCCTACCTTCTGGTCGATTCACCGAACTCCGTTCGAAATATCGACAGTTCGGCATTCGACGCCGGCCTGCCCGTCCGCCCCCGACCACACGGCCCGCACCGACCACGCACCCCCTGGAGCGCACATGGCCCACCCCTCCCGCAGACATGTCCTCGGCATGGCAGCGACCGTTCCGCTCGCGGCGACCGGCGCCCTGGCCCTCGGAGCCGGGACGGCCCACGCCGTCGACTCGGCCTACGTCATGGCCTACTTCACCGAGTCCACCACCATGCTCGAGGCCGACTACGGTCTCCACCTGGCCGTCAGCACCGACGGTCTGCGCTGGATGCCGCTGAACCAGAACAACCCGGTGGTCACCCCGGCCCTGGGCGCGGGAGGCCTGCGCGACCCGTTCGTCCTGCGCAAGCAGGACGGCACCTTCGTGGTGCTGGCGACCGACCTCAAGGGCACCGACTGGAGCCGCAACAGCGTCAACATCCACGTCTGGGACTCGACCGACCTGCGGTCCTTCACGGGCTATCGGCTGCTGAAGCTGCACGACATGACCGGCACCCACAGCTGGGCGCCCGAGGCCTACTGGGACGCCGGACGCGGGCAGTACGGCATCCTCTACTCGTCGGTGAACAGCAGCGGCCACAACGTGATCATGGTCAGCTACACGACCGACTTCCGCACCAGCCGGAATCCACAGGTCTTCTTCGACCCCGGCCACGACGTCATCGACGGCAATCTGACCGTGGGCGTGAACGGCGTCAACTACCTCTACTTCAAGCGCGACCAGACGCTGGTCGGCGCCCGGTCCGCCTCACTCGACCCCGGCAGCTTCACCGTCTTCAGCACCCCGGCCGCACACGGCGGCACCGAGGCGCCCACGGTGGTGAAGTCACTGACGTCCGACACCTGGTACCTGTGGGGAGACACGTACACGCCCAACGGCGTCTTCTACGCCTGGCAGTCGGCCGACCTCGCCGCCGGCACGTGGACGGCGCTCGACCAGCGCCTCTACACCCAGCCGCTCAACTCCAAGCACTGCGGCATCCAGCCGATCACGCAGGCCCAGTACACCAACCTGGTCTCGCACTGGGGAGCTCCGGCCTGGAACCGGCTCAAGTCGTACAACTATCCGGCGCGTTACGTCCGGCACAGCGGCTTCGCCGGCCGGATCGACGCGTACCCCTTCGACCCGTTCCCCGACTCGCAGTGGAAGCTGGTGCCGGGCCTCGCCGACTCCTCCGGAGTGTCCTTCCAGTCGGTCAACTACCCGACCCGCTATCTGCGGCACTACAGCTACGCCCTGCGCCTCGACGAGAGCGACGGCACGTCGGCGTTCGCGGGGGACGCGACCTTCTACCGGACGGCCGGGCTCGCCGACGCGTCCTGGGCGTCGTTCCGCTCGTACAACAACCCGACCCGCTACCTCAGGCACGCGGACTACGCCCTGCGCATCGACCCGGTCTCCACGGCCGGCGAGCGCCAGGACGCCACGTTCCAGGTCGGTTACTGAGCGGCCCGGGGACGGGGTGGGGCTGTGGCGGCACCGGCCGGCCACGGCCCCACCCCCGGCCACGTCAGTTGAGGCCGGCCGTCTTCAGCCAGGCCTTCGCCACGTCCAGCGGGTCCTTGCTCTCCAGCTGCACCTGGGAGTCCAGGTCGAGGAGCGTCTTGGTGTCCAGCTTGGCCGAGACCGCGTTGAGCGCGTCGACGCCCTCCTGGGAGAGGCCGCTCTTGTAGACGAGCGGGGTCACGTTGGCGAAACCGAAGAGGCTCTTCGGGTCCTTCAGGACGACGAAGCCCTCCTTGATGATCGTCGGGTCGGTGGTGAAGATGTCCGCGGCCTGCACGGTGTTCTTCGTCAGCGCCGCCTGGGTGAGCGGGCCGCCCGCGTCCAGCGCCTTGAAGGACTTGAACTTCAGGCCGTACTCGGACTCCAGGCCCTTGAGGCCCTGGTGCCGGGTCTGGAACTCGGGCGAGCCGCCGATCACCATGTCCGGGGCGATGTCCTTGAGGTCCTCAAGGCTGGAGTCGGCCGTCAGCTTGTACTTCTTCGCCGTCTCGGCGTTGATGCTGACGGAGTCCTTGTCCTCGGCCGGCGAGGACTCCAGCAGCGTCAGCTTCGCGTCCAGCTTGCTCTTGACCGCGGCGTTCACGGTGTCGGCCGACTTCTGCTCCGCCTTGTCGTCGAGGTAGGCGAGCAGCGAGCCGTTGTACTCCGGCAGGACCGTGATGGAGCCGTTCTTCAGCAGACCGTAGGTCGTCTCGCGGCTGCCGATGTTGGGCTTGTAGGTGACCTTGATGCCCTTGGCCTTGAGGGCCTCGCCGTAGATGTCGGCGAGCAGGATGCTCTCGGCGAAGTTGTTCGAGCCGACGACCACGGTGTCGCCGCTCGGCTTGTCCCCGGCCAGGGGGTCGGACTTGTCGTCGGAGGAGGAACATCCCGCCAGCAGCGCCGCCGTGGCGGCGAGCGCGACAGCGGCCGCGCCGGGATGGTTCCTGAAGGACCTGCTGCTTACGGCGGTGGAAGTCACGATTCCCGTTCCGGTTCGAGGGGGTTGGAGAAGCCGACCCCAGGGTCTGGGCAGAGCTCTCCACTGATCCAATCCAGCCGGTTCTGTCCCAGTCAAGAGCAATCCGGTCACCGATTGGCCTCGAACAATGGTCGCTTGTGCCCCGATGTGAAGGGGGACGGTTGGGGCGGAGGGTGTTGTAACGGATTCTTGACGTACAGTTCCGGTCACGAAAAGCAAGAGGCGGTAGTGTCCCCGACGTTGACGGGGGCGATACCGGTCAACAACGGTCACGTGAGACCTCGCGCGCCGTGTGACGCCCACGAAGGAGGCAACTCGGTGTCCACGAACGAGGTGGGCGCTCGGCGCCCACGTCGTCTACGCGGTTTCGCCGACCGCTGGCCCTTCAGGCGCAAGCTCAACCTTCTCGTCGGGGTGCCGCTGACCGTGGTGGCGGTCCTCCTCGCCTATCTCATAGCCGACCAGACGGCGCAGTCACGTGACGCGGCCGACGCCGCCCGGCTGGTCCGGGAGAGCACCGAGGTCGCCACACTCGCCGACCGGCTGGCGTCCGAGCACCAGCAGGCCGTCCTGCTCTCCGTACGGCACGAGGCCTCCGAGGGCGACGCGCCCTCGTCCGCCGCCTACCGCACGGCGCAGTCCCTCGTGAACTCCCAGGTCGACCGGGTGCGCGACGCCTTCGGGGAACAGCTGCCGGAGACCGAGGCGCAGGCGCTGCGGGGAATCGAGGGCCTGAGCAGCCTGCGTGACACCATCGAGCGGGACTATCTGCCCGCCGAGAGCATCGACCCCGCGTACACCCACGCCGCGCAGAACCTGATCGACGGCCTGGGCCTGGACCGCAACCCCGATCTGGCAACCGCCTTCACCGGCAACCTGCTGGACTCGCTGCTGCGCGCGGGTGCCGCCCACAGTGCCTTCGAGACCGGCGTCTTCTCCGCGTCGACCGGTGACTCCAACGCCCTCATCGAGTTCATCGGCGCGGTCGGCTCCTACGACGAGTACACGCATCAGGCCGAACGTTTCTCCCGGTTCGCCACCGACGCCCAGGCAGCGCAGCTCGCCGGGATCAAGTACACCGCCGCGCAGAGCGTCATCAGCCGGCACTTCGCCGAGCTGCAGATCGACCCCGGCGCCGCCCAGGGCGGTTCGCCCGCGGAGATCCGCACGTCCCTCGACGCGGCGCTCGACTCCTACCCCGCCTATCGTGACCAGGCCAAGACCCGGCTGGCGATCACCACCTCGCTCATCGGCCAGATCGCCGACCAGGCCGAGAGCGCCTCCGACAAGGCGGCATGGCGCGCGGTGCTGCTGCTGGGACTCGCCCTGCTCGGCCTCGCCGTCTGGCTGGTCCTGGCGATGCTGGTGCGCCGCTCCGTGGTCCGCCCGGTGCAAGCCCTCACAGGTGCCGCGCGGCAGGTCGCCGAGGTCGCCGAGCGCGAGCTCGCCCGGGTGGCCGACGACGACGCCGAGGACGACGGTCCGCCGCGGCTGCGCGCGATGCCGGTCACCGCGCGCGACGAGATCGGCGAACTCGCCGAGACGTTCAACCAGGTGCAGACCATGGCGGCCGCGCTGCTGGAACGGCAGGTGCTCAGCCGGCGCAACGTCGCCGAGATGTTCGGCAACGTGGGACGCCGGGTCAGCAATCTCACCACCCGCCAGCTCGCCCTCATCGACGCGGTGGAGCGGGGCGAGACCGATCCCGCTCTCCTCGAGCGGCTGTACTCCATCGACCACATCGCGGTCCGTCTGCGCCGCAACGCCGACAGCCTGATGCTGCTCGCCGGCATCCACGAGGCGGTCCTCGACTCCGGTCCCACCGCGCTCACCAACGTCGTACGCGCCGGGCTCGGCCAGATCGAGGGCTACCAGCGCGTGGAACTGCGCGCGCGGACCGAGGCCGTCGTGGAGCCGGAGGTCATCGGCGACCTGACGCTGATGATCTCCGAACTCCTGGAGAACGCGGTGTCGTTCTCGCCCGAGGGCAGCCCGGTCGAGGTGACGGTGGCGGCCTCCGGCGACGACGCGGTGATCGTCGTCTCCGACCACGGCCTGGGCATGAGCCCCGAGCGCCTCGACGAGGAGAACGCCCGTCTGATCCGCCGCGAACGGCTCGATCTCGTACCCACCAAGGTCCTGGGCCTGTTCGTGGTCGGCACCCTCGCGCGCCGCTGGGAGATCGCGGTCACGCTCTCCCGCACACCGGGCGGGGGTGTGACGGCCGAGGTGACGGTGCCGTCGGCGCTGCTGGTGACGGGGAGCACTACGGGATCGACGGCCACGGCGGCGTTGGCTGCGGTTGCCCGGGGCGGCTCGGGGACGAAGGCCGAGCACGCAAGCCGTGCGGGTGCGGCCACCGGCCCCCGGCCGTCCGCGGCCGTGCCAGGGGATGCCGTACGGCAGGACGACGCTGCGTGCGCCGACGGGCTGCGCCCCCTGCCCCGCCGTATCGCGCCGAGCGGGCCTGCCGCGGAGCCGTCCGGGAGCGGCGACGGCGAGGCGGCATCCGCCGATCACGCGCGGGCCGACCGGCCGGACCCGTCCGTGGCCGCGGCCCGGCCCGGCCCGACCCCCACAACCGCGCCCACGGGCGACGCCCCCACCGCTCGCCCCCTGCGTCGCCGCGTCCGTGGTGCGACCCTGCGTACGACCGTCGAGGCCTCCGAGCGGCAGACTGCGTTGCGGCAGGACGCGCGGACGCTCGACGCGGAGGCCGTGCGGGCGGCGCTCGACGAGTTCGAGGCCGCCGTGGAGCGCGCGCATCGCGACAGCGGGAACGGCGGTGACGGCGGCACCGGAGCGCAGTCCGCCCCAGCAACGACCCCAGCCCCCCATGTGCACGACCAGAACAACCCCCCGGAAGGAGCGGAGCAGTGAGCACGTCGACAGGTGGCACCCCGGCGGGAGGCCCCACACCGGCCGAACTGCAGGCCGCCGCAGCCGACTTCACCTGGCTGCTGAATCGCTTCGCGAAGGAGACGGCCGGTGTCGTGGACGCCATCGCCGTCTCGTCCGACGGCCTCCTCATCGCCGTGTCCGAGCTGCGTGAGCACGCCGACTCGGAGCGGCTCGCCGCGATCGTCTCCGGCATCACCAGCCTGGCCGCCGGCGCCTCCGGCAACTACGGCCTCGGCGGCCTCAACAAGGTCATCATCGACCTGGAGGGCGGCCACGTCCTGGTCTCCACGATCGGCAGCGGCGCCGTGCTCGGCGTCGTCACCGACAAGGAGGCCAAGCTGGGCAACATCGCCTACGAGATGACCGTGTTCGCCAACCGCGCCGGTTCCGCCCTCAGCCCGCAGCTGGTGCTGGAGCTGAAGAACAGCGTCGGCGCCACGTCGCCCCGCTGACCGGGCCGGGAAGAAACCCGGGAGCCCCGGCAAGAGGCAGGCACCCGGCCGAGGAGGACGGACTACGCCATGGCGGACGGCACCCCAGCGCCGGACCTCGACGGGCCGGAGCACGACGGGCCGGACCTCGACGGCCCGGAGCGCGATGGGCCGGACCTCGACGGGCCGCACCCCGATGTACCGGACCCCGGCGTGTCCGAGTCGGTCGGTCCCGCCTCCGCCGTGCGGCCCTTCCTGGTGACCGCCGGGCGGGTCGTGGGTGACGCCGACGGGCGGTCGATGCCCGTGGAGACGCAGGTGGTGGCCACCACCGAGGGGCTCGACGCGCTTGACCGGCTTGCCTTCGAGGAGCACGACATCGTCGCCGTCTGCCGGCTGCCGCAGTCCATCGCGGAGATCGCGGCCCGGCTGCGGCTGCACCTCAACGTGGTGCGCGTCCTCGCCGAGGACCTGCGCGCCGCCGGGCAGTTGACGGTGCACGTGCCCGACTCCGGCGTCATCCACGACGCATCCGTCCTGCGCAGGGTCATCGACGGCCTGCGCGCCGTACCCGACTCACGAGGGGTCACTCCGTGACGACGACTGAACCGGCCACCGGCGCAACCGCCGCGCCGGCGGCCACCGTACGACCGCCGCTGCCGGTCAAGATGGTGATCGCCGGCGGCTTCGGCGTGGGCAAGACCACCACCGTGGGCGCCATATCCGAGATCGAGCCGCTGACCACCGAGGCCGCGATCACGGAGGTCGCGGCCGGCGTGGACGACCTCACGCACACGCCGCGCAAGACGACGACCACCGTGGCGATGGACTTCGGCTGCCTCACCATCGACCCCACCCTGAAGCTGTATCTGTTCGGCACACCCGGGCAGGAGCGGTTCGGGTTCATGTGGGACGACATCGTGGAGGGCGCCGTCGGCGGGCTCGTCATCGTGGACACCCGCCGGCTCGACGACTGCTACGCCGCCGTCGACTACTTCGAGCACAAGGGCATCCCCTTCGCGGTGGCCGCCAACGCCTTCGACGGCAAGGTCGAGCACACGCTGGACGAGATCCGCTGGGCCCTCGACGTCACCGACGGCGTCCCGGTCGTCGTCTTCGACGCCCGCGAACGCGGCTCGGTCCGCGACGCCCTGCTCGTCGTGCTGGAACTGGCGCTGGCGCGCACGGACGGCTGACGGCGGGAGCAGACGCCGGGCGGTCGCCGTACGGCCGTCCTCGCGCGGCTAGGGCCTGCGGGCCACCGGGGGTGCGTGACTAGCCGCGCCTGCGCACCCCCGGTGACACCGCGAACCGCGCCGCTGCCCAGAAGAGCGCCAGCGTCGTGAGCGCCATCGCGGCGACCAGGGTGGCGCCGCCCACGACCTTCTCGTAGTTGCGCTGGTAGAGGCCGTCGATGATGTAGCGGCCGAGGCCGCCGAAGCTGACGTACGCGGCGATGGTGGCCGTCGAGACGATCTGGATGGCTGCCGAGCGCAGGCCGCTGAGGATCAGCGGGAGGGCCACGGGCAGTTCGACCCTGAACAGGATTCCGGTCTCGGCCATGCCCATGCCGCGAGCGGCGTCCACCGGCGCGGGGTCGACGGAGCGCATGGCTTCATAGGTGGTGACGAGGATGGGCGGGATGGCGAGCACGACCAGCGGGATCATGACGGGGGCCATGCCCAGGCCCAGCAGGATGAACATCAGCACCATCAGGCCGAAGCTGGGCAGCGCCCGGGCCGAGGTGGCGATCAGGGCGAGCGCGTTGCCGCCGCGCCCGGTGTGGCCCGTGAGCAGGCCGACCGGCAGTCCGACCGCGGCGGCGATGCCGAGTGCCAGCAGCGTGTACTGGACGTGCTCGGCGAGCCTCGCGGGGATGCCGTCGTAGCCCTGCCAGTGCGCGCTGTCGCTGAAGAAGGAGTTGATGAAGTTCAGGACGTTCACCGGGCGGCCTCCTTCACGGCGAGCGGGCGTGCGTTCTTACGGGTGCCGCGCGGCATCCAGGGCGTCAGGAGCAGACGCAGGCCGATCAGCGCCGCGTCCACGAGGATGGCCAGGACGGCCGTACCCACCACGGAGAGCCACACCAGGCGGGGCTGGTTGTAGATCAGGCCGCTGTTGAGCAGGTTGCCGAGGGCGCCCGCGTTGCCGATGAGCATGCCGACGCTGACGAGGGAGACGCTCGACACGGACGCCACCCGCAGTCCGGCGATGATCGCGGGTGCCGCGATCGGCAACTGGACCTGGAGATAGCGTCGTACGGGCCCGAAGCCCATGGCGGTGGCGGCGGCCAGTGTCTCCTGCGGCACCGACCGCACACCGTCCACGATGGCCGGGACCAGCACCACCAGGCTGTACACGGCCAGCGGGATCATCACCGTGATCTCGCTCAGGCCGGTGTAGTCGATGAGGATGACGAAGAAGGCGAGCGAGGGAATCGCGTACAGCACGGTCGTCACCCACAGCACGGGCGGGTACAGCCAGCGCACCCGCACGCACAGCTGGGCGACGGGCAGGGCCACGAGCAGCCCGGCGAGCACGGGGATCAGTGCCTCGCGCAGATGCAGGCCGACCAGTCCGAAGTAGCTGTTCTGCAGGTCGCTCGGCATGTCGAAGAGCTCGGTCATGGCGCGACCTTCTCGGTCGTCCCGGCCGCCCCGGCCGTCCCGGACTTACCGGGCCCCCCGGGCTCCCCGGCCTCCGCGACCTTGCCGTCGTGCGCGTGCGCACCGCGGATGGCCTCGCCGATGGTCTGCTGCGAGACGACCCCGGTGGCCCGGCCGTCGGCGTCCACGGCGACGGCCCACCCGGTGGGCGAGAGCACGGCACAGTCGAGAGCGGCCCGCAGCGAGTCGGTCGCGGTCACGAACGGGCGCCCGTACGGCAGGAGTCGGTCGGTCTCGATCTCCCCGGCGGTGAGATCCTGCGGCTCGCCCCAGCCGAGGGGCTTGCCGTCCGGGTCGGTGACCAGGAGATACGGCACGTCGGCGGTGGCGGCGGCGGTGATCTGCTCGGCGGTGGCGTCGACGGCCACGAGGGGCTCGGTCAGCAGGTCCAGGCCCGCCGAGGGGAAGAACGACAGCCGCCGGATGCCCCGGTCCGCGCCGAGGAAGTCCTCCACGAACTCGTCCGCGGGGTGGGTCAGCAGTTCGGCCGGCGGGGCGAACTGGGCGAGCTTGCCGCCCGTGCGCATCACGGCGACCATCGTGCCGAGCTTGACGGCCTCATCGATGTCGTGGGTGACGAAGACGATGGTCTTGCCCAACTCCTCCTGAATGCGCAGGAGTTCGTCCTGGAGGCCCTTGCGGACCACGGGGTCGACGGCCGAGAAGGGCTCGTCCATCAGCAGCACCGGCGGGTCCGCCGCGAGGGCGCGGGCCACGCCGACGCGCTGCTGCTGGCCGCCGGAGAGCTGGTACGGGTACCGCTTGGCGAGTGCCCCGTCGAGGCCGACCCGCTCCATCAGCTCACGCGCCCGCGCCCGGGACTTCTCCTTGCCCCAGCCGAGCATGCGGGGCACCGTGGCGATGTTGTCGAGGATCGTGCGGTGCTGGAAGAGGCCGGCGTTCTGGATGACGTATCCCATGGACCGGCGCAGGGTGTTGACCGGCTGCTGCTGGATGTCCACGTCGTCGAGGAGGATGGTGCCCTCGCTGGGCTCGACCATCCGGTTGATCATCCGCAGCGTGGTCGTCTTTCCGCAGCCCGACGGTCCGACGAGGACGGTGATCGAGCGGTCGGGTATCTCCAGCGAGAGCTGGTCGACCGCCACCGTGCCGTCCGGATACCGCTTGGTGACTGAATCTATCCGTATCAAAACGCCGAATACCCTTCGGGTCTGGCAGATTTCGCCCGCTTTTGACCACGGGTCCGGGCCGTTGAGGGGAGAGTCTAGACGTCCAGTGTTGCGGGACTGTGGACTGGACCGCGGACTCCGCTGCCGCTGCCGCTGCCGCGCAGGGCGACGAAGGAACGGCCGCCCGTCATCCACTGACCGACGGCACCCCAGCCGGCCCGCTCGGCGTGCCGCAGCAGGGCGGGGGTGCCCAGGCGTGCCCACGGGAAGGGAGTGCCGGTGGCACCGCCGGCGTCGGTGACGTGGACGTGGACGCGTTCGTCGAGGTCCAGGTCGGGCACGGTCTCGGCGATCAACAGGCCGCCGGGGGCGAGGAGTTGGGCCATCCGGTCGAGCAGGGCCACGGGGTCGCCACCGATGCCGATGTTGCCGTCGATGAGCAGGGCGGTGCCCCAGCGGCCCTCGCCGGGCAGCGAGTCGAAGACGGAGCGGCGCAACGCCGGTCCCCCTAGCCGCAGCGTGCACGCGACGGCGACCTCGCTGACGTCGATGCCGAGCACCCGGCGTCCCTGCCGGCCCAACGCCGCCACCAGCCGCCCGGGCCCGCACCCGACATCCAGCACCGCCCCCTCACAACGCCGCAGCACCTCCATGTCCACCGCATCGGCCTCCGCACACCACCGCTCGACATCGAGCGGCAACAGCCAGCCGTCGGTACGGCGCAGAAAGAGGGGCCCCTGCCCGGCGGTGAGGGCACGGGCATAGGGGTCGACGGACCAGGAAACGGCGTCGCCGGGAGCGGCCCGAAGGCGGCCGCCGCCGACGCCGGTTGCGGTGGCGGCCCTTGGAGCGTCGGGGCGGGTCGTCGGTGTCCGGTGGCCGGTCGCCGGGGGACGCGTCGAGCCGCGGTGCGGGTGCGGGATACCGGCCTCGACCGGGAGACCTGACGGGCGGCCGTCGGTGCCGACGTCGAGGCGTGCGCCCACGCCGGACTCCGGCACGGCCCCCCGTGCCCGACTGTCGGCGACAGCACCCTCGTCGCGGATCACGGCCACGGCCAACTGCCCGATACCGGCGTCGGTACCGGCGTCGGGTGGGAGGTGCGACGGGGGACCGTCCGAGCCGGGCTCGGGCGAAGTCCCTCGTGGGTGGCTGTCGGTGGTGGAGTCCGTGTGGTGGATCGTGACCGGGCCCGTCTGGCGGGTGATCCTTGCCGTCGTCGTCTCGTGCCGGGCGCTCATCGGTCCACCGTCGGGGTGAGGCGGGCCAGCGCTGTTGCGAAGCGTCCGCCCGGTGCCGCCTCGGCGACCAGGTCGGCGTCGGATGCCGTGTCGACGTCGCGCAGACAGGGCAGGTCGCGCACGCGCAGACCGGCGAGCCGGGCCCGCTGCGCTTCGCCGGTCTGCGGCGTCGACATCGGGACGCCGCGCAGCCGTGCCGGGTCCGGTTCGGCCATGCCGAGCGCCCAGAAGCCGCCGTCCTCGGCGGGACCGAAGTACGCGTCGCAGTCCGACCAGTCCACGGTCAGCAACTCCGGTGTCACCTGCGGGGTGTCCATGCCGACGAGCAGCGCAGGCCCGTCACACCCCGCGAAGGCTTCGGCCAGCCGTTCGTCGAGGCCGCCCGCGCACTGCCGTACGACGTCGAATCCGGGCGGCACCCAGGGGCCCGGCGTTCCGTCCAGGACCAACACCCGGCGGCGAGCCGGCGTCCGCGCCACGGCGTCCAACGTGTCCACGAGCGCCGCCTCCGCAAGCAGGGCCGCCTCCTCGGGCGTGAAGGGCGGCGTCAGCCTGGTCTTCACCCGCCCCGGTCGGGGCTCCTTGGCAATGACGAGGAGCGTGGTCACGAGCGGGTTCCTTTCGACGGGTCGGCGCCGGGGTGGGTTGGGGAGCGGTGGGAGGACTTGGCTTCGGCACGGTCGGGGGACCCGGCAACGGTCCGGGTCTGCGGGTCGGGCTCGGCGAAGGTCCTGCCGCGCCGGTCGGACTCGGCACCGTCCCGGTCGGACTCGGCACCGTCCCGATCGGGATCGGCCCCGGATCCGCCCGCCCCACCGGGATCCGCCTCAGCCCCGCCACGTCCACCGGCCCCGACCCCACCACGCCCATCAGGCCCGACGCCGGACCCACCCCGCCCGCCGCCGCCGGCACTCGCCCCCACACCCCCGTCCCGCTCCCCCAGCACCCGGCTCATGTCCCGCACCGCCTGCCAGGTCCCCCGCCAAGTGCCCGTCACCTTCGACGCGCCCGTGCGGGGCAGGTACGGCACGTCGTACTCGGCGATGCGCCAGTTCGCGTCGGCGGCGCGGACGACCATCTGGAGGGGGTAGCCGCTGCGGCGGTCGGTGAGGGCGAGGGTGTGGAGGCGGTCGCGGCGGGCGGCGCGGAGGGGGCCCAGGTCGTGCAGGCGCAGGCCGGTGCGGCGGTGGAGGAGGTGGGTGAGGGCGAGGTTGCCGGCGCGGGCGTGCAGCGGCCAGGTGCCGCGGGACGCGGGGCGGCGCCGGCCCAGGATCAGGTCGGCCTCGCCGGCCGCGATCCGGCGTACGAAGGGCACCAGGTCGCCCGGGTCGAGCGAGGCGTCGCAGTCGCAGAAGCAGACGATGTCGGCCGTGGCCGCGGTCAGCCCGGCGTGGCATGCGGCGCCGAACCCGCGTCGCTCCTCGTGCACGACCGTCGCGCCGAGCTCGCGGGCGACGGCGGCCGAGCCGTCGGTGGAACCGTTGTCCACGACGAGCGCCCGCCAGCCGGGCGGGATCCGCTCCAGGACCCAGGGCAGGGCGTCGGCCTCGTCGAGACAGGGAAGCACGACGTCGACGGACGCCGTGCGGGGTTCACCGGCTGCTGCGGATGGGGTCGTCACGGCTTTCACCCTACGAGCCAGAAACGGACATACCGGACTACGGCTCCTTACGAAACAAGGACGTCAGGCCTCGGCTGCGGCACATGCGCGCCCGGGGTGCGAGGCTGGCGGCATGGAGCAGCAACAGCCGTATCAGCAGGCCGGGGGCGGGCCCGGGGCCAGGGTTCTCGTCGTCGACGACGACCCCACCGTGGCCGAAGTCGTCTCGGGCTACCTCGACCGCGCCGGATACGTCGTGGACCGCGCCGGAGACGGCCCCGACGCCCTCGCCCGGGCCGCCGCGCACTGGCCGGACCTGGTCGTGCTGGACCTGATGCTGCCCGGCATGGACGGCCTGGAGGTGTGCCGCCGGATGCGCGGCCAGGGGCCCGTGCCGGTCATCATGCTCACCGCCCGCGGCGACGAGGACGACCGCATCCTCGGCCTGGAGGTCGGCGCCGACGACTACGTCACCAAGCCCTTCAGCCCGCGCGAACTCGTCCTGCGCGTCGAGTCGGTGCTCCGCCGCACCCGCCCCGGCCCCGCCCGGCCGCAGGGCACCCTGCGCGCGGCCGGCCTCTCGGTCGACCGGGCGGCCCGCCGCGCCACCAAGAACAACGCCGAACTCGCCCTCACCATCCGTGAGTTCGACCTCCTCGCGTTCTTCCTGCGGCACCCCGGCCGGGTCTTCAGCCGCGAGGACCTGATGCGCGAGGTGTGGGGCTGGGACTTCGGCGATCTGTCGACCGTCACCGTCCATGTCCGCCGGTTGCGCGGCAAGGTGGAGGACGATCCGGCCAGGCCCCAGCTCATCCAGACGGTGTGGGGCGTCGGCTACCGCTTCGACGCGACCGGTACCGCCGCCCCGGGTCCCGCCCACGCTCCTTCTCCCGCCGGGGAGGCGTGATCATGCGCGACACCCTCCTGATCGCCCTCTTCGCCTTCCTCGGCGCCGCCGCGGCCGGAGTGCTCGGCGCGTGCCTGCTCGTGCTGATCCGGCGCCGCTCGCTCATCGTGCACCTCACCGTGGTCGCCGGCGTCGGTATCACCGCGATGCTCGCGGGCACGCTCGCCGTCGCCCAGGCGATGTTCCTGAACGGGCACGACCTGAGCGTCGTCACGACCGTCGTCGCGATGGCCGCCGTGGTCTCCCTGGCCACCGCCCTGCTGCTCGGCCGCTGGGTCGCCGCCCGCAGCCACGCCCTCGCGCTCGCCGCCCGGTCCTTCGGCGACGGCGGCGACTTCACCTCGCCCGACGGCGTCGCCACCGCCGAACTCGCCGAGCTGAGCCGCGAGTTGGAGGCGACCAGCGCCAAGCTCGCCGAGTCCCGCGAGCGGGAGCGGGCGCTCGAGTCCTCCCGGCGTGAGCTCGTCGCCTGGATCTCCCACGATCTGCGCACCCCGCTGGCCGGCCTGCGTGCGATGGCGGAGGCGCTGGAGGACGGGGTCGCCGTCGATCCCGACCGCTATCTCAAGCAGATCCGGATGGAGGTCGAGCGACTCAACGGCATGGTGGGCGACCTCTTCGAACTGTCCCGCATCCACGCGGGGACGCTGGCGCTGAGCACGAGCCGGATCTCCCTGTACGACCTGGTCGGCGACGCGCTGGCGGGCGCCGACCCACTGGCCCGCGAGTGCGGCGTGCGGCTGGTGGGCGAGCGGATCGAACCGGTGCCGGTCGAGGTGGACGGCAAGGAGATGAGCCGGGTGCTGGGCAATCTGCTGGTGAACGCGATCCGCCGGACGCCCGCCGACGGCACCGTCGCCCTCGCCGCCGAACGCTCGGCCGACGGCGTGGTCCTGTCCGTCACCGACGGCTGCGGCGGGATCCCCGACGAGGACCTGCCGCGGGTCTTCGACACCGGCTGGCGCGGCACGCATGCGCGTACCCCTCCGGCGGGGGCGGGGCTCGGCCTCGCCATCGTGCGGGGCATCGTGGAGGCGCACGCGGGACGAGCCTCGGTACGGAACGTCCCCGGGGGGTGCCGCTTCGAGGTGGTGCTGCCCGCTGCCGCTTCCTGAGAGGCGGGCAGCACCACCAGTCCGAGGGAGCCTACGCCCCTCGCATTCCGGCCACCGCGAACTCCCGCATCCCGTCGGCGAACCCCACCTCGGCCTTCCAGCCCAACTCCGCGCGCAGCCGCGCCGAGTCGGCCGTGATGTGCCGTACGTCGCCCAGCCGGTACTCCCCGGTCACAACCGGCTCGGGACCGCCGTACGCCTCCGCGAGCGCGTGGGCCATCTCGCCGACGGTGTGCGGGTCGCCGCTGCCGGTGTTGTACGCCGTGAGCGCACCCCCCGGAAGGGCTTGCGCACTCGCCTCCAGCGCGGCCACGTTGGCGGCGGCCACGTCCCGGACGTGGACGAAGTCCCGCCGCTGACGGCCGTCCTCGAAGACGCGGGGCGCCTCGTCGCGTGCGAGCGCCGAGCGGAAGAAGGACGCGACGCCCGCATAGGGGGTGTCGCGGGGCATGCCCGGTCCGTAGACGTTGTGGTAGCGCAGGGACACCGCGGTGCCGTCCGTCGCGCGTGCCCATGCCGCGGCGAGGTGTTCCTGGGCGAGCTTCGTCGTCGCGTACACGTTGCGCGGGTCGGCCGGGGCGTCCTCCGCGACCAGCCCGGGGGCGAGGTCGGCGCCGCACTGCGGGCAGGGCGGCTCGAACCGGCCCGCGTCGAGATCGGCCACGGCGCGCGGGCCGGGGCGTACGACGCCGTGCCGCCCGCACACGTAGCGCCCCTCGCCGTACACCACCATCGATCCGGCCAGCACCAGTCGGCGTACGCCCGCGTCGGCCATGGCGGTCAGGAGTACGGCCGTGCCCAGGTCGTTGCGGGAGACGTACTCCGTGGCGTCGGCGAAACCGGCGCCGAGGCCGACCATCGCGGCCTGGTGGCACACGGCGTCGACGCCGGTCAGTGCCTGGCGGACGGCGTAGGGGTTGCGTACGTCCGACTCGGCGTCGGGACGGACGTCGTACACGACGGGTTCGTGCCCGTGCGCCTTGAGCGCCTCGACGATGTGGGACCCGATGAAACCGGCACCGCCGGTGACCAGTACACGCATACGATCACGCTAGGGCGGCGAGGCACGTTTCGGCCGCTCGGCGCCGGTCATGTCACGGGTCCGTAAGACCTGCCTCCCGCTCCCCGTCCACCACGAGCGGAACCGTCACCGTGAACACCGTCTGCCCGGGCTCACTGCTCAGCTCGATGTGGCCCCCGTGGGCCTGGACCAGGGACTGCGCCACCGCAAGTCCGAGTCCGCTGCCGCCCCGGTCGCGGCTGCGGGCCTTGTCGACGCGGTAGAAGCGGTCGAAGACGCGTATCCGGTCGGCGGGCGGGATGCCGGGACCGGCGTCGGTGATCCGGACGACGGCGGCGCCCTCCGCCGCCGTGACCGCGACGGACACCGGCGTTCCGGCGGGTGTGTGGATCGCCGCGTTGGTGAGGAGGTTGTCCAGCACCTGACGGATGCGCTGGGGGTCGAGGCGCACTTTCAGGATGCCGGGGCCGGGGGCGAGGGTCAGGGGGTGGTCGGCGTGGGTGACGCGGAAGGCGTCCGCCGCCTGTTCGACCAGGTCCACCAGGTCCGCGCCCTGCATCCGCAGCGGCGTCTCCACCTCGGCGGCGTCCAGGCGGGCGAGCAGCAGCAGGTCGTCGAGGAGAAAGCCCATGCGGGCGGCCTCGGCACGCAGCCGGGCCAGGTGCCGCTCCCGCTCCTCGGGGGCGTTGGCCGCGGCGTACTGGAAGAGGTCGGCGTAGCCCCGGACCGACATCAAAGGCGTACGGAGTTCGTGCGAGGCGTCCGCCACGAAGCGGCGCAGACGCTGCTCCGCCTCCGCGCGCACCGCGAGGGAGTCGTCGATGTGCTCCAGCATGGTGTTGAACGCGGTGCGCAGTTCCTCCACCTCGGGGCCGCCGCCGCGCCGTGCGTGCCGTACGGGCAGCTGGGCCGAGTCGGTGAGGTCGTGCGAGGTGATGTCGCGGGCGGTGTGCGCCATGTCGCTCAGTGGCTTCAGGCCCCGCCGCAGCATCCCCCGTCCGAACACCACGAGGGCCAGCAGCGCGAGCCCGAAGGTGACCGCCTGGATGGTGACCAGCTGGCCCACGGTGTCCTCGATGTCCTCCATCGGCGCGGCGCTGACCAGCACCACGCCGGGCTCGACCTCGCAGGCCCGCAGCCGGTACTCGCCCTTGCCCTTCAGATGCTCGGTGCGCAGGATCTCCGTGTGCGCGCCGGTCTGTGCCGTGGCCAGCGAGGTGAAGTCGTCGACGTCCTGCGGCAGGTCGGCGGGGTCCTCGGGCCGGCGCAGCACGGGCTTGCCGTCCGACACGTCGTACACGGCGTAGAACCAGCTGTAGTACTTCTTGCCCGAGAGCGTGCCGTAGTCCGCGATGCTCTTGGACTGGGCGATCTGGCCCTGCGCGAGCTGGGTGTCGAGCTGGGCCGACAGGTAGTCCTTCATGTACGTGGTCAGGGCCGTGCCGACGACGCCGAACACGAACAGCGCCAGCAGCCCGAGGCCCAGCGCCAGGCGGGTGCCGAGCCGCATCCCGCGGTACGCCCGCCGCAGCCGCCCGATCACTCCGCCGCCTGCCGGATCACGTATCCGAAGCCGCGCACGGTGTGGATCAGCGGTCCGCGGCCGTCGTCGGGCTCGTCGAGCTTGCGGCGCAGCCGGCTGACGACCAGTTCGACGACGTTCGAGCGGCCGCCGAAGCCGTACTCCCACACATGGTCGAGGATCTGCGCCTTGGTGAGCACGGTCGGCGACTTGCGCATCAGGTAGCGCAGGACCTCGTACTCGGTGGGCGTGAGCGTGAGCTGTTTGTCGCCGCGGCGGACCTCGCGGGTGTCCTCGTCCATCGTCAGGTCGGCCACCCGAAGGACGGAACGCTGGAAGCCGGGTCCGGCGCTGCGCCGCAGCACGGTGCGCAGCCGGGCCATCAGCTCCTCCACGGCGAACGGTTTGACCAGGTAGTCGTCGCCGCCGCGGGTCAGGCCGGCCACCCGGTCGGCGACCCCGTCGCGGGCCGTCAGGAACACCACGGGCACCATTTTCCCGGCGCCGCGCAGCCGGTCCAGGACGCCGAAGCCGTCCACGTCGGGCAGCATCAGGTCCAGGACCACGATGTCCGGGTGGAACTCGGCGGCCAGCCGCAGCGCCTCCTCGCCGGAGTTCGCGGTGACCGCGTCCCAGCCCTCGTAGCGGGCGACCGTCGCGACGAGGTCGGCGATGGGCGGGTCGTCGTCCACGACCAGCAGGCGTACTTTCTCCACCCGTTCATACTGCGGCACCCGCCGCCGTTCCCATGAGCCGGGTGTGGGCCCGGGACGACATCGATAACGAGTTGAAAGAAGTACGACAGCTTTTCGACAGCACCCGCCGGACAAGCTCGGTATCCACAGACGAGATCAAGGAGCTGTCGCACGTGACGACCGTCCAATCGCCCCCTGCGCCCCCCACGGCGATACGCCCCAGGGTCGTCGCCCGCACGGGGCTGTACGCCGTGCTGGCCGCGAACGTGGCCGTGGTGCTCTACTTCTTCTCCGCCGCCGGCTTCGCCTCCAACGCGCTCATCGTGATCGGCCGCCTCACCGGCCTGTGCGGTGCGCTGCTCATGGCCTTCCAGCTGCTGCTTGTGGCCCGGCTGCCGTGGCTCGACCGCCGCATCGGCATGGACCGGCTGACCTCCTGGCACCGCTGGACCGGCTTCAGCGTCCTGTGGGCCCTCCTCGCACACGCCGTGTTCATCACCTTCGGCTACGCCGAGTCGTCGTCCATGGACCCGGTGAACCAGCTGATCGACCTGGCCGAGACGGTCGAGGGCGTGCTGCGGGCCGTCGTCGCGCTGGGGATCATCATCGTGATCGGTGTCGTCTCGGCCCGGTTCGCGCGGCGCCGGCTGGCGTACGAGACGTGGCACTTCATCCACCTGTACACCTACGTGGCGGTGGTCCTGGCCTTCACGCACCAGGTCGCGGTCGGTACGTCCTTCACCTCCTCGTCCGCCGCCACGGCGTACTGGTACGCGGTGTGGGGCGTGGCGCTCGGCGCGGTGTTCGTCGGCCGGCTGGTCCTGCCGCTGTGGCGGAACTGGCGCCACCAGTTCCGGGTGTCCGCCGTGGTCCCCGAGTCCGACAACGTCGTCTCCGTCTACATCACCGGCCGTGACCTGGACCGGCTGCCCGCGCGGGCCGGCCAGTTCTTCCTGTGGCGGTTCCTGACGAAGGACCGCTGGTGGCAGGCCAACCCGTTCTCCCTGTCGGCCGCTCCCGACGGCAACCAGTTGCGGCTCACGGCCAAGGCAGCCGGCGACGGCTCGGCGTCCCTGAGGCACCTCAAGGTCGGCACGCGTGTGTTCGCGGAGGGCCCGTACGGCGCGTTCACCGCGATGCACCGCACCCGGCCGGAGGCGGTGCTGATCGCGGGCGGCGTCGGTGTCACCCCGATCCGGGCGCTGCTGGAGGAACTGCACGGCCACGCGGTGGTGCTCTACCGGGTCGCCTCGGACCGGGACGCGGTCCTGTACGGCGAGCTGGCGGAACTCGCCCACGCCAAGGGCGCCGAGCTGCACCTGGTCACCGGCCCGGTCACGCCGGACAGGCTGGCCCCGGCGGAGCTGGAGCGGCTGGTCCCCGGCATCACCGACCGGGACGTCTTCCTGTGCGGCCCGCCGCCCATGATGAACGCGGTGATCGGCAGCCTGCGCGAGCTGGGCGTGCCCAAGGAGCAGGTCCACTTCGAGCGATTCAGCCTGGCCGGCTGAGCGGGACAGGGAAGACATCGTGAAGCGAGCAATACCTGTCCTGGTCCTGAGCATCGCGGGCCTGATCCCGGTCTGGCGCTACGAGCCGTCGCTCGGCGCCGCCGCCACGCCGGCCCCGACGCCCTCGGCGTCGTCCTCCGCCGCGTCCGGCTCGGACGCGGGTTCGGGCAGCACGGTCGTCAAGGGCTCGACCGTGCAGACCGAGAAGGGTCCCGTGCAGGTCCAGGTGACCTTCCAGGGCACCAGGATCACGGCCGTGAAGATGCTCCAGCAGCCCGATCACCCGCAGACCACGGCCGCCGTCCCGAAGCTCATCGCCGAGACCCTCGAAGCCCAGAGCACGGACATCGACACCGTCTCCGGCGCCACCATCACCAGCGACGGCTACAAGGAGTCCCTCCAGGCCGCCATCGACGCGAACGCGAAGTCGGCGGCCTCGTCCTCCCCGTCGGCGTCCGCGTCCGCCGCCGCGCGGTCGCAGACGGTCGACGGCTCGACGGTGAACACCGACAAGGGTCCCGTCCAGGTGCAGGTGACCTTCGACGGCGACGAGATCGCCTCGGTGAAGATGCTCCAGCAGCCGAAACACCCGCAGACCACGGCCGCCGTCCCGAAGCTCATCGCCGAGACCCTCGAAGCCCAGAGCACGGACATCGACACCGTCTCCGGCGCCACCATCACCAGCGACGGCTACAAGGAGTCCCTCCAGGCCGCCATCGACGCGAAGGGCTGATCGTGCACCGAGTCGAACACGTCATGGGGTTCCCGGTCTCGCTGCGGGTCGACGACGGGCACGTCGGCGAGGAGGCGGCCGATGCCGTGTTCGCGTGGCTGCGTGAGGTCGACGCCCGGTTCAGCCCGTTCAAGGCCGACAGCGAGGTCTGCCGGCTGGACCGCGGGGAGGTCGCCCGGGGTGAGGTCAGCGCGGACCTAGCCGAGGTGCTGGGGCTGTGCGAGGAGTACCGGGTCGCCACCGGCGGCGCCTTCGACGTACGGCTGCCCGGGCGCGGGCTCGATCCGTGCGCGGTGGTGAAGGGCTGGTCCGTGCAGCGGGCCGCCGAGCTGCTGAGGGCGGCGGGAGCGCGGCGCTTCGTACTGAACGCCGGTGGTGACGTGGTCGCCGCGGGCGGGCCCTGGCGGGTGGGGATACGGCACCCCGAGCAGGCCGACAAGGTGTGCACGGTCGCCGAGCTCACGGACGGCGCCGTCGCGACGTCCGCTCGCTACGAGCGCGGCGACCACATCATCGACGGGCGCACCGGGCGGGCGGCGACGGGTCTGCTGTCCCTCTCCGTCGTGGCGTCCTCCCTGACCGTGGCGGACACCGTCGCGACCGCCGCGTCCGCGATGGGCACGGACGGCGTCGAGTGGGCCGCCGCACGGCCGGGCTGCGAGGTGTTCGCGGTGGACACCGGGCGGCGGGTCTTCCGTACGGAGGGCTTTCCGGTGGCGGCGGCGCAGGCGGCCTAACCCCTGCGCCGCCGCAGCACGAGCAGCACCGCCGAGCCGCCGAAGAGCGCGGCGGTGATCAGCAGCCAGCGGGCCAGGAAGCCGTCCGTGGACAGGCCGGTGGCGACGGCGTAGCGGTCCGCCACCCGGCCGGTGATCAGCGGGAACCACACCAGCAGGAGCAGCAGGGACAGGGCGGCCGGGACGCGGACGTACGGCATCCAGCTCCGGCGGTCGACGGCCTCGAAACCCCGTAGCAGTCCCCGGTCCGCCGCCCCGTACAGCGGCGCCAGCACCAGGTCGTGCAGGATCGCCGCGCCGACGAACCACAGCACGATCCCGAACCAGTCCCCGTCCAGCAGCCGCACCCCCGCGTATCCGGCGAGCGCGAACGAGCCGGCGAGGAGGAGGATCTTCAGGGGGCTGCCCAGGGCGAGCCTCGGCCGGCGCGTCCCTCGGCTCATCCGCCGGCCCGTCGGCCGCCGCGTCAGTCGGTCCATCACAGGTCTCCGAACGTCAGCCGCGCCACCCACTTGGTGTTCAGCACACCGGGCGCGGCGGGCACGATGATCCGTGCCGGGTAGCCGTGGTCGGGGGTCAGGTCCTCGCCGTTGACGAACAGGGCGAGCAGGGAACGGGAGTCGGCGACCTGGTTGGCCCGCAGGGCGGCCCGCCGGAAGGCGCCGCGCTGCTGGAGCGACTCCACCAGGACGTCGGGCGATTCCTGGTCGTGGCCGACCAGCGCCGCGAGGTCCCGCAGCCGTACGCCCCGCCACCACTGGTCGGACGTCGACCAGCCCTCCACGCAGGCGATGGGCAACGCCGCGCTGTACAGCGGCATGTCGAGCAGCTCGGCACGGCTGAGGCGGACCGTCCGGCCGTCCCGGCCCTCGACGACCAGCCGCCACGCCTCGTCGCTCGTGTCGGCCTCGCGGATCCCCGCGTACGCGGCCGTCTTGTTGATCTGGAAGCCGCCCGGCCCGCTCCCCGGCTCGGCACCGCCGTGCGGGGCGAGGAGGGCGGTCCGGCGCAGGAAGCCGTCGAAGTTCTGTCCGACGGTCGTGGCGAACAGCAGCAGCGAGCCGCCGCCGACGAACCACAGGGCGCCGCGCCTGGAGACGGTCGGTGCGGCGGGACTCGGCGCGATCAGCTCCCTGTCCTCCTCCCCCGTGCCCTCCCCGGTCCCCTCTTCCTTCCCCTCCCGCATGCGGCGCAGGTTCCGCAGCGCGGTGGGGGCCTTCAGCACGGCGTGCACGACGAACGCGCCGATGAACACCCACGCCCCGTAGAAGTGCAGGGTGTAGAAGGAGCCGGGGAAGAGGTAGTCGAGCTGGACGTTCAGCACGCCCGTCACGAACTCGAACAGCGCGCCCCCGACCAGGAGCAGCAGCGAGATCCGCTCCAGCGCGTGCGCGAGCGAGCGGGCCGGCGGCAGCGTGAAGAGCTTCGGCAGGACCGACCACAGCTTGGCCAGGAGCACGGGGATCAGTGTGATGCCGAGCGTGACGTGGACGCCCTGGTTGAGGCGGTACAGCCAGTGCGGGCTGGTCGGCCAGGAGAAGAGGTAGAAGCCGAGGATCCCCTTGTCCGGCGTCTTGTCGTTCACCGGCGCCAGGTTCGGGTTGTAGGCGGCGTAGGAGACCAGCCCCGTCACGAACAGCACCGTGATCCCGCCGAGCAGCACGATGCCGAGGACCGAGGTCAGCCACGGGCCGCGCAGCGGGCTGCGCCAGAAGGCGGGAGAGAAGGGAGTCAGGGGAGAGTTCGCAGACCGTGCCATGTCCTGACCGTAGGCCTGACCAGGGCCGCAATGGCGGTCGTGAACCATGACGAAACGCTGACGTCCGCGCCTGTCACGCGTCCGGTGCACCCGATGCGTCCTAGCGTGCAGACGTGACCAGCGATCTCCTGCCCGACACCCGCCCCGACGCACTCCCCGACGCCGGCAGGGACCTGCGCCGCGATCTGTACGCGGCTGCGGCCGCCGCGCTCCTGTTCGCCGTCGCCGCTCTGGTCGGCACCGCGATCGAGGCCCGCGACGGCACCTTGTTCGTCAACTGGCCGCCGCTGCTGGCGGACTGGGGCCCGCATGTCGGTCCGGGCACCCCGGCCGCGATCGCCGTCGGGGTCGCGGTCGTGGCGTACGGCCCGGTCCTGGCCGCCCGGCTGCCCTGGCGCCGCCTGCTGCTCACCGTCTGGGGTGCGGGCATGGCCTGGACCTTCTCACTCGCGCTCGTCGACGGCTGGCAGCGCGGCATCGCCCGCCGGCTGACGACCCGGTACGAGTATCTCCAGGTCGTCGACCGCTTCCAGGACATCCCCGCGACGCTGCGGGACTTCACGCAGCACATCCTGCTCGGCACACCGGACCACTGGCCCGCGCACATCGCCGGGCATCCTCCGGCGGCCACCCTCACCTTCGTCGAGCTGGACCGGATCGGCCTGGGCGGCGGCGCGTGGGCAGGGGTCTGGTGCATCACCGTCGGGGCCACGGCCGCCCTCGGCATCCTCGTCACCGTGCGCACCCTCGCCGACGAGAAGCTCGCCCGCCGCGCCGCGCCCTTCGTGGTGCTGGCGCCGGGCGCGGTGTGGATGGGCACCTCCGCCGACGGCTACTTCGCGGCCGTCGCGGCCTGGGCGGTGGCGTTGCTCGCGCTGGCGGTGACGGGGCGTCGGCCGCGCTGGACCGGCCTGGCCTCGGGTCTTCTGTTCGGCCTGGCGGTCTATCTGTCGTACGGCCTGACGCTCTTCGTCGTGATCGCGGCGGCGGTGCTGTTCCTGGGCTCCGAGCGCGTCCGTCCGCTGCCCTTCGCGCTCGCCGGGTTCGTGGTGGTCCCGGTGGTGTTCACCGCGCTGGGCTTCTACTGGTGGGAGGCGTACGACCTGCTGGTCACCCGCTACCACCAGGGCGCCGGCGGCACCCGGCCGCAGGCCTACTGGGTGTGGGCCAACCTCGCCTGCCAGGTGCTGGTGGTGGGTCTCGCGACGGCGGCGGGGCTGCGGCGGACCGGGGTGGTGGTGATCCGGCAGAGGGGGACGGCCGCGTTCCGCCTCGGCGTGCTGGTGCTGGGCGCCCTCGTCGCGCTGCTGGCCGCCGACCTGTCCGGGATGAGCAAGGCGGAGACGGAGCGGATCTGGCTGCCGTTCGCGCTGTGGCTGCTGCCGGCCTGCGCCTTCCTGAACGGGCCGCGGGCCTGGCTCGCGGCGCAGGCGGTGCTCGCACTGCTCGTCAACCACCTGCTGCTGACGGGTTGGTGACCACCCAAACCCAAGGTAGGTTAGGCTTACCTAAGTAGGTAGCCAACCGGCTCGAAAGGTTCCCATGTCTGCTGCCACCTGCCCTGAGCCGACGCCCGCCGAGCGTGCCCGCTCGGTGCTGGCAGCGGCCGGCTCGCTGACCGTCACCACGCAGGGCCACCGCATCGAACTGATCGGCCTGCACACCGTCGACGCCGCCGCGCGGCTGCTCCTGCACAGCCCGCCGGACGGCCACCTGGCCGCCGAGCTGGCCGTGGCGCCGCACGGCGATCTGGCCGCCCTGGTGGAGTTCACCGACGTCGCCGCCGTCGCCGTGCGCGAACGGGTGCGCTCCCGGCTGACGCTGGGCGGCTGGCTCAGCGCGCTCGGCCCGAAGACCCTGGTGTTCCATCCGGCCCGGGCCGTGCTCACCGAGGACGACGGCACGACCCTCATCGGCCTGGACGAGCTGACGCTCGCCTCCCCCGACCCGCTGGCCACGCACGAGGCGGAGATGCTGGGCCGGCTGGACGCGGCCCACGCCGACACCGTCGCCCCGCTCGCCCGGCTGCTGCCGGCCCGGGAGCAACTCGGCGCGGCCGGCGTACGGCCACTGCGGCTCGACCGGCACGGCCTGGTGCTCCGGCTGGAGACAGCGGACTCCCACCACGACGTCCGCCTGCCCTTCACCACCCCGGCCACCCACCCGGGAGACGCGGTGCGTCAGATCCACACGCTGCTCGCCCGGGCCACCGCCCGGCCGCGCGGGCGGCGCCTGCCGACCCGGTCGTAGGCGCGGGCACGCCCCCTACTGCCGGCTTCCGGGCCGCTCGCGGAGGCCTTCCCGTCTCCTCCGCGAAGGTGCCCGGAGGCCGGCTCTCACAGCAGGCTCCCCGACTCCAGCCGCTCCGTCGTCCGCATGAGCGAGAGCGTGAACGGATGCCGGGGCTCCGACAGAATCCGCTGCGCCGAACCCTGTTCGACCAGTTCGCCCGCGTCCAGTACGGCGATGCGGTGAGCCAGACGTGCGGTGTCCAGGTCGTGGGTGATGAGGACGAGGGACATGCCGTCGTCCCCTCCCACCAGGCCCGCGAGGACGTCGAGGATGCCCCGCCGGGTGACCGTGTCGAGTCCGGAGGTGACCTCGTCGCAGATCAGCACCCGCGGGCGGGCCAGCAGGGCCCGGGCCAGGGCGGCGCGCTGGAGTTCCCCGCCGGAGAGTTCGCCGGGGCGACGCAGGGCCAGGTCGTCCGGCAGGCCGAGGCGGTCCAGGGTGGCCGACGCCTCCTCCGTCGCCGTCCGTTCGTCGGCGCCCCGCAGGCGTACCGCTGTACGCGCCACCTGGTACAGCACGGGCCGGTACTCGTCGAAGGCGGCGCGGGCGTCCTGGAAGACGTACTGCAGGGCGGCGAGTTGGGCACGGGTGCGGTGCCGCAGGCTGCGCGGGAGCGGCGTGCCGTCGAGCAGGATCTCGCCGTCGTGCTCACGGTGCAGACCCGCGAGGCAGCGGGCGAGTGTGGTCTTGCCGCTGCCGGAACGGCCTACCACGGCGAGGCACTCGCCGGTGTGGAGGGCGAGGCGCGGGGCGCGCAGGACGACGGTTCGGCGATCGTGTACGGCGGTCAAGTCCCGTACTTCCAGGACCGATCGGCCTGGGTCATCGCTTGGCCCGTCGGGCGGGATCGCGCGCCGTTCGTCGAGCAGGCGGCGGGTCCACTCGTGCCGGGGCGCCGTCCACAGCCGTTCGGGAGGGCCCGACTCGACGACCCGGCCCGCGCGCAGGACGAGGACCTCGTCGGCGAGGGCGCGCACCACGTCGAGGTCGTGGCTGAGCAGCACGACCGCGATGCCGCGCGCCGCGACCGCCGCCAACTGCTCGACGATCCGGCTCTTGGTCAACGCGTCCTGGCCGGTGGTGGGTTCGTCGGCGACGATCACGCGGGCCCCGAGCAGCAGGGCCTGTGCGAGGACGACACGCTGCTGCTGGCCGCCGGAGAGCTGGTGCGGGTAGCGGCGCAGCAGAGCTTCGGCGTCCGGGAGTTGGGCGTCGGACAGGGCACGCAGGACCAGTGCGCGGGCTGCCGTACGGCGTTCCGCCCGGCGCAGATGGCGGACCTGAGGGCGAGCCAGGTCGCCGAGGAGGGCGCCGATGCGACGGGCCGGATTGAGTACGGCGGCGGGATGCTGAGGGACGTAGCCCACCGGCCCCTCGCCCGCCCGCCGCACCTCGCCCGTAACGCGGGCGCCGGGCGGGTACTCGCCCAGCAGGGCCAGGCCGGTGGTGGTCTTCCCGCTGCCGGAGGCGCCGACCAGGGCGGTCACCTTCCCCGCGCGCACCCTGACATCGACCCCGTCGACGATCGCGCCGCCGTCGATCTCGACGCGCAGGCCGCGGATCTCCGCGACGGCAGTATCAGTTGTCCGGCTCACCGGCGTCGTCCCTTCTTCTCCAGCGCGGCGTCGAAGAGCAGGTTGGTGCCTGTCGTCAGCGCCACGATCAGCAGTGCGGGCACCACCACGGCCCAGGGCTGCACCAGCAGGCCGGTGCGGTTGCGGTCGACCATCACCGCCCAGTCGGCGGCGTCCGGCGCAACCCCGACACCCAGGAACGCGGCCGTCGACACCAGGTACAGCACGCCGGTCAGCCGGATCCCGGCGTCGGCGGCGAGCGTGCGCAGCGCCGAACGGCCGACGTAGCCGACAGCGATCCGCCACCAGGTCTCCCCCTGCATGCGCAGCGCCTCCACAGCGGGGCGCGCGGCCGCCTCCCCCGCCGCCGCCCGCACGATCCGGGCCGCGTCGGGCACGTTCACCAGCGCCACGAGCAGCGCGAGCCCGGTCGCTCCCGGCGACAGCACGGAGGCCACGAGCAGGATCAGCAGCAGCGACGGCACGGCGAGCAGCACGTCCAGCGGCCGCATCAGCAGTTCCTCCAGCCCTCGCAGGCGGGTGAGGGCGCTGATGAGCGCGACCGGGACGGCGACGAGGTAGGCGAGCGCGGTCGCGGCCAGTGCGGTGAGGACGACCGTACGGCCGCCCAGCAGGACTTGCCGCCCGACGTCACGGCCCACGAAGTCGGTACCGAGCCAGTGGCCGTCGCCGAGGGTGAAGGAGGTGGCGCGGGGGCCTGGGTCACCGGCCAGCAGCGGTCCGAGGAGGGCCAGGAGGAGGGGGACGGCGACGACGGCGAGGCCGAGCGCGAAACGGCGACGGCGACCGATGGGCATTGTCATGCGGTCACCCCCGCGCGGGGCGTGAGCCGGTGGGCCACGAGGTCGGCACCGAGGTTGAGCACGACCGTGAGCACGCCGAACACCACGGCCAGTCCCTGCACCACGGGCACGTCCCGTTCGGCCACGGCATTGAGCAGGACCGTGCCCAGGCCCGGGATCACGAAGAGGGCCTCCACCACGATCACCCCGCACAGCAACCAGTCGACGGTGCGGGCGAGTTGCTGCACGGCCGGGGCGAGGGCGTTCGGCAGGGCGTGGGCATAGCGGACTCGGGCGCCGGGGACGCCGTAGCGGCGGGCGTGGACGGCGTAGGGGGCGGCGAGGGCGTCGACCATGCCGGCCCGGACCAGGCGGGACAGGGAGCACACCGGGCGGGACAGCAGGACCAGTACCGGCAGTACCAGCGCCGCCGGATGGGCGAGCAGGTCGGTGCCGTAGCCGACGGCCGTCGGCGGCAGCCATGCCAGCTTGAGGGCGAGGACCGTCACCAGCAGGACCCCGAGGGCGAACTCGGGTACCGCGTACACGGCCAGTGTCACCGAGCTGACCAGCCGGTCGGCGAGCCGTCCCTCGTGGCGGGCGGCGAGCACGCCGAGGCCGAAGCCGAGCGGGACGAGGAGCGTCAGCGTGAGCGCGGCCAGCAGCAGGGTCGGGCCGAAGCCTTCGGCGATGTATCTGGTGACCGGGCGGCCGGAGGTCAGGGAGGTCCCGAGGTCGCCGTGCACCAGGCCCGTCGCCCACTCGGCGAACCGCTCGTACGCCGGCTGGTCCAGGTCCAGCGCCTCACGGATCGCGGCGATGCGCGCGGGGTCGGGCTGGTCGCCCGCCAGGGTGACGGCCGCGTCGCCCGGCAGCGCCTCGGTGAGCGCGAAGACCAGCAGCACGACGGCCAGGGTCTGCGCGGCGCCGAGCAGCAGCCGCCGGGCGACGAAGGAGCGAAGTCCGCTCACGCGAGCCACACCTTGTCGAAGCGGGCCCAGTCGAGGGTGTTGGCGGGGGCCTTGGTCTCAACTCCCTTCACCGTGCGGGCGGTTCCGATGATCCAGTCGGCGAAGCCCCAGATGAGAAAGCCGCCCTCGGCGTACAGACGGCGCTGCATACGCTCGTACACGGCCGCACGCTCAGCCTTGTCGCGGATGGACTGGGCCTGCTGATAGAGGCCGTCGAAATCCTTGTGCTGCCACTTGGTGGCGTTGGTGGTGGAGTCGGTGAGCAGCCGCTGGGAGATGTGGGACTCGATGGGCATGGCGCCGGAGCGGTAGCAGCACAGGGTGCCGCCGTCGAGGATGTCGCTCCAGTACGAGTCCTTGCTGCCCATCCTGACGTCGATCGTGACGCCCGCCTTCGCGGCCTGGTCGCGGAAGATGCCGGCCGCCTCGGTGAACCCCGCGGCGACGGCCGACGTGTCCAGGCTGACCTTGAGCTTCTCGGCGCCGGCCTGCTTGAGCAGGGAGCGCGCCCTGTCGAGATCCTGGGTGCGCTGCGGCAGATCGGCGGCGTAGTACTCGTATCCCTTGCCGAACAGGTCGTTGCCGATCTCGCCCGCGCCGGACAGGGCGCCGTCGACGAGTTCCCGACGGTCGGCGATCAGGAAGAACGCCTCACGGACCCGCTTGTCGTCGAAGGGCGCCCGGTCGGTCTTCATGCAGAAGGCCTGCATGGCGCTGTTGCGCAACCGCACGATCTCGATCTGGCCGCCGCTCTCGTGGGCGCGGGCGGTGGTCGGGTTGAGTTCGTGCGCGTACTCGACCTGGCCGCCGAGGAGGGCGTTGACCCGGGCGGACTCCTCGTTGGCGACGACGAACTCGATCTCGTCGAGGAGCGGGGCGCCGTCCCAGTAGGCGTCGTTGCGGCGGAACACGGCCGAGCGGCCCGGCGCGAAGGAAACGAACCGGAAGGGGCCCGATCCGATCGGCTTGTCGTCGAACTCGGTGGCGTTCTCGGGGACGATGTACGCGCCGAACGCGGCCAGGACGTTGGGGAACTCGGCGGTGGGGCGCTTGAGCACGAACTCGATGCTCCGCGTGCCGGTCGCCCGGCTGGCGTCGAGGTCGATGGGCTCCAGGGACGCTTTGGCCCGGAACGCCTGCTTGGGGTCGGCGATTCGGCGGTAGCTGTAGAGGACGTCCTTGGCGGTGACGGGGCTGCCGTCGTGGAAGGTGGCCTCGCGGAGGGTGACCTGCCAGCGGTCGAGGGTCTTGTTGGACTCCCACTTCTCGGCGAGGCGGGGCCGGGCGGAGAGGTCGGCGCCGTAGTCGGCGAGCTTGTCGAAGAGGGCCTTGGATCGGGCCACGTCTGCGAAGAGATTGCCCAGGTGCGGGTCGAGGGTCTCGCTCGCACCGCCCCCGGCGAACGCGGCGCGCAGCCGTCCGCCGCGCTTCGGGGTGCCGGAGGCGCCTGCCGCCTTGTCGTCCGTGCCGCCCGAGCAGCCGACGAGGGCGAGGGCGGCGGCGCCTGAGGTGGCGGCGAGGAAGCCGCGGCGGCGCAGACCGGGGAAGCGTTCGTCGTGCATGTCTGTGTGTCCTTCGTTGCAGATGGTGCGTGTCAGAGGGTGTGCCGGCGGCGCGCGACGACGTGCAGCCGGTCCGCGTCCGTGGCGGTGCCCGGCAACTGGCCGTCCTGCCACGGAGGTTCGGTGCGCGGGCCGGGGCCGTCGTGCAGTTCGAGCACCTCGAAGCCGTGCGCGGCGAGGAAGTGGCGTAGCTCGTGCGGGAACAGCAGTCGCCATGCGGAGTGCTGTGCGACGGGCGCTACGTCTCCGCCGTCACCGCCGTCTCCGCCGTCACCGCCGTCTCCGCCGTCGACGACGGTCCATATGCGGGTACGGCGCAGGAGTTGCTCCGTGCGGTCGACGGTCAGGGTGGTGGTCGACCGATAGGCGGCGCCCTGCCAGGTGAACGCGTTGAGGGACGGGGCGTCGAGGAGGTCCGTACGGCCCAGGAAATAGGCGCCGTTACGCATCTCCGCGACCAGCAGCCCGCCCGGCGCGAGGGCGTGACGGCAGGAGGCGAGGAAGCCGTCCAACTGGTCGTTGGTGTGGCAGTACAGCAGGGAGCTGTCCAGACAGACGACCGCGTCGAAGGCGGCCCGGCCCAGGTCGAACCCGTGCAGGTCGGCCTCTACGTAGGCCGGTCCCGGATGCCGGCCCCTGGCGTACGCCAGCATCGCCTCGGAGAGATCGGCGCCGGTCACCGTACGGCCGGCGGAGTGCAGGTGGGCGGCGTCCCGCCCGGTGCCACAGCCCATGTCGAGCACCCGCGGTCCGGCACCGTGGCGGCGCAGGCAGTTCTCGGCCCAACGCCCGGCGAGCCGGTCGGCATCGGGGAACCGGGCCTCGTAGAGGGCGGGGTTGTCGGTGAGGAGGTTGCGGTTGTCGGCCGGGTCGTCGGGGGCGGGGGTGCCCTGGCCGTGCGGTCGGCCGCCGGGAACGGGGGCACCGTGCGCGCCCGCGTCGCGGCCGCCAGAGTCGCAGCCTTCGCCTGCTGCCGCGGCAGCCACACGTCCGTCCAGGCCGACCCGCTCGGAAACGGCTCCCTGGCCCACACCGGCCCGCTCGCCCGCCGCCGCGACGGCCACGCCGGGCTGCCGGCCGCCCGGCTCACCGGCAGCAGCACCCTGCCCCCGGCCGCCCGCGCGCCGCTCCACGTCTGCTCTGCCCGGCCCACGCCGCCCCTGGCCAACTCCCCGCGCCGCGCTCACGCGTTGCTCCTCTCTTCGTCCCGCACCGGAGCCGCCGCCGCGGGATTCGCCGGCAGGGCCCCGCGCCGCTGCAGCCACGCCACCCCGCCCGCCGAGACCAGCCCGAAGAGCGCACAGCACACCCAGGGCAGCCACGCACGGCCGCCGCTCTCCCCCGCGTCCATGGCCCAGCCGACGACGGCATTGCCCACGGCCGCGGCAATGCCGGAGACGACGTAGAAGATGCCGAAGTACGTGCCGGTCAGTTCGGGGCGGCCGAAGCGCGGGATCAGCTCCATCACGAAGGGCGAGGCGGCCATGACGCCGAGGTAGAGCAGGAGGGCGCCGAGCAGCACGGGTATCGCGTCGAGCCACCCGGCGGATCCCGTGCCCGCCACCAGGGCCGGCGGCAGGAAGGCCAGGCCCATCACCGCGAGGCCGACGGCTATCCAGCCCGCCCTGCTGCCACGGGACTTGAGGCTGCGCGTGATTCTCAGCTGGAGCGCCAGGTTCGCCACCGTGCCGACGAGGAAGACGATGCCCGCGGCGCCGTCCCAGCCGGTGGCCTCGCGGGCCCCGTCGGGCAGCAGCAGGTAGAGCTGGTTCTCCAGGGTGAACATGCCGACCATGGCGAGGGCGAAGGCCAGGAAGGCCCGGTTGCCGAGTACCTCGCGCCAGTCCCCGAGGACACCGCTCCCGCTGGGCTCGACCTTGCGCGCCGGCAGGACGAGGGCCTGGGCGAGCGTGAGCACCGCGAAGATCCCGGCGGCGGTCAGCGCGGACGTACGGAAGTCGACGAGGAGCAGGGCGCTGCCCAGCAGCGGGCCTATCAAGGCGCCCGTCGTCGCGAAGACGTTGAACAGCGCGAACGCCTCCGCCTTCCGCTCTCCCGCCTCCTGTGCGAGATAGGCCCGCACGGCCGGGTTGAACAGGGCCCCCGCGAGCCCGCTGAGCACGGACGCGGCGAGCAGCACGGGCAGCCCGTCCCCCAGCGCGAACAACGCGAACCCGACGGTCCGCAGGGCGCACCCGGCGATGATGACGCCCCGCGCCCCCAGCCGGTCCGCTGCCGAGCCGCCGATGATGAACAGGCCCTGCTGGCTGAGGTTGCGCACGCCGAGCACGACACCGACGACGGCCGCCGACATGCCCAGGTTCTGGCCGAGGTGCGTGGCGAGGTACGGGATGAGGAGGTAGAAGCCGACGTTGACGCCGAGCTGGTTGACGAGGAGCAGCTGCACGGCGAGCGGGAAGCGCCGCATCTCATGCCACGTCTTCATGGGCCGCCACCTCCTCGACTCCCAGACCGGGACGGTTACTCGCCTGTACGAAGCCGTCCGCGCCGCCGATCCCGTGCCACGGGTCGTGGGCGAGCAGCAGATGTCCGTCGAGGTCGGTCCAGCGGGCGCGGTCGGCCAGGTGGACGGCGGGTGCCAGGCCGAGGGTGCTGGCGGTGAGGCAGCCGAGCATCAGGTCGGTGCCACTGCCCTCGATCGCCTCGGCGATCCGCAGGGCCGCGTGGACGCCCCCGCACTTGGCGAGCTTGACGTTGACACCCTGGACGCGCCCGGCCAGTCGCCGGACGTCGGCCAGTGACACGGCGTCCTCGTCGGCGATGACGGGCAGCGGCGACTTCTCGGCGAGGGCGCCGAGCGCGTCCGGGTCGCCGGGCGTCAGAGGCTGCTCGACGGCCTCGACCCCGAGCGCGGCGAACCGGGGCAGCAACCGCTCGGCCTCCGCCACGCTCCAGGCCCCGTTCGGGTCCAGCAGCAGCCGCACTTGGGGGGCCGCGTCACGGATGACCCGCACACGCTCCACGTCGTCCTCGGAATCGGACGAGCCCGCCTTCACCTTGAGGATCTCGAATCCGCTCGCGGCAAGACGCCGGGCCTCGGCCGCGGCATGCGCGAGCGAGGTGATACCGATGGTGCGTGCGGTGGGGACGCGGGACGACGTCGGGGTGCCCACGAGACGGTGGACGGGCACACCGTCCCGCTTGCCCATGAGATCCAGCAGGGCGGACTCGACGGCAGCCGTGACGGCAGCAGGTACGCCATCGGAGGGCAGGGCCCGCAGGGCGCTCTCGGGATCGGCGAACCGTTCCAGCGGGACGGCTGAGATGAGCCGTACGAGCGTGTCGGCGTCCAGCCCGTAGTACACGCTGCTGACGGCCTCGCCGTGGCCGGTCACTCCTTCGTGCTCGACGCCCAGCCACACGGCGTCGCGGGCGGTCATGGTGGAGCGGGAGATGCGCAGCGGCTCGGCGAGTTCGAGCCGTACGGTGCGCAGGTGAATCTTCACTGTGTCCTTCCGAGAGAGAGCGGATCGGCCACTCGGGCGCACCGCATCCATCCGCTCGCCTCGGCGGCGTACGGGTGCGGTATCTCCACGGGCCGGGTGGCGGCGCCGGCGAGGTCGAGGCCGTGGGCGGCGATGAAGTCGTCGTCGTAGACGGTGCCGAGGTAGCGGTGCGGCCCGTCGGGGAACACGGTGGCGACGACCGCCCCCGGGTGCACGCAGGCCGCCCAGGCGGCGACCCGCGCGACGGCGCCGGTGCTCCAGCCACCGCTGACGAAGCTGCCCCGGGCGAGCCTGCGGCAGCTGTCCACGGCCTCGGCGGGGCCGATCCAGTGGACCTCGTCGAAGGCGTCGTAGGCGACGTTGCGCGGGTGGATGCTGCTGCCGAGTCCGCGCATCAGGCGGGGCCGGGCGGGCTGGCCGAAGATCGTGGAGCCGGTGGCGTCGACGCCGATGAGCCGCAGGGCGGGCCAGTGCCGGCGCAGCGGGCCGATGATGCCGGCGCTGTGGCCGCCCGTGCCGACGCTGCACACCAGGATGTCGAGGTGGTCGAGCTGGGCGGAGAGCTCCGCGGCCAGGGAGGCGTAACCGGCTGTGTTGTCGGGGTTGTTGTACTGGTCGGGCCAGTAGGCGCCGGGGAGTTCGGCGAGCAGTTCACGCAGTCGGCCGAGGCGAGCCGCCTGCCAGCCGCCCTGCGGTGCGGGGCGGTCGACGATCTCCAGACGGACGCCGTGTGCGCGCAGCAACTGCCGCATGGACGGCTCCAGTTCGCTGTCGCCGACCAGGACGACGGGATGGCCGAGCGCCTGCCCCGCGAAGGCGAGCCCGATGCCGAGCGTGCCCGAGGTGGATTCCACCACCGGGGCACCGGGCCGCAGTTCGCCGCGCTCTCGCGCACCGAGCAGCATCGACACGGCGGCCCTCGCCTTCATGCCGCCCGCCGCGAGCCCTTCGAGCTTGGCCCAGAAGCCGGGGTGGGCGTGCGGCAGCTCGGCGCCGACCCGGACGACGGGCGTACGGCCGAGCAGGGCGAGCAACTCGGGGCGGGCGGTGGGACGTACGGCGGTGGCGGTGGTCGGGGTCATCGCTCACCGCCGGGACAGCTGTGGCGATCGTCGACGTCGGCGGACCTGTACCGATGGACGATTCCGGGGCCGCCGTCGAGCCAGAAGAACGGGTACGGCTCCGCGCACACCGCGCTCACGCCGTGCCCCAGGAAGCGGGGCAGCACCGCACTGCCGGTCTGCGCGAACATCACCAGCTGCTTGCCGTGCCGCAGCGCGTGCTGCCGCAGCGGTTCGAAGGTGCCGTTGCCCAGGGTCATCCCGGACACCAGCAGCGCGTCGCAGCCCGCAGCCGCGGTGAGCGCGTCCGCGACGACCGGCTCGCCCCACTCCGTGGCGCCGCCCTTGAGGTCGCACGGGACATAGCCGAGACCGCGCGAACGCAGCGCCTCCAGCAGGGAGTTGACGACGCCGACCACCAGCACGGTGCTCCCGGGCGGCAGGTCGAGCAGCTCTACCACGGCCCTGGCCCGCGCGGTGGACTTCTCCAGCGACGACCCGGCGGGCAGGGCGACGGGCCGCGCCCCGTGGTCCGGGGTGTGCGGGGTGAGGTGCATCAGGTAGGCGTCGAGGGCGGCCACCCGCACGGCAGGCACCGGATGATCGAGGAGCCGTGCCACGTCGGCACCGACGCAGTCGTCGAGCGCGCCGTCCGGCAGCTCCCCCGGTTCGACCGCGCATGACCCGACGGCCTCGGCGAGCCGGAGGCTGAGCACCTCGTTGCGGTAGCCGGTACCGCGCCCGTCGTGCCGTACGGCCTGCCGGGTGGTGAAGGCGACGGCGATCCGCTGCGTGCGGGGGTCGGGGCCCAGGCCGCCCGCGCGGACGCGGGCGACCAGGTCGTCGTACGTCCGGCTCAGCGCCGCCGGCGAGGCGTTGACGGTGGTCACCGGATCACCAGCCCCGCGCGCAGCCCGGCCAGCAGGCCTTCGACGCGGTCGCGGGCGCCGGGCCCGTCGGGGTCGCCGGTCATGACGTGACCCAGGTACTCGTTGTTGCTGCCGGCCGCCTTGACCACCTTGCCGGGCTCGGCGAGCTGAACCTCCAACACGCCTGGCAGGTCGGTCAGTTGATGTCCGTCGAGCGCCTCAAGCGTGCCCGCGCGCTCGGGGACGAGGAAGCCGATGGCGGCGCTGCGCAGCCCGGTGTCCGTGCGCCTGAGGTCGGGCCTGCGGCCGAGGGCGACGTCCACGCAGGCGGCGGCGAGGTCGATGCCGGTGACGTGGCGGACGAGCTCGGTGATGCGGTTGCCGGCGGGCCGGGGGTTGACCTCGACCACGCGCGGCCCGACCGAGGTCAGCTTGATCTCGGTGTGCGCCACGACCCCGTCCGTCAGCCCGAGCGCCTTGAGCGCACCGAGCGTGGTCTGTTCGGCGGCCTCGATGTCGGCGAGCGACAGAGCGGCGGGGAACATGTGGCCGGTCTCGACGAAGGCGGGCGCTGCGCCGATGCTCTTGTCGGTGACGCCGACCATGTGCACGGCGCCCGCGTACGACACGGTCTCGACGCTCACCTCGGGGCCGTCGAGGAGCTCTTCGAGGAGAACGGCGGGGGTGCGCCGCTGCCCCCGGGCGTTGACCGGGAAGGCGCTCAATGCTCTTACCGCTTCGGCCAGTTGACCCTCGTCGTCCACGCGACGCACGAACATGCCCGCGCACAGGTCGACCGGCTTGACGACCAGCGGGTAGCCGATCTCCTGCGCGGCCCGCGCGAGGTCGGCCCACTCCTCGTGCACGGCGAAGCGCGGTCCGGGCAGGCCCGCGTCGGCGAGGACCCGACGGGTGGCGTCCTTGCGGCAGGCGTTCTCCACCGCCTCGGGGCCGGGGCCGGGCAGACCGAGGCGCCCGGCGATCCGCGCCACCGTCGGCAGGTAGTAGTCGCAGGAGGTGACCACCCCGTCGAAGCCCAGCACCGAGTGCAGCCGCTCCACCTCGGGCAGCAGGGCGTCGAGGTCATTGGTGTCGGTCGTGATCACATTGCGCGCGCCGAGCAGCGGATGCGCCGCCCCCTCGGGCGCCGAGCGCAGGTAGTGATGCAGGTCACGGGTGAGGAACGTGAACTCGTGCCCGCCCTCGCGGATGGCGCGCGGCAGCAGTCTGCTCATCGATCCGACCCAGCTCTCGACCACCAGCAGATGAGCCACAACTCCCCTTTTCATGACGTGAGTTCGGACGGCAGGGCAGCCCGGAGGGCCCCTCGGCGGGAGGGGTGCCGGACTTGACTGACACACGCTATCGATAATCATTTTCATTTGCCACCCCGTTCTTACCCGCTTCGGAGAATCGGAGAGACCTTGACCGCCCTGCCCCGCCCGACCGCCCTGCTGTGCGCCCTGGTGGCCGCGGCAGCCCTGCTCCCCACGACCGGCCCCGCCCGAGCGACGGCCGCGACGGCCGCCCTCACCTTCGGCGCCTGCCCGGACTCCGTACCGAGGCCGCCCGCACCCGACCGCGTGGAATGCGGCCGCCTCACCGTCCCGCTCGACCGGAGGCACTCGTCCGGCCCGAGCATCGAGATCGCCGTGTCCCGTGTCCCCGCCTCCGGTACGCCGGCCGAGCGGCGCGGCATCCTGCTGGTGAACCCCGGCGGGCCGGGCGGCTCCGGGCTCCCCTACGCGGTGACCAAGCGCGCCAAACTCCCCGCGAGCGTGCGGCGTTCGTACGACGTCATCGGCTTCGACCCGCGGGGCATCGGCCACAGCGCGCCGGCCGGCTGCGGCGCGATGGGCGGCCTGTTCGCCGCTCCCGGCGCCGACCCGGTACCGACGACCCCTCAGACCGAGCGGTCGTACCTCACGTCACTGCGCCACCTGGCCGACGACTGTGCGACGGGCGCGGGCAAGGCGGTGCTGCCGTACCTGTCCACCGAGCAGACCGCGTACGACATGGACGCGATCCGCGCCGCGCTGGGCGAGCCGCGGACCAGCTTCCTCGGTGTCTCGTACGGCACCTACCTGGGCGCGGCGTACGCGGCGCGCTTTCCGCACCGGGTCGGCCGCATGGTGCTGGACAGCGTGGTCGGGCCCTGGGACTGGTACGACTTCGACGCGCTCCAGAGCCGGGCGATGCTGCGCGCCCGGGACACCTTCTTCGCCTGGACCGCCGGGCACGCCGAGCGCTTCGGGCTGGGCGGCGACGCGGGCGCCGTGCGGCGTTCGTATCTGCGCGTACGCCAGGGCCTGGCCGCGCGACCGGTCGACGGCTTCGGACCGGCGGAGTTCGACCGCGCCGTCTACCGCGCCCTCGGCCGCACGGAACGCTGGACGGGGTTCGCCGACGGGCTGCGCGGCTACCTGTCGGACGGGAGCGTGGCCGGCCTGCGCCCCGCCGCCGCCTTCGACGGCCCGGAGTCCCGCAACTACGAGGCGGCCAACCGGATCGTGAAGTGCGCGGACGGTCCGGGGCCGACGCCCCGACAGGTCGTGGCAGACATACGGCACATACGACGTGCCGACCCGCAGCCGGTCCTGACCGGCATGGAGGCGTCGGCCTGCGCGTACTGGCACCACCGGCCCGCGCGGCGCACCCCGCTGGGCAGTCCGGCCGCCCCGCCCGTCCTGCTGGTCGCCTCCGCGCACGACCCGGTGACCCCGATCGAGGGCGCCCGTCGCCTGCGCGAACTGCTGCCCGGATCCCGTCTGGTGACGCTGAACGACGACTACTCGCACGGCGTGTTCGCCAGCCGCGGCAATGCCTGCGTGGACGGGGCGGTGGCGGGCTATCTCGTCGACGGGGAGGTGCCTGTGGCGGACGTGCGCTGCGCCGGGCCGGGACTGCCGGTCCCGGCAGCGGCTGCTCCGTCCGAATGATCTTCCCGTAGGACGTGCACCTCGTCTCCCGGCGCTCGGTGAGCTGGGAGACGAGGAACAGGCCGATCGCGCTGGTGACGAGTTCACCGGCGACCGGTTCGGTGGTGAACGCCAGGCCGTCGAGGCCGCGGGCGGCGAGCCGGTCGGTGGTCGCAGGGGCCGGCGACGTGGACGGGCGCCTCAGCAGCCCAGGATCACCGCCGAGCCGCTGCGCAGCCGTCCCTGCGCGTCACAGAGCGCGACAGCCATGCCCACGTCGGTAGCCGCACACCGCTCCTCGGCCTGCGGTGACCGGGAGCGCCCGGAACACCGTGGCACCGGGCCTGCCGCAGCGGGAGCCAACCGTGACGGAGCGCGGGATACTTGGCCGCATGCGGTACCCGCGGTGCGTGGCCCGTCTCGCTGCCGGGCTGGTGCTGGTGCTCGCGACCGCCGTCGGCTGTACCGGTGACGGCGGTGACGGCGCCGAGCCGGCGCGTACGGATTCCCCCGCGTCGAGCCGAGCAGGTGACGGCAGTCCGAGCGCCGCCACGCCCACCCCCTCCCCGACCCCCGCCGACCCCGTCTCCCTCCCGGCCCTGATCCAGCGCGATCACCGTGGCTCCGACCTGCGCCTCGGTGCCGTACGCGTCCGCACCGACGCCTACACGCAGTACGCCGTCACGTACCGGTCCAACGGCCTGAAGATCTCCGGCATCATGAACGTCCCCACCGGCAAGGGCCCCTTCCCCGCGCTGGTCCTGGCACACGGCTACATCGACCCGGACGTGTACAGGACCGGCCAGGGCATGCCCCGGGAGCAGGACCTCCTCGCCCGTAACGGCTACGTCGTCCTGCACACCGACTACCGCAACCACGCGGGCTCCGACGACGACCCCGACAACGACGTGAACCTCCGTCTCGGCTACACCGAGGACGTCATCGCCGCCGTCCATGCGTTGCGCTCCGCCGCCCGGCCGGACGTCGACGACGACCGGATCGGCCTGATGGGGCGGTCGATGGGCGGCGGGGTCGTGTACAACACGCTGGTCGTGGCGCCCGGTCTCGTCGACGCCGCCGTCGCGTTCGCGCCGGTCAGCTCGCGCCCCGAGCAGAACATCGACCACTTCCAGCGCCCCGAGGGCGACCCGCTCGTCGACGAGATCGAGGCCGCGCACGGCACCCCCCAGGAGAAGCCGGAGTTCTGGCGGCAGGTCTCGCCGATCACCTACGTCGACCGGGTCACCGAGCCCCTGCTGATCCACCACGGCACCGCCGACGACACCTGCCCCCTGGCCTGGACGAGGACGACCGTCGCAGCGTTCGAGGCGGCGGGCAAGGACGTGGAGCTGCGGACGTACCGGGGTGAGGGGCACACGTTCGGGCCACGGTGGCCGGACTCCATGGAGGCGACGATGGCCTTCTTCGAGCGCCACCTGCGCTGAGCCCCCCGCTCCGGACCCGACGCAGACGCGCCTGAGAACCGCTCAACCCTCGATCGCGCGGCCGCACATGTGACGCACCACGCACAGCGAACCGCAAGTTTTTTCGCGCGGCGGTGATTGTTTCGCGCGTCCCGTCCGTACCTCCTGGGGTAGCAGCCGTTCATCTCTGGAGGCACGATGCCCATCTCGCGCCGCATGGTAGGAACCGTCTTCGTGGGAGGCGCCCTCGTCCTGACCCTCTCCGCCCTTGCCTACCCGGCCATGCTGGGCGTGGAGACCACCTCCGCCAACCAGGACCGAGTCATCGCCAACACGCAGTACGGTCCGCTGACCGAGGCCGACCGGGACTTTGTGGTCAAGGTCCGCGCGGCAGGCCTGTGGGAGCACCCGCTGGGCATGATGGCGATGCAGCGGGGCACGACCCCGGAGATGAAGGAGGCCGGCGAGCACCTGGTCGTCGGACACGCCCGCCTCGACCTCGCCTGCCGCAAGCTCGCGTCCGAGCTGAACATCACGCTGCCCAACCAGGCCAGCCCGCAGCAGCAGCAGTTCGTGGCGACGGTGGATTCCAAGACGGGCAAGGAGTTCGACGCCACGGGTGTCGCGATCATGCGGGTGACGCACGGGCAGATCTTCCCGGCGATCGCGAAGATCCGGGGCACCACGCAAAACAGCCTGGTCCGTCAGCTGGCCGACCTGGCGAACGACACCGTGCTCGACCACATGACGGTGTTGGAGAAGACGGGGATGGTCAACTTCGACGCCAACAACTTCCAGCAGACCTCGCCGCCGAAGCTCCCGAAGGACCAGATGACGCCGCCCGCGCCCCAGCCGGGCTCGCCGGTCCTCACGCTGGCGATCCCGAAGGGCCTGGAGGACCTGAACACCGCGTCCCCGTCGGCGCTGCCGAGCGCGGACGTCAAGTAGCGGACGTCGAGTAGCGGAGGGTCGGGCAACAGCAGGTGCAGCGCCCCGGAGTTCCTCCGGGGCGCTGTCACGTGCACCGTCACGTGCGTCGGGACGCCGTATCGGCGCGTCTCCTCAGCCCGTCTTCCGCCCCCACGGCGTGTCCAGCCGCTCCCACTCCGCACCCCACTCGTCCAGCCGACGCCGCTCCAGCCCCAGCCGTACCACCCAGGCCGACCCCAGCACGATGCCGGCGCTGGCCGCCCCGGCCAGGATGCCGCCGGCGACCGAGTGCAGCTGCATCTCGCTCTCGGACAGCGGTTCGTTGGCGATGACGCCGTTGCGGTCGGTCCACACCTCGACCTTGCTGCCCGCGTGCATCTTGGGCGGTACCCGTGCCTCATCGGTGTGGGTCGTGCCGTCCGTATCGGTCCAGCGGACGGTGGTCCACACGAGATGGTCGGTGGTGACCCGGGAAGCCCCCGGATCCTCCGCATCCATCACGAGTACGGCCGTCACCCTGCGGCTCTCGGCCCGTTGCTGCTCCGCCGAGGCCACCACCGCGTCCGCCGCGGCGATGCCCGCGAACAGGGCAGCGACCAGCGCGAACACCCACCCGCACAGCACGACCCAGGCCTCGATGACGTCGCTGCGCCGCCTCAGCGGGCTGCGCCGCCACCGCCACAGCCGCACCGTGGAACATCCGGACGCAGCCACGCCGACACCCCCTTGAGCACCGACAGCACCTCTCCAGTGTGCGCCCGCGTGCCGTCACGCGCGCGGGCTCAGCCACCATTGAATGCACCATTGAATGAAACAATCAGCATCTCTAGCATCCTCCGGTGGATACATTCACCCCGGGAGGATCTGTGCTCTCAGCCCCTCGTGTCAGACGTCCATCGCGCCCGCTCCTGTCGGCCGCAGCCGCCCTGCTCCTGACCCTCGGCCTCACCGCACCGGCCGCAGCCGCCGCGCCCCCCAATCCCGTCGCCCGGGCACCGCAGGTGTGGCCCCAGCCGAAGAGCATGCACGCGGGCTCCGGGCAACTCACCGTGCCGGACAGGGTCGTCGAGGTCGTCGGCCCCGGCACGGACCCCTCCGCCCGACGCCTCGTCGAATCCGTCCTGCGCGACGCCGGTGCCGAACACATCGTCACCGTCCAGGCCGGCGAGAAGCCGCCCACCTCACGCCTCACGGTCTACCTGGGCGGCCCCGGCGAGAACACCGCCACCGGGACGGCCTTGCGGAAACTGCGCGCCAAGTCCCCGGCCGGCCTGCCCTCCGGCGGCTACGTGCTTGCCTCCGGACGCTCCCACGGCCGCGCCCTCGTCGCCCTCTCCGGCGCCGACACCACCGGCACCTTCTACGCGGCCCAGACCCTGCGCCAACTCGTCACCGAGAACCGCGTCCCCGCGGTGACCGTCCGCGACTGGCCCACCGCCGCCCTGCGCGGAGTCATCGAGGGCTTCTACGGCACCCCGTGGTCGCATGCCGAACGCCTCCGCCAGCTGGACTTCTACGGCCGTACGAAACAGAACGTCTACGTCTACTCCCCCAAGGACGACGACTATCTCCGCGCCCGCTGGCGCGAAGCCCACCCGCCCGCCGAACTGGCGAAGCTGCGGGAACTGGTCGACCGGGCCCGCGCCAACCACGTCCGCTTCACCTACGCCCTCTCCCCCGGGCTCTCCGTCTGCTACTCCTCCGACGCCGACATCAAGGCGCTCACCGCCAAGTTCGACTCGCTGTACGACATCGGCGTGCGGTCCTTCGCGATCCCGCTGGACGACATCAGCTACACCAAGTGGAACTGTGCCGCGGACGAGGCGGAGTTCGGGACGGGCGGGGGTGCGGCGGGCACCGCGCAGGCGCACCTGCTGAACGCCGTGTGGCGGGAGTTCTCCGCCACACACACCGGTCTGCACCCCCTGGAGATGGTCCCCACCGAGTACTCCGACCTCGCCGACTCCCCCTACAAGAAGGCGCTGCGCGAGAAGCTCGACCCGTCCGTCGTCGTCGAGTGGACCGGCGTCGGCGTGATCGCGCCGACCATCACCGGCGACCAGGTCGCGCAGGCCCGTGAGGTGTACGGCCACCCGATCCTGGTCTGGGACAACTACCCCGTCAACGACTACGTCACCAGCCGTCTCCTGCTCGGCCCCTACACCGGCCGCGAGCCCGGCGTGGCGAGCGCGTCCACCGGTGTCACCGCCAACCCGATGGTCCAGGCGGAGGCGAGCCGGATCGCCCTGTTCACCTCGGCGGCCCACCTGTGGAACCCGGACGCGTACGACCCCCGCGCCGCCTTCCTCGCGTCCGTACGGGATCTCGCCGGGCCAGGTGCCGCGAAGTGGCTGCGGATATTCGCCGAGAACAACTACTCCTCCCAGCTCGACCCGACCGAGTCCCCGACCCTGACCCGGCTGATCGCCGCCTTCCGCATGGCCTATGAGCAGGACACCGGCCTCGATCGAGCCGCTGCCGCACTGAAGGCGTACTTCGCCGACATGGCCGCCACTCCCGCCGAATTGCGCGCCCGCCTCGACAACCCGGGTTTCCTCGACGAGACCTCCGCCTGGCTCGACAAACTGGGCCGTTACGGCAGCGCGGGCGGGACGGCGGTGGAGCTGTTGCTGGCCGACAAGCAGGGCGACACGGATGCGCTCGCCGCTTACTGGTCTCAACTGAGAGCACAGCGCAAGGAATTGGACGCCGTCCCGCAGCAGGTCTCGGTGGGCGTCATGGACCAGTTCCTCTACACGGCGCTGCTGGACACCGCCCCCGACCCCGGCGTCGACGCCGCCTTCACGCCCAACTCGCTCTCCCTGAAGCCCGGTTCCGCCGGAAGGGTGACCCTCGACCTCGCGGACGAGCGGTCCACCACCGCCAGGACGGTCACCTGGAAGCTGGACGTGCCCGACGGGGTCACCGCCTCGCCCAGCGAGGGCAGCGTGACAGTACCGGCCGGGGGCATCGCGTCAGTCACGGTCACCCTGACCGCCGCGACACCGGGTGTGCACTCCGTCGTCGTATCGGGCGACGGTGTCCTCACGCGGGCGATCCCGGTCCGGGTCACCGACGGCACCGGGTCATCCCGCGCGTTGACGGCCAACTTCAGTGGCGCGTCGGTCAGTTCCATCGACCTCGGGTCCGGTACGACCACGGACATCGCCGTCGGCGGCAACCCCGGCGAGGTCGTCGTCAGCGCGGACGGGCGCACCGCCTACGCCGCCAACCAGGGCTCGAACACCGTCAGCGTGATCGACGTGGCCCGCGGCACGGTCACCGCCACGGTCCCCGTGGGCCGGGTGCCGGCCGGTCTCGCCCTCACTCCGGACGGCGGCACGCTCTGGGTGGCCAACTACACGGACGGCACGGTGCAGCCCGTGGACACCGGCACGTTGAAGGCGGGGACGCCCGTCGCGGTCGGCTCCGGTCCGGAGAACATGGCGATCACCCCGGACGGCGGGACCCTGTACGTGGCCAACATCCACGACGACACGGTCAGCCCTGTCGACCTCACCACCGGAGGGAGCGGGAAGGCGGGCAAGGCGATTCCCGTCGGCCCCCGCCCCTTCAACGTCGTCGCCGCGCCGGACGGGAAGACTGTGTACGTGTCCAACTCCGGCGGCTCGACGGTGACTCCGATCGACACGGCGACGAACGACACCGAGCCGACCCTGCTCGTCACGGGCCAGGCCTACGGGCTCGCCCTGTCGCCGGACGGGCGGACACTGTGGGTCAGCCCGAGCAACGGGGACCACGCCACGCCCGTCGACACCGTGACCGGCGCCCCCGGCACCGAGGTCACGGTCGGCAGGTCCGCCTTCGACGTCGGCCTGGACTGGAACGGCGCCACGGCCTACGTCACCACGGCGGACGGCAACACGCTGGTACCGATCGACACCGCGTCGGGCAAGGCCGGCGAAGCCCTGAAGACGGGCGCGTATCCGCTGGCCGTCGCGGTGACGCCCGTACCCGTGAAGTGAGGACGGTGAAGTGAGGACCGTGGAGTGACGACCGTGCAGTGATCAGCTCGCGGTGCGCCGGATCCGTCCGGCGTACCGCTTCTCCAGCTCCAGGTTGCCCTCGAACCCGCCGGGCACATTGGCCGAGACGTACACCGGCGGGCGCTCCCCGGCGGCGAGGAGCTGGGCGGAGGCCTCCGCCACGGCCATCTGCACGAGCATCACGCCGGTGAGCGTGGACAGGGCGCACACCGCGCCGCCGCCCGGCAGCTCCAGCAGCGCGTCGCCGCGCGGTGCCGCGTTGTCCAGCACGACGTCCGCGAGGTCGACGAGCTTCCTGCCGCTCGCGTGGCCCGCCGGAACGGCCCGGGTGTGGGCGAGGGAGGTGATGGCCAGGATCCTGTGGCCCTGTTCCTTGGCGTGCAGGGCCATCTCCACGATGACGTTGTTCACGCCCGAGTTGGAGATGATGACGAAGAGATCCTGGGTGCGCGGGGCGGCCAGGTCGTAGATCCGGGCGGCCACTCCGGGCTCCCGCTCCAGGAGCGGGTCGTCCAGGACGCCGGGCGCGGCGCCGCCGTACAGGACGAGGTCGGCGATGCTGAGCCGGTTGGTGGGCACCAGTCCGCCCGCCCGGCCGGCGACTTCGAGGACCATCGCCTGGGAGTGACCGGTACCGAAGGCCTGGATGACACCGTCCGCGCGCACGCAGTCGGCGATGAGCTCGGCGGCGCGGGCCACGTCGTCGCGGGCGGACTCGGTCAGGCGGTCGAGGACGGTCATGCTCTCCCGCACGAAGCGCCGGGCGCTCACGGACTCGTCGGACACGCGTCACTCCCCACTCACGGAACCACTGATGGAGGCACTGATGGATGGCGATGTTGGATGGCGATGTTGGATTGAACCACCCTGCACTACCGCGTCGGTGAATCAATAAATCACACGCCGGGTGGTACGGGCAACGAGTCCGCTTCCCGGTCCCGCCCCGGCCCCAGTTTTCGGTCCTGGTATTCAACCTGCGCGGCAAACGGTGGCTGATACCTTCTCCTCATGCCCCCGACGGACGTCACCACACTGATCCGCACCGAGCTGCCCCGGCTGGCCGGTTCCCTGCGGAAGGTCGGCGAGCTGATCCTGGAGGATCCGGCCGCCGTCACCCACTGCTCGGCCGCCGAGCTGGGCCGCCGCACCGGCACCTCCCAGGCGACGGTGACCCGGTTCTGCCGGGCCATCGGGCTCGACTCCTACCAGCATCTGCTGATCGAGCTGGCCCAGGAGCGCGGGCGCGGCGAGGTCTCGGACTGGGGCAGCGCGGAGATCGGCCCCGACATCTCGCCCGACGACAGCCTGGAGCGGGTCGTGCAGGTCGTCGGCAGCGCGGACCTGCGCGCCATCCAGCAGACCATCGAACGGATCGACCTCGACGCGCTGGAGCGGGCGGCCCAGGCCCTGGCCCGCGCCCGCCGCATCGACGTGTACGGCGTGGGTGGCAGCGGCGCGGTGGCCCAGGAGACGGAGACGCGGCTGTTCCGTATCGGCTGCCAGGTCCGCGGCTGGACCGAGGTGCACGGGGCGGCCACCTCGGCGGCCCTGCTCACCCCGGCCGACGTGGCCATCGGCATCTCCCACTCGGGCGCCACCCGCGAGACCCTCGAACCCTTCGAGATGGCCAAGGAGCGGGGCGCCACCACCATCGCCATCACCACCGACCCGCGCTCACCGCTGGCCAAGGCCGCCGACATCCGGCTCATCTCGTCCACCTCGGAGACCAGCTTCCGCACCGGCAGCATCGGCGGCAGGCACTCGGTCCTGATGATCGTCGACTGCCTCTACGTCCGGGTCGGCCAGGTCTCCTACCAGCGTGCGAGCGCCTCGCTCGCCCTGACGGACCACATCACCCCGCAGCACGCGGTGAAGAATCGCCGGGCGCGCTGAACCTGACCGGAGTGTATGACTGAACCACCTTGGAAACGCCAACGTGGTTGTTTGAATCATCCCGCCGATGCCAGGATGGGGCTCCCCACGAGCACTCGTAGGAGCCCCATGCGCGTCATCTCTGTCGAGTCGACCGAACTCTTCGTCGGTACCGAGGAGCATCCCCACCAGGTCGTGGCCGTCGAGATCGGGGAAGCTCCCGGCCGGACGGTCCGCCTCACCGTGGCGGGCCCGGGTGTCCACGGCACCGCCGAGGTGACGGCGGGGGACGGCGGCACCGTACGCGCCGAGATACCGGTGACGACCGACCTCGCCCCCGGCGACCGTACGCATGTGAGGGTCACGGCGGAGGACTCCGAGGACCCGGGCCGGACCGCGGAGCGTACGGCCGCGTTCACGGCCGCGGAGCCCGGCTGGACGATGTTCATGGTCAGCCACTTCCACTACGACCCCGTCTGGTGGAACACCCAGGCCGCCTACACCGAGACCTGGGACGTCGCCGACGACCCGGCCGGCACCGGCCTGCCCGCCCGCACCTTCGACTCGCGCGGCCAGTCCGGCATGAGCCTGGTCCGGGCGCACTGCGATCTGGCGCGGCGCGACCCGGCGTACACCTTCGTGCTCGCCGAGGTCGACTACCTCAAGCCCTACTGGGACGCCTTCCCGGAGGAGCGCGCGTTCCTGCGGCAGCTGATCCGCACCGGTCGCGTCGAGATCATGGGCGGCACCTACAACGAGCCGAACACCAACCTCACCGGCGCCGAGGCGACCGTACGCAACGCCCTGTACGGCGACGGCTTCCAGCGCGGAATCATCGGAGCATCTCCGGAGACGGCCTGGCAGCTGGACGCGTTCGGGCACGATCCGCAGTTCCCGGGGCTGATGGCCGACGCGGGGGTCAGCTCCAGCTCCTGGGCGCGGGGGCCGTTCCACCAGTGGGGCCCCACCCTCTCCGTCTTCGGCGAGGAGCCGCGGGATCCGAAGCGGATGCAGTTCCCGGCGGAATTCAGCTGGATCGCCCCGTCCGGGCGCGGGCTGCTGACCGCGTACATGGTCAACCACTACGGCGCCGGCTGGGCGATCGACAACGCTCCGGCCCTTCCCGAGGCGGAGGCGGCGGCCCTCAAGCTGTTCAGAGGGCTGAAGCAGGTGGCGCTCACCCGCAACGTCCTGCTCCCCGTCGGCGGTGACTACGCGCCGCCGTGCCGCTGGGTGATGGACATTCACCGGGACTGGAACGCCCGTTACGTCTGGCCGCGCTTCATCAGCGCCGTCCCCCGGGACTTCTTCGCCGCAGTCCGCGCGCAGCTCGACGAGGAGGGCCGCAGGGCGTCCCCGCAGACGCGGGACATGAACCCGATCTACACCGGCAAGGACGTCTCGTACATCGACACCAAGCAGGCCCAGCGGTACGGCGAGACCCTGCTCGCCGACGCGGAGGCCTGGGCGACGCTCGCCTCGCTCGTCACCGGGCACCCCTTCCCGGACGCGGCGCTCGACAAGGCCTGGCGGCAGCTGATCTACGGCGCCCACCACGACGCCGTCACCGGCTCGGAGTCGGACCAGGTGTACATCGACCTGCTCACCGGCTGGCGGGAGTTGTACGACCTCGCCCAGACCGTGCACGCCGACGCGACCGACGCCCTGGCGGGCGCAGTCGCCCAACTACCCGGCGGCACACCTGACTTGGTCGTCTTCAACGCGGCGACCTGGGAGCGGCGGGACGTCCTGGCGGTCGAGGACCCGGGACTCGTCCCCCTGGACGACACCGGGCTGCCCCTGCCCGCCGTACGCGAGGACGGCGAACTCCGTGTCGTCGTACCGCAGGTGCCCGGCACGGGCCTCAAGGCGCTGCCGCTCGCCGAGGGGACCGTCCCCGAGTGGACACGCGCAGAGGGCGCCACCATCCGCAACGAGTTCTACGAGCTGACGGTCGACCCCACGCGCGGCGGCACCGTCAGCAGCCTGCGGGCCCTCGGCAGGGCCGAGGCCGGCCGGGAACTCCTGCGTCCCGGCGACATCGGCAACGAACTCGTCGTGCAGGAGGAGTACTCGCGGCACCCGCGCTTCGGCGAGGGCCCCTGGCACCTCACACCGACCGGCACGACCGCCGCCCGCAGCCGGGACGTCACCGCCGACATCGATGTCGAGCACTCGCCCGCCGGTTCACGCATCACCGTCCGCGCCGACCTCGGCCTGTTCCGCTACACGCAGCGGCTCACTCTGTGGAAGGGCGTCGACCGCCTCGACCTGACGACCACGCTCGACGGCTACGACGGTGCCGACCGGCTCATCCGGGTCCGCTGGCCGTCCGACGTGCGCGGCGGGCTGCCGGTGCACGAGGTGGCCGACGCGGTGATCGGGCGCGGGTTCGGGTTCGTGGAGGTGGACAGCGAACGGTTCCCGTGGACGCTGGACAACCCGGCCAACACCTGGTTCGGGCTCGGGTCCACCGCACGGGTCGCGGTCGCCGACGGATCCGGCCGGCCCCTGGGCGAACGGTCCATCGGGGTCGCCGAGTTGGTGTACGGGTCCTGGGACGAGGCCGGTGAGCTGGGCACCGGCCTCGCGGCGGCCCTGGTGCGGGTGGGCGTGACGGCGACCTCGACGATCGCCGGTGGCCCGCGCTACGGCGACCTGGAGGTCGACTCCAACCTCCCCGACATCCGTGTCGCGGTCGGCGGGCCGGAACGCAACTCCGTGGTCGCCGAGGCCCTCGGCTGGGACCCGGCGGCCGGGCGGGAACTGCGCCGGCAGCTCGCCGAGCGGGGCGTGGCCGCCGTCTGGGTCGCGCCGCGCGCCTCGCTGCGGGAGGAGTGGGTGCCCGGCGCCGACCTGCGCGACCTGGAGCGGCTGCCGCTGCTCGTGGTGGCGGGCGACCGGCCCGAGGACGATGCCAAGGCCGTCGACGCGCTCATCGCCGACCTGGGCGACGCCGTACTGCGGGCCACGGCGGCGGGCGGCGGGGAGGCCCTGCCGCCGGGGGACGCGTGGGACGGGCGCAGCTTCGCGGTGCTGAACCGGGGGACGCCCGGCTGTGTGGTCACCTCCTCCGGCGACCTCTACATGTCCCTGGTGCGGTCCTGCACGGGCTGGCCGTCCGGCATCTGGGTCGACCCGCCCCGCCGTACGGCACCCGACGGATCGGCGTTCCAGCTCCAGCGCTGGTCGCACACGTTCGAGTACGCCGTGGTCGCGGGCGCCGGCGACTGGCGGGAGCTGCGGCTGCCGCAGGCCGGGCATGCGTTCAACCATCCGCTGACGGCGCGGTTGCGGCTGACGGCGGCCGAGGATGCCGTACTGCCCAGGAAGGCCGTTCTGTTGGGCGTCGAGCCCGCGGGCGAGGTGCTGCTGGACGCGCTCAAGCCGGTCGGGTCGCCGCTCGCGCGGGGAAGCGTGGCGGCCGCGGATCCCGGCCGTGGCGTCGTCGTCCGGGTGCACGAGGTGAACGGACGGCCGGTGCGGGCGCGGGTGCGCGGGCCGCGGGGATGGACGGACGGGGCGCGGGCGGACGTACTGGAGAGACGCGGGGAGCCGCTGACGCCCGATGACCAGGGGGTGCTGGACCTGGACCTGACCGGTTTCGAGGTCGCGACGGTCCTCGCCGCCACGGACGCGGAGACCGCACCCGGACCGGGCATCGCCGCACACGAGCCCGCCCAGCCCGTCCCGACCCGCTACTGGCTCCACAACTCGGGCCCCGCCCCACGCGGCAACATGCCGGTCGCGGTGTACGTCTCGCCCGCCACGCTCACCGTCTCCGAGGGCGCGGTCACGGCCACGGTCCGGGTCGGCTCGGAACTGACGGACGCGCCCGTCTCGGGCACGGTGACCCTGCACGTCCCATCCGGCTGGTCCGTCGAGCCGGCCGAACTGCCGTACGCGCTGGGCCCCGGCGGCTTCACACTCGCCGACGTCACCGTCACCCCACCACCCGACGCCGAGCCCGGCCGCCACTGGCTCGCCGCCCGGCTGTCGTACGGCGGGCAGACGTACGAGGACGTGGTGGCGCTGGATGTGCCGGGTGGGCACACCGGCCCGACACTCCGGGCCGAGTTGGCAGCTGAGCGGATCACCGTACGCCGGGGTGAACGGACCAGGGTCCCGGTGGCTGTGCGCAACACGACCCGGGGCCCGATCAGCGGCGCGCTGTGGGCCGTGTCCTCGTGGGGGACCTGGGCGGGCGTGGCACCCGGCTGCCAGGGTTTCACCGTGGCCGGCGGGGAGCAGCGGGAGTGCGTGATCGAGGTGGACGGCGGGGCGGTGCCGCCGGGGTCGTACTGGCTGATGGCGAAGGTGGGCTGGCACGGCTGCGTGGCGTACACGCAGGCCGTGGAGCTGGAGGTGACGCCATGACGGAGGAGTACGCGGCTCGCGTGAACGGCGAGACGGTCCCGAAGGAGCGCGTGGACACCTTTCTGGCGCAGGGTCCTACAACTCCCCCAAGAAGCGCGGGCCATGTCGATATGCGGCTCCGCCACGAGGGCGCGACCAGCCACAACGGACCCGCAGCCGAGCGACGACACAGCGCGGCACTCGCGGCAGAGCGCCAACGCCGACGCTGGGCGACGCAAGTCGTGCTGGTCGACGAACTCGCCCGACGCACCTGCGCGAAACGCGGTCTGCCGGCCCCGCCCGAGATGTCATCGTCCCTCACACCCAACGTGCCCGAAGCCGACGTGGCAGACCTCGGCAGCATCGTCGCGGCAGCACTTGCCCACTCCCCCGCGGCCCGCGCGCTCCTCGCCGCGCTGGAGGGCGAGCAACTCCTGCCTGAGGAGGCCGTACGGGAGTACTACGACCTCAACCGCGACCGCTTCCTGACCCCGGAGGCGCTCAGGCGCGGCGTCGACCCCTTCGACGACGCAGCCGGCCCGGCGGACCTCCTGCCGTACGAGCACGCCCGTGAGGGCATCGTGCGCGAGCTGCAACAGGCCCTCGGGCGCCGGGCCTTCTTCGACTGGCTGGACCGAGCGCGCACCGGCGTGGAGTACGCCCCGGGCCACGAGCACCCCGGCGACCCGTCGCACGCGGACCACGAACACCGGCACTGAGGCGCAGCACGCGCCGGCGGAACCCAAACGCAACACGGCAACCCATTGACCTCCGATGAATTCTGGTCCACCTTTTCATCAATCGGCGTCCATGTTGGTGATTTGAATCAGCGGAGCGCTACCGCATCCGACTGGTCCCAGGAGGGCAGCAATGCGCGCGAGAAGACTGACCGGATCCCTTGCCTGTCTGGTGGTCCTGACCCTGACGGCCGCCGGCTGCGGCCTGTCCGGCGGCTCCGACGACGGGGAGGCCTCCGCCGGCGGCTGCAAGGTCGACAAGGGCAACGTGGGCTCCGGAAAGCTCACCGGCGAGGTCGAGGGAAGGATCACCTTCCAGACGACCAACCTGAAGAAGGACTTCGGCGGGTTCTTCGACGGCGTGATCGAGTCCTTCGAGAAGGCGAACCCCGGCACCGAGGTCAAGTGGATCGACGACCCGGGCGACAACACGTTCACGTCACGCACCGTCGCCGACGCCCAGGCCTGCACCCTGGCCGACGTGATCAACGTCAATTCCGACACGGCGACCGCCCTCACCAAGGCCGGTTACCTGCTCGACGTGGCCACCAAGGACCCCGGCGCCTCGAAGCCGTTCGTCCCGGCGTTCTGGAAGTCGAGCACCTTCAAGGACGCCTCGGGCAAGTCGGTGCACACCGCGCTGCCCTGGTACACCGGCGGCATCGTCCTGACGTACAACAAGGACCTGCTGGAGAAGGCCGGGGTCGACCCGCAGAAGCCGCCGACGACCATGTTCGGGCTGTTCGCCGACTACGAGAAGATCGCGAAGGCGGCCGACGGCAAGTACTTCGCGACGATGGCCAACCCCGTGTGGCGGATCCCGGCCGACTGGGACCAGATGAACATCAGGACGCTGTCCGCGGACGGCAGATCGGCCGCGTTCGCCGACGATCCGAGGACCGTCGAGTGGGTCGAGTGGATGGCGAAGCTCTACAAGGAGGGCGCCATGCCGAAGGACTCGCTGTCCTCCAGCAACGACCCTTCCACCCTCTACAGCCAGGGCAAGGTCGCCTACGGTTCGACGAACCCGAGCTTCGTGCGCTTCGTGAAGCAGAACAGCCCGTCCGTGTACGACAAGACGGGCGTCGGCCAGCAGCCCTTCGACGCGCTCGGCCACACCACCGGTGCCCCGCAGTACATATCGGTCGCCGCGACCAGCAAGAACGCCCCCACGGCACTGGCGTTCGCCCAGTTCCTCACCAACGCCGAGAACCAGACGGCCTGGTGCAAGGACCCGAACGTGGTGATCTTCCCCACGACCACCGAGTCGCTGGACGACCCGTTCTTCCAGAAGGCCGACGGTGACGACCCGTTCTCGGAGGCCCGCAAGCTCGTCGCCGAGCAGCTGAAGACCGCCACGGCCTACCAGACGAACCTCTCCCCCGCCGTGCAGAACGCCATCGTCTCCCAGGTGCAGCTGGCCATGCAGGGCGACAAGAGCGCCGAGCAGGCAGTGAAGGACGCTCAGAAGAAGGCGAACGAGCTGCTGAAGCAGGGCAGTTGACGGTGGCGGCACAGATCACGAACCCGGTGACCGTGCCCGGAGCGGAGTCCGCCGACTCCGTGCCGGGCCCGGCCCCTTCCCGTGCCCGCCGGCTCGCCCGGGCGCTGCTGCCCGGCCCCGCGCCCGGCGCCAACGGGGCGGCGATGTACCGCCGTTGGTGGCTGCCCTGGCTGTGGACCGCGCCCGCGATCGTGTGCGCGGTGGTCTTCGGGGTGTTCCCGTTCCTCAACACGGTCCTGCTGTCGTTCACCGACGCCAAGCCGCTCGGCGGCGCCGCGGGGTTCGTCGGACTCGACAACTACACGCGGATGCTGGACGACTCCGACTTCTGGCTGGCGACCCGCAACAGCGTCCTGTACGCGCTGATCGTCGTACCGCTGATGGTGCTGCTCCCGCTGATGCTGGCGGTGCTGGTGGAGAAGAACCTCCCCGGCATCGGCTTCTTCCGCTCCGCCTTCTACACGCCGGTGCTCGCGTCCAGCGTCGTGGTCGGCCTGAGCTGGCAGTGGCTGCTGGCCGACGACGGGCTCGTCAACACCTGGCTGGAGAAGGCCCATCTGATCCGGGACGCCATCCCGTTCCTGTCCGACCCGTGGCTGATCCTGCTGTCCGCGATGGGCCTGACGCTGTGGAAGGGCCTCGGCTGGTACATGGTCTTCTACCTGGCAGCGCTCGGGAACGTGCCCAAGGAGCTGCACGAGGCCGCGGCCATGGACGGCGCCGGCGCGGTTCGCCGCTTCTGGCACATCACGATGCCCGGCGTCCGCCAGGCCATGATGCTCGTCGGCACGCTCACCGGCATCGGCTCACTGCGGGTGTTCACCGAGATCTACATGCTCGGCAGCTCCACCGGCGGCCCGGGCGGCGCCGACCGCACCCTGCCCTTCTACATCCGGGACGTCGGCCTGGACCCCATCACCGGCGACGCCGGTTACGGCTCGGCCGTCAGCGTGGCCCTGTTCCTGCTGACGCTGGGGCTGACCCTGCTGGCGCAGCGCCTGACGAAGGAGGACGAGGCATGACGACGACCGCCGCCCCGGCCGGCCGCCGGCGCCTGATGCCACGCTGGCGGGACTACGGCCGCCCCAGGGAGCTGATCGTCCGCTATCTGCTGCTGTTCCTCGTCCTCGGCCTCACCGTCGGGCCGCTGCTCTGGCAGCTCCTGGCCTCGCTGAAGAGCACCGGCGAGGACGTCTTCGGCGCGGGCGCCACCCTGCTGCCGCACGACCCGACCCTGCGGGCCTACCGGACGGTCTTCGATCAGGTCCCGGTGGCCACGTACATCCGCAACAGCATGATCGTGGTCGTCCTGTCCGTCACCAGCCAGCTGGTCTTCGCCACCACGGCCGGTTACATGCTCTCCAAGCCCGGCTGGAAGGGCCGCCGGGCGGTCTGGGTGGTGCTGGTCGCCTCGATGATGTTCCCCTTCGAGTCGATCATGGTGTCGCTGTTCCTGAGCATCCGCGACCTGGGCCTGGTCGACAGCCTGGCCGGCGTCTGGCTGCCGGGCTTCGTCGGCGCCATCAACGTGCTGCTGATGCGCGGCGCGTTCCTGGCGGTGCCGCGCGAGATCGAGGACTCGGCGATGCTCGACGGGGCGAACGAGTGGCAGCGTTTCCGGCACCTGTATCTGCCGTCCGCGTGGGGCGCGATCATGGTGGTCGTCATCAACACCTTCATCAGCGCCTGGGACGACTTCCTCTGGCCCCTGATCGTGCTGCGCTCGGAGGGCAACATGACGCTGACGCTCGGTCTGTCGCGGCTGCAGAGCTCGTCGTTCGGGTACGACCAGCGGATGGTGATGGCCGGGTCGGTGATCTCCGTGATTCCGGTGCTGGTGTTGTTCGTGATCACGCAGCGGTGGTTCTACAAGGGGGTCTCCTCGGGGGCCGTCAAACTCTGAGGTCCAGTACGACGGGTGCGGCGCCCGATGCCGCCCGGGCCGACTCCGCGACACGGATCTCGACGGAGTCGGCCCGGGTGTCTTCCACGGTCAGGGCAACCGTCCGGCGCTCGCCCGGTTCGAGGCCGACGCCCTCGAAGGCACACAGTTCGAGGGCACGCGGCCAGCTCGACGTGATCAGCCGCCTCAGATAGACCTGAACGACCGTGCGCCCGTACCGCCCACCGGTGTTGGTGACGTCGACGGTGACGGTTGTGCCGGAGAGCCGTGGCGTGCCGTACTCGAAGCTCGTGTACGACAGCCCGTGTCCGAAGGAGTGGAGCGGCTGGGCGCTCCGGTCGACGTAGCCGCCGTACTCGGTGTCCTTGTGGTTGTAGTAGACGGGGAGTTGGGCGGCGGAGCGCGGCACGGAGACGGGGAGGCGGCCCGCGGGTTCCGCGTGTCCCAGCAGCACCTCGGCGATCGCCTCGCCGCCCCACGGACCGGGATACCAGGCGGTGAGCAGCGCACCGGCGGCGCCCGCCACGACGTGCGGGCGGCCCTGGACCAGGACGACCGCGGTGGGCGTGCCGGTCGCGACGACGGCGTCCATGAGGGCGTACTGGGCGGCGCCCAGCCTGAGGTCGGCCAGGTCGACGCCCTCGCCGCAGGTCATCTCGGACACCGCGTGGAGTGCCGCCCCGTTGGCGTCGAACTCGGTGCCGGAGGTGCGTGCGCTGCTGCCGCCCAGCACGAGCACGGCCAGGTCGGAGGCGGCGGCCGCGGCGACGGCCTCGGGGATACCGGAGAGGTCGCCGCCGGTGAGGGCACAGCCCCGGGCGTGCCGGATGTCGACGCCGGGCGGGGCGAGTCTGCGCAGTGCGTCGAGGACGCCGGTGCCGGAGCGTTGGGGCGCCGTGTAGTCGCCCGACTGGTGGGCTGCGGTGGCTGCTTGGGGTCCGAGTACGGCGATGCGCGAGACCGTCTCGCCGATGGGCAGCGTGCCGTCGTTGCGGAGGAGGGTGATCGCGGCCCGGGCGAGTGCCTTGCTGATCTCCCTGCCTCCGGTGGGGGCGGGGGCCGGCGCGGGCTGCCCGTCGAACAGGCCCAGCCGGAACTTGAGCCGCAGCACCCGGGCGACGGCGGCGTCGAGGACGGGCTCCTTGACGAGCCCTCGCCCGACCGCTTCCTCGAGATGGGTGAAGCCCTCGTCCCAAAGGCTCAGATCGACTCCGGAGTTGAGCGCGAGCGCGCCCGCGGAGACCTTGTCGCCCGTGATGCGGGCCAGGCGGTCGACGGCGAGGCCGTCCGCCATGACGAGGCCGTCGAACTCCCAGCTCTCCCTCAGGAGTTCGGTGAGGAGGGCGCGGTTGCCCGAGCAGGGCATGCCGTCGACCTCGTTGTACGCGGCCATGACGGCGGCGGCCCCGGCACGGATCCCGGCGCGGGCGGCGGGGAGGTGGATCTCGTGGAGTTCCCGCAGGCCCAGCTCGGACTCGGCGGAGTTACGGCCGCCGACGGTGGCGCCCTGTCCGGCGAAGTGCTTGAGCACGACGGGGGCCTTGTCGCCGGCGAAGAACTCCCCCGTGCCCTGCATGCCGCGTACCAGCGCCTCCGTGAGCCGGGCGGCCAGGTACGGGTCTTCGCCGAAGCACTCCTCCGTACGTCCCCAGCGCGGGTCGCGGGCGATGTCCAGTGCCGAGACCAGAGCGACATGGCCGCCACGGGCGCGCAGTTCGGCGGCGGCGTGTGCGGCGGCACGTTCGTGGAGCTCTGGGTCCCAGGTGGCGCCGACGGCCAGATTGACCGGGAGGACCGTGCCGTCGAGGGCCATGAGGCCGTGCGGGACCTCCTCGACGAACAGTGCCGGAATGCCGAGCCGGCTCCGCTCGACGACATGCCGCTGCACCAGTTCGGCCAGGGCGGCGCTGTCCTCCGCCCCGGGCCCGCTGCCGTGGTCGACGCCGGACCAGGCGTCGGCACGCTGGAGTCCGTAGAGGGCGCCGAGCCCCTCGAAGCGGTCGGTCTCGGCGTACAGGGCGTCGGTGAGTTCGAAGCCGCCGCCGGGGGTGCGGCGATAGGCGTTCCAGCCGTACATCCGCTGGTTGAGCTGGCCCACCTTCTCGCGCAGGGTCATCCGGGCGAGCAGGTCGCGGACGCGGGCGTCGACGGGGGCGGTGGCGTCGCGGTAGGGCGGGGTGTGCGGGAGGCCGGCGCGGTGCGGCTGCGCGCTGACGCCGCTCAACTCCCGTACCCCAGACGGGCGAGGGCCACGGCGCCCAGTGAGCCGTCGGCCACCGGGTCGGGGGTGAGTCCGAGGGTCCGGAGCCTGGCGGTGAGCGGCTCGGTGAGCGGGCCGTCGTCGCCGAGCAGGCCACCGGTGACGACGATGCGTTCGCCGGGCCGGGGTTCGAGGGCGCGGACGGCGCCCGTGAGGTGGTCGGCGGCCGTTTCGAGGATGCCTGCGGCGACGGCGTCGTCGTGCCGGGCGGCCTCGGCGACGAGCGGTGCGAGCAGGGCCAGTTGAACCGGCGGCCGGTTCATCACGGCGGGGAGCAGGTGCATGCGGTAGGCCTCGCGCCGGGCGCGCGTCCAGGCTCCGCCGGCGTACGGGTCCGGCATCTCCCCCGGCAGTACATCCTCCGGCACCCCCAGCTCCCGCCCCACCGACGCGGCCAGCCCCGTCGGCCCGCCCCGTCCGTCCGCCATGCGCAGCGCCATCCGTACCGCCTCGCGCCCGATCCAGAAGCCGCTGCCGTCGTCGCCGAGCAGCCAGCCGTCGCCGCCGGCGGTCTCGGCGCACGCGCGTGAGGTGATGCGCACGGCGACCGCGCCGGTGCCGGCCACCAGGGCCAGGCCGTCGGCGGGGTTGCCCGGCGCGGCGGCGAAGGCGGCCTCGATGTCGCTGTGGATCTCGACCGTGTCGGCGCTGATGCCGAGCCGGCTCAGCGCGACGGTGAGCGCGGCGTGCGCCTTGACCCGGCCCGGCTCGTCGGGCGCTGTCCGGGAGGCGCCGGCGAATCCGCCCGCCACCGCCACGACATGACCGCGCAACTCCGCCGGCACGGCGTGCGCGAGGGCCTCGGCGAGGTGCTCGGTGAGCTGCGGCCCGGGGACCGTCAGGGCGTTGCCCGGGCCTGAGACGCCCTCGCCCTCGGGCTGACCGTCGCCTAGGGGCGCCAGGACGGCGCGGGTGCGGGTGCCGCCGGCGTCCAGGCCGACGACGTACGCACGCGCCTCCCCGGGCGAGCTTTGGTTCAAATCACTATTCATCGACGCCCATGGTGGTTGATACATTCCTATTGGACAAGGCCGAGAGCCCGCCCCGAGCCCGCAGAGCGGGCCCGGCCCGAGGAGGATCCCATCCACACGCTCCGCTTCGGCGTCAACTACACGCCCCGCCAGGGCTGGTTCCACTCCTGGCACGACTTCGACCCGGGACGCGCGCGTGCGGACCTGGACTCGATAGCCGGCCTCGGCCTCGATCACGTCCGCGTCTTCCACCTCTGGCCGCTGCTGCAGCCCAACCGCACCCTCGTCCGCGCCACCGCCGTCGACCAGCTGACGCGCCTCGTGGACCTGGCCGGCGAGGCAGGGCTCGACGTCGTGGTGGACGGCGTGCAGGGCCATCTGTCGAGCTTCGACTTCTACCCGGAGTGGACCCGCAGCTGGCACCACCGCAACGTCTTCACCGACCCGGACGCCATCGAGGCCCAGGCCGCCCTCCTGCGCGCCCTCGGCCGCGCGCTCACCGGCCGCCCGAACCTCATCGGGCTCCAACTGGGCAACGAGCTCAACAACCTGGTCGAGCACAACCCGGTGACGGTCGACGAGGTCGACCACTACCTCGACACCCTGCTGGCCGCCGCCCGCGACGGCCTCGGCGCCGACGGCGGCCTGGTCACCCACTCCGCGTACGACGCCGCCTGGTACGGCGACGACCACCCCTTCAGCCCCGAGGCCTCGGCCCGCAAGGGCGATGTGACGACCGTCCACCCCTGGGTGTTCTCCGGCGACTGCGCCCGCCGCTACGGCCCGCGTTCACCGCAGGTGCGGCACCTCGCCGAGTACGGCACCGAGCTGGCCAAGGCGTACGCCGACGACCCGGCCCGCCTTGTCTGGGTCCAGGAGACGGGCGCACCCGAGCCGCACATACCGGCCGCCGACGCGCCGGACTTCGCACGGGAGACCGTACGGAACGCGGCCGAGTGCCCGGGGCTGTGGGGCGTGACCTGGTGGTGCTCGCACGACGTGGACCGGTCGCTGGCGGACTTCCCGGAACTGGAGTACACGCTGGGCCTGTTCGACGCGCAGGGCCGTCCGAAGCCGATCGCGCAGGCGCTCGCCGAGACCGTCGCCGACCTGCGTCAGGGACACCGCCCCGCCCCACCGCGCGACATCGCCCTGCTTCTGGACTGCACACCCGGCACCCGGTCGGCGTCCGGTCCGGGCGGCGCGTACTTCGAGGCGTGGATGCGGATGCGGGCAGAAGGTGCACGCCCCGCGGTGGTCCTGGCCGAGCGGGCGGCGGACGCCGGGTACCTGGCGGCGAGGGGGATCAAGGAGGTCGTACGGCCGTCCTGAGCGCCGTGCGGCGGTGGGCCGCCCTTTCAGCTGTCGGTGCCGTCGGTGACGCCCGCCAGCGCCTCGGCCGCCGCCCGCAGGTTCACCCGCCCCCGCCCGTACGAGCACAGCGCGCCGCCCTCCGGGAGCCCGGTGTCCACCCGCACCGCGTCCGGACGCCGGTCCAGCAGGGCGTCCCGCAGCCGAACCTGCCAGGGGTGCAGCCCGGCGTCGCAGGTGGCCACGACCAGCGGAGCGGATCCGCAGCGGCGCAGCATGCCGTCGACGAGCTCGGCCGGGTCCGCCGGTTCCCCGGTGACCGCCGTGCCCGTGGCCGTGGGGTCGACCGCGCGTACCTCGGTCAGCAGGTCCTCGCCGCCCCAGTTGAGGGCGGGGTGCGGTGGCGGGAACAGGTCGACGACGTGGGCGCCGCGCACGGCGGGCGGCACACCCCGGCTCCGTGCGGCGCGGCGGGCGGCCTCGAGTCCGGCGCCCGAATCCCAGTCGGCCACGTCGGCGACGGGGGTCGCGTACCGCTCGGCGAGCCGACGCACCCGACCCGCGGCCTCCTCGATCCGTTCCTCGGCCAGTTGACCGGTGCGCAAGGCGTCGAGCACGGCGTCGCGGCAGTCGAGGGTGACGTTCAAGTCCCGTACGGCGACGATCACTTGGTCCGCACCGGCGGCGAGCGCGATGCGCGCGCCGGCCGCCTCGCCGTACTGGTCGGCGATCGCCTTCATCTCCAGCGCGTCGCTGACGAGGACGCCGTCGAAGCCGAGGTCGTGGCGGAGCAGATCGCCCAGGACGCGACGGCTCAGCGTGGCGGGGCGGTTGGGGTCCAGTGCCGGGAACACGACGTGGGCGCTCATCAGCATCGGTACGCCCGCCGCGATCGCCGCGCGGAACGGTTCGAGATCGGCGCGCAGTTCGTCGTACGGCCGCGGGTCGACGGCCATTCCGTGGTGGCTGTCGGTGGCGGTGCCGCCGTGGCCGGGGAAGTGCTTGGCGCAGGAGGCGATGCGCCGGGCCTCGGTGGCGGTGATCCAGGCGCGCAGATGGCGGGCGGCGAGCTCGGGGGCGGCGCCGAAGGACCGGGTGCGCACGATCGGGTTGTCGGGGCGGTGCTGGAGGTCGGCCACGGGGGCGTAGGAGGCGGTGATGCCGAGGGTGGCGAGGTGCCCGGCGAGCGCGTCGGCGCAGCGGGCGGTGAGGTTCGGGTCGTCGGCGACGCCGAGGGCGTAGGAGCCGGGGACGTCCGGGGCGCCGGCGCCGACCAGGTGGCCGATGCCGCCGCCCTCGTTGTCGATGGCGACCAGGAGGTCCGGGCGTATGGCACGCAGCTCGTCCGTGAGGCGGCGCACCTGCCGCGCGTCACGGACGTTGCGGGTGAAGAGGATGACCCCGCCCAGGCCACGGTCGATGAGCTCCTTGAGCGTGTCCGGCACGCTCGTGGCGCCGTCGAACCCGGCGACGAGACAGCGGTGGGCGGCTTCGTCCAGGTCGACGGGGAGGCCGGCCGACCGGGGGGACGCGTGCTCGAAGTGGCTCACCCCGGCAATGTTCTGGCTGGGTCAGCCTAAAGTCAACCTTTCGATGGCTGGCTGATTCAACTACAGACCCTCACGTGGACAGCTTCTTCGCCTTCCCACGGCCTCCGCCAGCCGTTCGAGCACGGGCGCGTACCCGGCGTAGCTGAAGCGCTCCTCCATCGCCCACGGCACGGTCTGCCCCGCCGCGACCGCGGGCAGCTGCCCCCAGGTCGCCTTCGCGGCGAGCTGCTCGGCGCTCATGGCCGAGGATCGGTTGTCGACCATGATCAGGTCCGCGTGGTACCTGTCGGCGTTCTCCCAGCTCAGGAACTCCCAGAAGCCCCACTCGTCGGACTTCTTCCCCTCCACGAACTCCACGCCGAGGTCCTTGTAGTAGTTCAGGTCGACATAGGAGTCGGGGACGGCGACGTAGAACTGCTCGTTGTCGCCGGTGATGGCCATGACCTTCAGCCCCTTGTTGGCAGCGGCCGCCGCGCGCAGGGTCTCGACCGCCTTGTCGAAGCGGGCCCTGGCGTCCGTCACCTTCTTCGCCTTCAGGTCGGCGCCGAGCGCCTCGGCGAGTTCGGCGGTGCGCTTGAGCGGGTTCAGCAGGGAGGTGCGGGCGACGCTGATGCCGACGCTGGGCGCGAGCGCCTCGATCTTCTTGCGGCTCTCCTGCGGGACGTACCAGAGGTCGGGCGCCGGGAACATGTTGCTGATCAGCAGGTCGGGCCCCAGTGTCGCGTACTTCTCGACGTTGAACTGCCCCCAGTCCGTACCGAGGCTCGTCAGCTTCGCCACGTCCATGTCGCCGGCCTGCGGGTTGGGCTTGCCGCCGACGGGTTCGGTGGGGCCGAAGACGCCGTCGCACTCGATGCCGTAGTCGTACAGAGGAAATGCGCTTGTCCGTCGATCAACCCGACGCATAGCCTCGGCTCCCATCGACGTGTAGCTCAGCAGCAGAGCGCCGGGCTTGAGACCCGGAGGGCGCAGGGGCGGAACCTGCCACGTCGGCTTATGGACGACAACGCTGAGCAGCAGCCCCTCACCGCGGCCGCCGCCTACCCGGCGGCCCAGTTGGCCAAGGCCTTCACGACGGCACTGACCCACGAGGACGCCGGCACCCGGCGTCGTGCCGAGGAGCGCGGGCAGCGCTGGCGGGCGGTCCTCGCGGGGATGGCCGCGGGGCGGCTGGCGGCCGGTTCGCGCACCCCGGTGGCCGGGCTTCCGGCCTGGGTGACCCTCGAGGTGGTGCGGGGCGGCTTCGCCACCGGCACCGCGAGCGCGGGCGGCCCGCTCCAGCCGTACGAGACCGAGGCGGCCCGGCAGTTCGGGGTTCCGGCCGAGCGGCGCGCGCTCTTCGCCCACTGCCTCACCGACGCCGGACTGGCCTGGCTGTGGGCCCGGCTGGACAGCGGCCGCTACGAGATCGGCGTGCCCGAGGAGGCCGCGCTGCTCACGATGGCCTGGCTGGTGCGGCACGGGGAGACGGACGCGGCGCTGGATCTCGCGGCCGAACTGGAGCCCTTCGCCGGCCGACTGCGCTTCCTGCCCCGGCCGACGGACGGCCCCGCGTCGGCGAGCGGCGCGGCGGAGGCGGACGCGGCCGTCCACCGGTACACCGTCTCCGACTCCGTCGACACCCTGATACGGCGACGGCCCAACGCCGCCGTGGAGACCCAGCGCGAGGCGCTCGCCGTATGGCAGCCGTTCGGCGACGCCATGCTCGTCCACTGGCTGGAGACCGCAAGGGACGGCCGGGTGCTCGAACTCGCCCCGGACACCGACTGGTTGGAGCGCGGCGCCGCCCTGCTGGACCGCTACCGGATGCTGGCCGCGGCACATACCCGCTGCACCAAGCACCTCAACCCCAGGCAGAACCTGGGCATTCTGCGCGGCGCGCTGGAGGAGACCGTCGCCGGGCGGCCGTTGGACGCGCGCCGGCTCGGGCTGCTGCGGCACGCGGTGGACTCCATGGTGCGGCGGCGCGGCCTGCCCGGCTCCGCACCGCACACGGCGCTGCGCCGGGAGCAGGCGCGCCAGGCGGCGCTCCCCTCCCACCACGCACTGGCCCAGCTGATGCTGCGCAGGCTCGCCGAACTGCCCCAGGACAGCGGCATCATCGAGGTACCCCCGCTGCTGACGCCCGTGACGGAGCAGGAGGCACACGAGACCGGCCTGCCCACCGGGGCGGAGATACCGGCGGTGATCCGGCAGGTGGTCGAGTCCGCACTGAGCGCGCCGATCGGTACGCTCGTGGAGCGGGGCGTCGTCCCCTCCGCCGAGGTCCTGGCCGAGCTGGTACCGCAGTTGGTCGCCGCCACCACCGCGCTGGCGTACGGCGACGAGACGCTGCGTGCGCTGATGGCCGCGAACTACCGGGCTTTCCGCAACCGCCGCTCGCTGCTCCTGCTCAATCTGGAACGGCAGGTCCGCGTCGAGGAACTGCCCTGGGTGCGGGCGGTGTCCGGCCAGCGCGCCGCGGTGCTGGGCAAGCCGGACGAGCAAGGTGCGTTCACCGTGCTGCGGCAGCTGGGCGAGCTGGCCGTGCAGGCCTTCCCGGGCACGGTCCTGCCCAACCCGCTCGTCCGCGAGCTCGGCGTGCTCGGCCGCCAGTGCGACCTGGGCGTCCCGTTCGTGGAGGAGCTGGCCGCCGACATCTTCATGGGCACCTTCAGCCCGAAGTTCCTCAAGTCGGCGCGGGTCGCGGCCGAGTTGCTCCGCGGCACGCTGTACGAGCGCTACTACGGCATCGACTACGCCGCGATCCGCAACCTCGCGATCGCCGAGACGGGCGAGGCGCTCAGCCGTTCCTACGGGGCCCGTACGTCTCCCGGTTTCGCGCGGCTGTGCACGGAGCGGGCCGGGACGGCGTCCGGGTCCGATTCCTGGTCCGTGGCGGCGAATGGCAAGGTGATCGAGCAGGCGCAGATCCTCACCACGCACAACCTGGCCACGCTCGTCCACCGGGTGGGCATCGCCCCGCAGCCCGGCTGGTCCGACCTGGCGCGCCGATGCTTCGACACGGTGTGCCGGCTGACCGCGCAGGTGCACAACAACAAGCGTCCCCTCCCCACCATCAAGGACGCGGCGTACGCCTGGCGTCAGATGCTGTTCGCCCTGTCCCTGTGCCCGCCGGACGAACAGCGGCGGTTCCTCAGCACGCTGGACGAGGAGGCGGCCCGCCACCCCGCCCACGTCAGGTCCCGGCTGGCCCCGGCCCTGGCGGGCCTGGTCCGCACCGCCGAGGGCGGCACGTTCGGCGCGGACGGCACGGCGGACGGGGGTCGCGCCCGCCGGTTCCTGGGATGGAGCACCGGACCGCACTGGATGCGGTGAGGGCGAAGCGCGGGGGCAGCGGCTGAGGACGGCGGCAGAGCCGCAGCCCCGGTCGCGTCGCTCGCCCGCCGACGCCGCTTCGACTGCCGGACACCGCGCCGTCATGACGGACGGGCACGTTTCCCACGTCCCCTCCTGCCTCGCCCTCAAGCCGTCCGCCCGCGTCCACGCGGGTGTGACGCGGAAGGACGACCGCGCCGTGTCCTCGCTCCCGCTCAGCGATCTCCCCGGACCGCTGCCCGCCTGCCCCACCCTCGCCGCCACCCCCGCCCGTCCCCGCTCCCGCTTCTCCCCCGCAACCCTCGTCCGCCACGCACTGACGCTGCTCCCGCTCCTGCTGATCGGGGCGTGGGCGGTGGCCGACTGGCACACCGTGCAGGACGGCGCCCTGCGGCTGGCCTCCGCCGACCCCTGGTGGCTGCTGGCCGGCTTCTTCTTCACGTGCATGGGCTGGCTGGCCGCCTCGGTCGTCCGCCAGGGATCCATACCGGAACGCCTGCCGCCCGGCCTGCTGATCGCCTCGCAGTTCGCCGCCGGCGCCGCGAACCACGTACTGCCGGCCAGCATCGGCGCCCACGCCGTCACCCTGCGCTTCCTGCAGTACTGCGGCATCCCCCTGGCCCGGGCCACCGCCTCACTCGCGCTGTACTCGCTGGTCAAGCCGATCGCGAAGACGGTGGTGCTGCTCGGCTTCCTCGTGGCCTTCCCCGAACTGCTGCACCTGGGCGAACTCGTCCCGGACGAGCGGACGTTGCTCCTGGTCGCCGGTGGCGTGACGGCCGCCCTCGTCACGGCGGGCGTACTCGTCACGACCGTACGGCCACTGCGCCGCCCCCTCCTCGGCTTCGTCCGCACCGCTCTGACCGACGCGCGGATCCTGCACACCCGGCCCAGCCGCGTCCTCGCCCTGTGGGGCGGCGCCGCAGCGACCCCGCTGCTCCAGGCGAGCGTGATCGCCTCGGTCGGCTTCGCGCTCGGCCTGCCGCTGTCCTGGACGCAGGTGACCCTCGCGCTCCTCCTCGCCAGCACGGCGGTCGGCGCGGTCCCGGCGCCGGGCGGCATCGGCCCCGTGGACGCGGCCCTGGTGTTCACGATGGTCACCTTCGGAGCCCCGATGGGCCTGGCCGCGGCCACCGTCATCGGCTACCGCGTCATGACGGTCTGGGTGCCCCTGCTGCCGGGCGCCCTGGTGCTCTCCGTCATGGTCCAGCGCAAGCTTCTCTGACCCACCCGCCGGGGCCCGAGGCAGTCGCCCGGCATCGTCGGAGCCGATTGAATAGACGCGACGGCTGGTCTAGTCTCTTGAATAGACGCAACGGTGAGTCTCGCCCCTGACCTGTGTGCGTCTCCTGTTCACACCCGCTCATGAGAGGCCATACCCTTGGGGAATCCGACCGTCCGCGCCATGGACCGGACCAACGCATCAGAGAGGGTGAAGGGCGGCGGGCTCGCCGTGTTCAGCGTGGCGTTCGCCTTATGGATCACCATGGCGGGCACCACGGCGCCGACCCCCCTCTATCCGCTCTACGGCGAGGAGTTCGGCTTCACCCCCTTCACCGTCACCGTGATCTTCGCCGTCTACGCGCTCGGCGTCGTGCTCGGGCTGCTGGTCTTCGGCCGGCTCTCGGACCAGGTGGGACGCCGCCCCGTGCTGATCGCGGCCACCTTCCTGTCCGTGTGCGCCGCGGCCGTCTTCCTGGTCGCCGAGAACCTCGGGGCCATGCTCGTCGCCCGTGTGATCTCGGGCTTCTCGGCGGCCCTGGTGACCGGCGCAGCCACCGCCTCCCTCGCCGAACGGCTCGGGCCGGACGCCCGCGTGAAGCCCGCCACGGTCGCGCTGTTCGCCAACATGGGCGGCCTGGCCTGCGGCACGCTGCTGGCCGGCATCCTGGCCGATGCCGCCCCCTCTCCACTGCGCACTCCCTGGGTCGTCATGCTCGCGCTGGCCGCCATCGGCATGCTCGGGGTCATGGTGAACGGGGAGAGCTCCAACCACCGGTCCGGCTTCTCGCTCCAGTTCCAGCCGCTGCACGTGCCGGGCGAGATCCGCTCGGACTTCCTGCGCTCCGCGATGGCGGCCGGTTCGGGCTTCGCGGTGCTCGGCGTCCTGACGGCCGTGACTGGTCTCTTCCTCGGCACGATGCTGCACGAGACCAGCCACGCGCTGACCGGCCTCGTGGTCTTCGTCGCCTTCGCCTGCACCGCCTTCGGACAGCTCCTGGTGCGCGCCCTCAAGCCGGCCACCGCCCTGCCCGCGTCCTGCCTGGGCCTGATCGTCGCCGCGGGCCTGATCGCCGCCTCGATGGCCACCGGCACCCTGGCCCCCCTGCTCGTCGGTGCCGCCGTCAACGGACTGGCGACCGGCATCGCCGTCGGCCACGGCATCGGCAGCATCACCACGCGCAGCGCTCCTCAGCACCGCGGCGCCTCGGTGTCCACGTTCTTCGCCATCCTGTACTCGATGCTCGCCGTGCCCGCGATCGGCGTGGGCGTCCTGATCCGCGAGACCAGCCTGCGCCCCGCCGGTGAGACGTTCAGCGCGGTGGTCGCCGCGCTCTCCCTCGGCGTACTGCTCAGCCTGGTGCGCACCGGTCGGAAGGCCGCCTGAGTCCGGTCCCCCGCACAGCGGTTCACCCCGGGGCCCTGTGCCAGAATCTCCCCACACGCACGACTCGAAAGGTTGACGGGACCATCAGCGCCACGCGGAAGCCAAAGCCGGCCGGCGAACAGAACCCGGTCATCAGCCGAACCGGCCCACGCCGCAGCGAGAGCGTCCGGCTCGCGGTACTGCACGCCGCCGACGATCTCCTCGTGGAGCGGGGGTTCACCGGTCTGACCATCGAGGGCATCGCCCAGCGCGCCGGCGTGGCCAAGCAGACGATCTACCGCTGGTGGAATTCGAAGGTCGACATCCTTCTGGACACCCTCATCGACGACGCCCGCGAGGCCCTCGAGTGGCGGACGGACGAGTCCGCGAGCGCCGAGGAGAACCTCGCGTCCCATCTGCGGCGCGTGGCCGACTTCTTCGAGGAGCCGGCGGGCCAGGTACTCCAGGCCCTGCTCGGCCAGGCCCAACTGGAGAGCGACACGGCCGTGTCGCTGCGGGAAGGCTTCCTGAAGGAGCAACGCGAGCGCGACGTGACCGGCCTGCGCGAGCTCCTCGCCCACGACCACGAACCGGTCGTGGACGAACGGACCCTCGATCACCTGGTGGACCTTCTGCTCGGCCCGCTGTACTACCGCGTGCTCGTGTTCGGCGCAGCCATCGACCAAGAGCTCGTGGACACCACGGCCCGGCTCGTCCTGACCCTCGCCCGCGAGTCGTCGTCCGCGTCCCCCTGACGGACCGTTGCACATGAGTCCCCCCGGCACCCGCGGCGCCATCTACCCGGAGGTGACCGGCCCCGAGGCCGAGATCCCGGCGGGCCGACCTACTCCTGCCCCACCCGGACCACCGCCACCGTGATGTTGTCGGGCCCGCCCGCCTCAATGGCGGCCTTCCACAGCTCGAACACCGCCTGGCCGTCGTCGTGCTCGCGCAGCACCTCCTCCAGTACGTCCGTCGGCACCGGGTCCGTGAGCCCGTCCGAGCAGACGAGGTAGCGCTCGCCGGGGGCCAGGGCCACCTCCGTGACATGGGGACCGACGGCCCGGAACGCGGGCGAGCCGCCCAGGCACTGGGTGACCAGGGAGGTACTGCGCCCGGCCGGGTGCGGAGGGCTGTCGTCGACGCTCACCTGGCGCAGTCCATCCCCGTCGGCCACGTAGACCTGACTGTCGCCCACGTTGAACACCAGCAGCGAGTCGGGCTGCACGACGACGCCGGCGACCGTCGTCCCCATGGCCGCCAGGTCGCCTCCCTCGTCACCGCCGGCCGCCTGGTACACGGCGCGGTTGCAGGCGTTCAGGGCGTCACGGACGGCGACCTCGCTGGTCATGGCGGGTCCGAGCGAGGCGATCCGGCGGGCGACCAGCGCACTGGCCACATCGCCGCCGGGATGCCCGCCGAGCCCGTCGGCGACGGCCACGACCAAAGGCGTACCGAGCGGAAAGACCAGGGTCTGCGGATTCTCGGTGACGGTGGCGCACAGCGTCCACGGCCCGACGACGAGGCTGTCCTCGTTCCGCTCGCGCAGCAGTCCGGGATGGCTGATCGCACTCACCGCGACGTACGGCATGCAGCGCCACCGCCTTCCGTACCGGGCTCACCGAACTGACCGCCGGGGCCGGACGTCCCCTTCGAGTCTAGGAACATCCGGGAACACCGGCATCCGGCGTACCGGCGCAGCGGGGCGCCGCACCGGCGGCGCCCCTTCCACGTCAGTCCTCGTCCGCCGTCAGCCGCAGCGAGATGCTGTTGATGCAGTACCGCTGATCGGTCGGCGTGGCGTAACCCTCGCCCTCGAAGACGTGCCCGAGATGCGACCCGCACCGGGCGCACCGCACCTCGGTGCGCACCATCCCGTGCGAGCGGTCCGCGATCAGCTCCACCGCGTCGGTGTCCTTCGGGTCGTAGAAGGACGGCCAGCCGCAGTGCGACTCGAACTTCGTGGTGGACGTGAAGAGTTCCGCGCCGCAGGCCCGGCAGGAGTAGACGCCCGTCGTCTTGGTGTCGGTGTACTCACCGGTGAAGGCGGGCTCCGTGGCGGCCTCGCGCAGCACGGCGTACTCGGCCGGGGTCAGCTCCGCGCGCCACTGCTCGTCCGGCTTTTCGATGTCGTACGACATGAGTCCTTGCCCCTCACTTCGACAGGCGGTCCAGAATGACCGGGCCCAGGTCCGTGACATCGCCCGCGCCCATGGTGAGAACGAGATCACCGGGCTTCGACATTCCCGCGATCAGCGAGGACACCTCGCTCTTGTCGTGCACCGGCCTCACCTCGGCGCCCGCCGCGCGGGCCGCGGCGATGATCAGCTCACTGGTGACACCGGGGATCGGGTCCTCGCGGGCCGGGTAGATGTCCAGGACCAGCGAGGAGTCCGCGAGGGCGAGGGCCTCGCCCATCTCCTTGCCGAGCTCCTGCGTCCGGGAGAACAGGTGGGGCTGGTAGACGACCAGGATCCGGGCGTCCCCGGCGGCCGCGCGCATCGCCTCCAGGTCGGCCGTCATCTCGGTCGGGTGGTGGGCGTAGGAGTCGATGACCTGGACGCCCGCGACCTCGCCCTTCAGCTGCAGCCGCCGCTTGACGCCGGTGTAGGCCGCCAGCGCCGGGGCCAGCTCGGCGGCCGGGATGCCGAGCGCCGCACCGGCGGCCAGCGCGGCCACCGCGTTCAGCGCGTAGTGGCGGCCGGGAACCGAGACCGCGAAGGTGAGCTCCTGCCCGTCCGATACGACGGTGACCTGGCTCTTCAGCCCCTGCGCCAGCACGGACAGCACCCGTACGTCGGCGTCCTCCGCCTCGCCGTACGTCACCACCCGCACATCCCGAGCCGAGACCCGCCGGGTCAGCTCCCGCGCCCCGTCCTGGTCGGCCGAGATCACCAGCGTGCCGCCCTCGGTGATGCGGTCCGCGAACGTCTCGAAGGACTCGTAGATCTCGTCCATCGACGCGTAGTTCGCGTGGTGGTCGAGCTCGACGTTCAGGACGATCGCGACGTCGGGCGCGTACTTGTGGAAGCTGCGGTCCGATTCGTCCGCCTCGGCGACGAAGATGTCGCCGTCGCCGTGCAGGGCGTTCGAGCCGGGGGCGTCGAGGTCACCGCCGATGGCGTACGACGGCCGCAGCCCGAGCTCGCTCAGGGAGACCGCCAGCATCGACGTCGTGGTGGTCTTGCCGTGCGTACCGGCGACGGCGATCGGGCGCAGCCCGTGCATCAGCGAGGCGAGCGCGTCGGCCCGGTGCACCACCGGAACGCCCAGCTCGGCGGCGCGGGCCAGCTCGGGGTTGTCCTGCCGGATCGCCGACGACACGACGACGCAGCTGGCGTCGTCGGCGAGGTGCTCGGCCGCGTGCCCGATGTGCACGGTCACGCCCAGGGCCCGCAGGGCCTCGGCGGTTCCGGACTCCTTGGCGTCACTGCCGGCCACCTTGGCCCCACGCTGCGCGAGAATCTTCGCGATCCCCGACATCCCGGCCCCGCCGATGCCGATGAAGTGCGGTCGGTCCATGGCGTGGGGAATGCCGGGTGCCATGCGTGTTCTCCCAGGAGTGCGATACGACGGTGAGGCCCCAGCCTATTGGGTGGGACCGCGGACCTCGCGCACCGGACGCCGCGGACCGTGCCCCTACGCCTTGCTGTGCGAGAACAGCTTCAGCACCGGCACCCCCACCTTGTGCCGAGCCCTGGACGCCCAGTCCCGGTGGAAGAACTCCTCCACATAGTGCGGGTCGGTCAGCACGATCACCTCGTCCGCCCCGACCTCGTCCACCACCGCTCTGAGCGCGTCCAGCGGATGGTCCTCCAGGAGCCGCCCCTCGGCCGCCGCTCCGGCCGTACGCAGAGCCGTGAGCGACACCTCCAGTGCCCGCTCCCCCGTGCTCAGCGCCTCCTGTCCCTCCGGCGTGTTCCCCTCCCGGACCGCCTCGTCCAGCTCACCGAGCGCGATGTCGTCGATGGCGCGCAGCAACCTGTCGGCCTGCTCACCCCGCGGCTGGAGCAGCACATGGAACGAGACCTCCTCGTCCCCGTGCAAGGTGGTGACGAACTCCACGTCGGCGGACGTCAGGGCCTTCTCGATCATCAAAACGCTTGTGAACACCGGGCGCCCCTTCTGCGGAAACCATCCTGCCCCGTGCTCGCACGGGGACTGCGAGTTTTAGTGTGCCCGGCGGAAGCCAAACGGAACGATGGATTCCGCCGTTTCGGGCGCACGGCACTCATAGAACCCATTTCCGAACCGAACTAACCTCACGTCCGCCGGTAGCGGCTGAACAGGAAGCCGTTCTCCTCCAGCAGGGAGATCAGCTCGAACCGTTTGGGAACCGGCACCGACGGCCCGCCGGCGATCCGCTGGGCGTCTCCCGCGGTGAGCATCGGGGAGATCGTCAGGCAGAGCTCGTCGAGCACTCCGGCGGCCACCAGCTGCCCGAGCATCCGCGGCCCGCCCTCGGTCAGCAGGCGGGTGTGGCCGAGCTCGGCGAGGGCCTGGACGGCACGTACGGGGTCCACGCCGACGCCGTCACCGGCGATCACCACCTGGGTGCCCGCCTTCTCCGCGGCCGCGACGCGGTCCGGGGCCGCGGCGGCGCCCGTGAGGATGAGGGTCGGCACCAAGGGCGAGGTGAAGAGCGGAAGGCTGAAGTCGAGGCCCAGGCCGGCGCTCACCACCGCGATGGCCGGTGCGGGCCCCTGCCCGGCCGCCTCGCGGGCCTGGGCGAACTCGGCACGCGCGCGTGCCGGACGGTACCCCTCCTGGCGCACCGTTTCGGCGCCGACGAGCACGACGTCCGCCAGCGCCCGCAGCGTGCCGAAGATCCGCATGTCGGTCGCGGTGGAGATGGGCTGCGAACGCCCGTCGTGCTGGGCCGCCCCGTCCAGCGTGGACACCATGTTGGCCCGCAGCCAGGGCTGTCGCCCACCGGGACCCGGCTCGGGATAGGCGTATGCGGCGGCGAGCTCGGCGAGGCTCCACTCACGGTCGACGAGATCGTCACCGGGGAACCCGGCGCCACGGCGAACCTCACCCACCCAAGACCCTCCGGGCGCCCCGGCCCCGTCGTCCCCGGCAGCACCGCCGGAGGCCCTCGCTGCTGTCTCATCGGTCACAGGGAACAGGCGTCGCATGTGAGGGAGTGTGGCACGGCGCCTAACATGGTGACCCGTGTCGTCCTCCCCCGCCGCCTCCGGGCCGAGCCCCATAGCCGAAGCGAGCCCGCTGTCCCTGTGCGCCCGTGAGCCGCACGTGCCCGCGGACCGGCTGGTCGCCGAGATGGTGCCGCCGCCCCGCTTCGACTCGGTCCGTTTCAGCACCTACATCCCGGACCCGAACCAGCCCAGCCAGACCGAGGCGGTCGGTGTCCTGGAGACCTTCGCGGCCGGGCTCGGCGGTGCGCACGCGAGCGGCGCCGGCAAGGCCAGGCGCGGTTTCCTGGGGTTCGGCAGGCCCAAGGCGCCCAAGACCCCGGCGGGCCCCCGCGGCGTCTACCTCGACGGCGGCTACGGCGTCGGCAAGACCCACCTGCTCGCCTCCCTCTGGCACGCCACCCCGGCCGAGCCGTCCCTCAAGGCCTTCGGCACCTTCGTGGAGCTGACGAACCTCGTCGGCGCCCTCGGCTTCCAGCAGACGGTGCAGACCCTGTCCGGCCACCGCCTGCTGTGCATCGACGAGTTCGAGCTCGACGACCCGGGCGACACCGTCCTCGTCTCCACGCTGCTCGGGAAGCTGGTCGACGCCGGTGTCGCGCTGGCCGCCACCTCCAACACCCTCCCCGGCAAGCTCGGCGAGGGCCGCTTCGCGGCGGCGGACTTCCTGCGCGAGATCCAGGGTCTGTCGGCCCACTTCCACGCGCTGCGCATCGACGGCGAGGACTACCGCCACCGCGGCCTGCCCGAAGCGCCCGCGCCGTACTCCGACGAACAGGTGACGAAGGCGGCGTATGCCACCGAGGGCGCCTCGCTCGACGACTTCCCGCATCTGCTGGAGCACCTCGCCCGCGTCCACCCCAGCCGCTACGGCGCGCTGACGGACGGCCTGAAGGCGGTGTGTCTCACCGACGTCCAGCCGATTCCCGACCAGTCGACGGCTCTGCGGCTCGTCGTGCTCGCGGACCGGCTCTACGACCGTGAAGTGCCGGTGCTGGCCTCCGGACTGCCGTTCGACCAGCTGTTCAGCGAGGACATGCTCAAGGGCGGTTACCGCAAGAAGTACTTCCGCGCGATCTCGCGACTCACCGCGCTGGCCCGTGACGCCAAGGTCCTGGTAACCCAGTAACTCCCCCTGGTCAAGGGGTAGTTCAAGCCAAGCCACCCTCAGCTTTCAGGCTCTCTTCAGCTCGAAACGTTAAGTTAACCCTGCAAACAACGTTGCCGGGTTAACGTGTTTCTTGACCAACGGTTGACCAAGTGTTGGCACGTGCATGAGGCGTGGACTGAGTAGAGGGGGGCGCATGTTCCGAGGTACGACGGTTCGGACCCCGATTTCGATCCTCGCCGCGGTTCTGCTCGCCCTTCAGTTCTTCGCACCCGGCGCGGCCTTCGCACACGCATACACAGCGAGTCAGGCAGAGGCCAAGGCCCAACCCGGAATCAAGCTCTCCGGGAAGGCGCTGCGCGACGAAACCCTCACGTCGCGCCACTGCGTCCCGTCCGGTGACGGGGACCCGACCGGTCCACTGCGCACCCGTGTCCATCCGCGCTTCGCCGACTCCGGGCCGCAGGCGCCCGACCGACCGTTGCTCGCCCGGGACTCCACGTCCGCGCACCTGCCGGCCCAAGCCGGCGCCGCGCACGAGCGCACGTCGAGATCCTCGACGTCCCACACTCCGGCGGGGCTTCAGATCTTCCGCTGCTGAGCAGCAGAGCAGTCCCCCCACCCCTGTCATGTAAACCCCGACGCGCCATTGAGGCGCGCCAGGAGGAGTCACCACACATGCAGCCCCTCATCGACAACGCCCGTATGTTCGGACAGCGCCCTGAGGAGTTCGCCAGGCTCGCCGAAGGGCAGTCTCCGCAGGTCCTGTTCATCACCTGCTCCGATTCCCGGGTCGTACCGGCCCTGATCACGGGGGCCCGCCCCGGCGAGCTCTTCGAGCTGCGCACCGCGGGCAACATCGTCCCGCCGTACGCCTCCCAGCACCCCACCAGCGAGGCGGCCACGATCGAGTACGCCGTGGAGGTCCTCGGCGTCAGCGACATCGTGGTCTGCGGCCACTCCCACTGCGGTGCCGTCGGCGCGCTGGTGCGCGGCGACGACCTGGATTCCGTACCTGCCGTGCGGGACTGGCTCTCGCACGCCACTCCGCGCCCGACCGGCGCCGCCGAGGACCCGGAGGTCGCCGAAGGCGTCCAGGCCCATGTGCTGACGCAGCTGCTGCGGCTGCGCTCGTACCCGTTCATCGACAAGAAGCTGAAGGAGCGTCAACTGACCTTGCACGCCTGGTACTACGAGGTGCACAAGGGCGCCGTGCGCGCCCACAGCGCCGAGACCGACGCGTTCGAGGCTCTGTGATCATGATGATGACCAAATACCCTCATCTGCGGCAGGACTTCGCCGCCTCGTTGGTCGTCTTCCTGGTCGCGCTGCCGCTGTGTGTCGGCGTGGCCGTCGCCTCCGGAGTGCCGGCCGAGCTCGGGCTCGTCACCGGCATCGTGGGCGGCATCGTCACCGGCCTGATGCGCGGCAGCAGCCTTCAGGTCTCCGGTCCCGCCGCCGGTCTGACCGTGCTGGTCTTCGAGGCGGTCCAGGAGTTCGGGCTGCCGGTCCTCGGTGTGCTCGTCCTCGCCACCGGGGCGCTCCAGCTCCTCATGGGCGCCCTGAAGCTGGGGCGCTGGTTCCGGGCGATCTCGGTCTCCGTCGTCGAGGGCATGCTGGCCGGTATCGGCCTTGTGCTCATCGCCGGACAGCTCTATTCGGTCGCGGATGCCAAGGCGCCCGCCTCCGGCCTGGAGAAAATAGCCGGGCTGCCCGGCGCGCTCGCCGGGGCCGTCGGCGACACCGGGGCGCTGGCCTCGATCGGGCTGGGCGCCGGCACCATCGCCGTCCTGGTGCTGTGGAAGCGGCTGCCGGCCAAGGTGCGCACGATTCCCGGTCCGCTCGCCGCGGTCGGTCTGGCGACGCTGGTCGCCGCCGTGTTCTCCCTGCCCGTCGCCACCGTCGAGGTCAAGGGCCTGCTGGGCTCCATCCAGCCGCCGTCCCTGACGGCCTTCGGTGAGCTTGCGAATGTCGGCGTGCTCGCCACGATCGTCGCCTTCACGCTCATCGCGTCGGCCGAGTCGCTGTTCAGCGCCGCGGCCGTGGACCGGCTGCACAACGGGCCGCGCACCGAGTACGACAAGGAGCTGATGGCGCAGGGCGCGGGCAACGCGGTCTGCGGCGTCCTCGGGGCGCTGCCGATGACCGCGGTCATCGTGCGCAGCTCCGCCAACGTCCAGGCGGGCGCGAAGACGAAGGCATCGCGTGTCATGCACGGCGTATGGCTGCTGCTGTTCGCGGCGCTGCTGCCCGCCACGCTGGCACTGATCCCGATCCCCGCGCTGGCGGGCATCCTGGTCCACGCGGGCTTCAAGCTGATCCCCTTCCGCGGGATCGTCTCCCTGTGGCGGGGGCACCGCGGTGAGGCACTGATCCTGGTCGCCACCGCCGTCTCGATCGTCACGGTGAACATGTTCGAGGGCGTGCTGATCGGTCTGGCCCTGTCGGTCGCCAAGACCGCCTGGGAGGCCTCGCACGTGAAGCTGGAGGTCATCGACAAGGGCGCAGGACCGATCCAGGCGTACCTGTCGGGCAACGCGACCTTCCTCAGGCTACCGAAGATCCTCGACAGCCTGGAGGCCCTGCCGCAGGACCGCCCGGTCGAGCTGGACCTGTCCGGACTGCACCACCTCGACCACGCCTGCCGTACGGCCCTGGAGAGCTGGGCCGAGCGCCTCCCCCACTTCTCGACTTCGCTCGAAGCGGGAGGTACTCCCACCGCGGCGGGTACCGACCCGGTGCGGGTCACCGCACCCTGACCGGCGTACGACTCCGGGTGGCGTGTGCCCCCGGTGAGGTGTGACCCCTGGCCCGGTGCCCGGTCCGGAGCCGTCCATGGCCCCGGACCGGGCACCGGGCATATCGTTGCAGGACATAGCGTTACAGGAGCGTACTGATCGGACCTCTCGGCAAGGGGGTCGCCATGATCGAGGAACTGCTGGGTGCGGCCGCAGGTGTCGCAGCGGTGGGGCTGGTGTACGTCGCGGCTGCCGCGCGGGTCGTCAAGCAGTACGAGCGCGGGGTGATCCTGCGGCTCGGCCGGCTGCGGGGCTCCGTGCGCGAGCCGGGGTTCACGATGATCCTCCCGGCCGTCGACCGGCTCCACAAGGTCAACATGCAGATCGTGACGATGCCCGTGCCCGCCCAGGAGGGCATCACCCGCGACAACGTGACCGTGCGGGTCGACGCGGTCGTGTACTTCCAGGTCGTGGACGCGGCGGCTGCGATCATCAACGTCGAGGACTACCGCTTCGCCGTCTCCCAGATGGCGCAGACCTCGCTGCGCTCGATCATCGGCAAGAGCGATCTGGACGATCTGCTGTCCAACCGCGAGAAGCTCAACCAGGGCCTGGAGCTGATGCTCGACAGTCCGGCGATCGGCTGGGGCGTGCAGATCGACCGCGTCGAGATCAAGGACGTGTCCCTGCCGGAGTCGATGAAGCGGTCCATGGCCCGCCAGGCCGAGGCCGACCGGGAGCGGCGGGCCCGGGTCATCAACGCCGACGCCGAACTCCAGGCCTCCAAGAAGCTGGCCGAGGCCGCGCACCAGATGGCCGACGCGCCCTCCGCCCTCCAACTGCGGCTGCTGCAGACGGTGATGGCGGTGGCGGCGGAGAAGAACTCCACGCTGGTGCTGCCGATCCCGGTGGAGCTGCTGCGGTTCCTGGAGCGGGGCGCACAGCCACCGCAGGACCAGGCGGCCCGAGCGACCACCGAGCCGGCGGCCGTTCCCGAGCCGGCCACCGTCGACGAGCCGGCCGCCGTCTCCGAGCCGATAGCCGTCGAGGAATCCACGGAGCCTCCGGCCGAACCGACTGCTGAACCCCCGGCCGAACCCCCAGCGGAGCCCCCTGGCCAAGTGCCACTGAAGTGACACACGCTACGCGCGTGGTTCACGCGAGTCGCGCCAGGTGATAGACACGGCGGGATCAAAGTTCCTGTCCGCCAGCAGGAAGGTTTCCCCCCATGTCCGCAACACGACGTCAGGTCCTCGCCCGCTCCGGCTCCCTGGGTATCGGCATCGCTTTCGCCGGGTCCCTGTCGGAGCTCTTCGCAGGCACCGCCGCAGCGCAGACCCTCGGCCACACCGGATACGGCCCCCTGGTCCCCGACCCCAAGGGCCTGCTCGACCTGCCGGAAGGATTCCGTTACCGGGTCCTGTCCCGCGAGGGCGACCAACTCCGCTCCGGCGAGGGCCCGGTCCCCTCCAACCACGACGGCATGACAGCCCTGCCGGGCTCCCGCGGCCGCGTCCACCTGGTCCGCAACCACGAGAACCGCAACACGGCGGCCGTCCCCGTCCCGACGGTCCCCGACCTCACCTACGACCCGCAGGGCAAGGGCGGCTGTACGGCCCTGACCCTGGACTCCCGCAACCGTGTCCTGTCCGAGCGTGTCGCCATCGCCGGTACGGCCGTCAACTGCGCAGGCGGGCCCACCCCTTGGGGCACCTGGCTGACCTGCGAGGAGACCGAGGACAAGGCCGGCACCAACGGCTACACCAAGGACCACGGCTTCATCTTCGAGGTCGACCCGGCGAACCCGCACCGCTCCGGCGCCGTCCCGCTGACCGCGATGGGCCGCTTCCAGCACGAGGCGATCGCGGTCGACCCGCGGCGCGGCATCGTCTACGAGACCGAGGACGCCTTCGAGCGCCCCTTCGGCCTCTTCTACCGCTTCCTCCCGGACGCCCCGCACGGCGGCCTCGGCTCCCTGCGCGCGGGCGGCCGCCTCCAGGCGATGCGTGTCCCGGGCGTACCGGACCTCTCCTCGATCCAGGAGACGGGTGCGACCTTCGAGAACATCGAGTGGGTCGACGTACCGGACCCCCTCGCCGCCCGAACCCCCATCCGCCACCAGGACTTCGGCCCGAAGGGCATCACCCACGCGCAGAAGCTGGAGGGCTGCTACTGGGGCGGCCGCTGCGTCTACTTCGTCTCGTCCTTCGCCCGCAGCGCGGAGGGCTCGGCGGCGGATCACTACGGCCAGATCTGGCGCTACGACCCCACCGAGCGCCGTCTCACCCTCGTGATCGTCTTCGGTCCGGACACCGACCTCCAGCTCCCCGGCGAGTCCCCGGACAACATCTGCCTCGCCCCCAGCGGCGGCCTGATGGTGTGCGAGGACGGCAACGGCGCCCAGCACCTGTTCGGCGTGACCAGGCGCGGGGAGGTGTACGCGATGGCGCGCAACGCGCAGAACCTGGGCACGCCGCAGGAGCCGGAGTGGGGCGAGTTCGCCGGGGTGACCTTCGCACCGGACGGCGAGACGATGTACGTCAACTGCTACACGCCGGGGACGACGTTCGCGGTGACGGGCCCCTGGCGCAGGTAGCGCACCGTCCCTCGAACGAGTGGAGGCTTCCTCTCCGGAACGTCCTCTAACCTGTGCGGCATGAACGCACCGGGGGATGTCGTCGACGGCCGTTTCGAGCTGGTGGAGCGGCTGGGCAGCGGAGGAATGGGCACCGTGTGGCGGGCTCGCGACACGGTGCTGCACCGCGAGGTCGCGCTCAAGGCGGTCCGGTCCGACGCGGACACGGTCGGTGTGGTGCGCGAGCGGGTGCTGCGGGAGGCGCGGGCGCTGGCCCGGCTGAGCCATCCCCATGTGGTCACCGTCCACCAGATCGTGGCCGCCGACCCGCACCCCTGGATCGTGATGGAGCTGGTGCCGGGCGTCTCGCTCCAGCGGCGCCTGGACGACGGCCCGTTGACTCCGGTGGAGGCGGCCCGCGTCGGCCGTCAGGTGCTCGGCGCGCTGCGGGCCGCGCACGCGGCGGGCATCCAGCACCGGGACGTCAAGCCCGCCAACATCCTCCTGCGTCCCGACGGCGACGCCGTCCTCACCGACTTCGGCATCGCCGCCCTGCAGGGCACGACGGCCCTCACGGCGACCGGCGAGCTCGTCGGTTCGCCCGAGTACATGGCCCCCGAGCGGATCCGGGGCCGCGACGACGACCCCGCCGCCGACCTCTGGTCGCTGGGCGTGGTGCTGTACGTGTGCGTGGAGGGCGTCAGCCCTCTGCGCCGCCCCACCACGCTTGCCACCCTGGCCGCCGTACTCGACGAGCCTCTCCCGCCGCCGACCCGCTCGGGCTCGCTGACGCCGGTGCTCGACGCCCTGCTGGTACGGGACCCGGCGGCGCGCCCGGACGCCGCCCGCCTTGACACGATGCTGGCGCAGGTGGAGGCCGGTACGACGCCGTACTGGGCACAGCCGACGCTGACCGCCGCCGCACCGCCCGCGCCTGCGACGCCGACGCAGCTCGACACGCCCCGGCCCACTGTTCCGCAGCGGATGCACGAGCCCCGGCGCCGGGGGCCCCTCGTCGTGGCCGTGACTGCAGGGCTCGCGATCGCCACCGCGGCGGCTCTGGTCCTCCTCGCCCTGCGCCCCGGCGACACCGGCGACGACAAGGCCCGCGCCACCTCGAACGCCCCTGCGGCCACGACGTCCATCCCCACCCCGGCGAAACAACAGCCGACGCCCGCACCGACCCCCACCACGAAGACCGCCACTGCCACCCCGCCCGCCACCCCCGACGGCCGCTGGATCGCCCAGCTCCACTCCGAACCCGTCGCCGCGGGCACCGCGGCCCGGGACAAGCGGCTCGCCACCGTCCGCCGGTCGGTGCCGGAGGCGGCCGTCCTGCGCAGCGACGAGTACGCCTCCCTGCGCCCCGGCTACTGGGTGATCTACGCCCCCGGCCCCTTCGCCGACGGCCGCGCCGCCCTCACCTTCTGCGCCGAGCGCGGCCGCACTTCGGTGAGCACCTGCATGGGCCGCTACCTGAGCACGGACGCGAGCGAGTACAGCCTCCAGTGCCGCCCTCCGGCCACCGCACCGACGGGCTCCTGCACACGAACCGACTGAGCAGCCCGGGAGAGGCCGCGGTCCGCCGGGCGGGTGACACGGGCCCGGCGTACCCATCGGCGTACCGAAATGACTGTTTAATCCTCATATCTTCATACGGTGATCACATCTGTACGCCGCGTCACCGCCCTCTGCGCCCTGGGTGCGGCGCTCAGCGCGCTCGCCGCCTGTGCGCCGCACGAGGCGACCCGGGCTCCCCTGCCCGCGCCCAGCGCCACCGCCGGCGTCTCCCCCATGGCAAGGCCGCCGACCCTGGCCCCCGGTCCCGCCGGTGTGACGCCCGTCTTCGAGCACGGTCCACGCGGTCGGGACAAGGCCGTCGCGCTCACCTTCGACGCCGACATGACCGCGGACCAGGGGCCCCGGGCGGCGCGGGGGGAGCGGTTCGACAATCCCGGGCTGGTCGCTGCCCTGCGGGAGTTGAAGGTGCCGGCGACCGTGTTCATGACGGGGCGATGGGCCGAGGAGTACCCGGATCAGGCCCGGGCCATCGGGCGGAACCCGCTGTTCGAGGTCGCCAACCACTCCTACAGCCACTACGCCTTCACCGAGGACTGCTACGGGCTGCCGACGGTCGGCGAGGAGCGGATGCGGGTGGATGTGGAGCGTGCGTACGCGGCGTTGCGGAAAGTGGGGGTCCGTGACGCGATGCCGTACTTCCGGTTTCCCGGCGGCTGCTACGACCGGCGCGCTCTGAAGGCGCTCAGCCCGGCCGGCGTCACCGCCGTGCAGTGGGACGTGGTGAGCGGGGACGCGTTCGCGACGGACGCCCGTGCCGTCGCGCAGGAGGTGCTGGACGGGGTGCGGGCGGGGTCCGTGGTCGTCATGCACTGCACGCTCAGTGCCGCTCCGACGACCGAGCGGGTGGTCCGCAGCGTCGTACCCGAGCTGCGCGCCAGGGGCTTTCGGTTCGTGAAGGTGTCCGAGCTGATCGGGGCGGCCGGCGGGCGGACCTGATGCTCGTACGCTGGACGCATGAGCGAGGAACAGGCCACGAACGACTACTGCCTGATCGACGCGACCCGGCCGCCCAAGGCCGACGGGCCGCCGTACGCCGAGTGCGTGCTGTGCCGGGAGCCCACGGAGTACCCGGAGTCGTACAAGGGGATCACGCTCTGCCCGGTCTGTGAGTGGCAGGAGGCGCAGCGCACGGCCTGTTCGGGGTGAGCCCTTCCTCAGGGTGACCGGCGGGACGTGAGCGCGCAGGCCACGGCGATCGCCGCCGCCGTGAGCAGGCCCGCCGCGGCCAACGGCAGCAGGGGCATGGGGACCGTGCCCGAGCGGGAGCCGGTGACCAGGCCGCTGACCGCCGCCTGTGCCGGGGAGCCGGTCACGACCACGGACAGCAGCGCCGCGAGCAGCATCGTGGGGACCGCGCGTCCCGTGGAGCGCAGCAACGGCCAGGTGGTGAGGGCGCCGACGGCCGTGCCGAGCAGGGCGCAGGCCAGCGTGGCGAGCAGCCCGGCCGCGCCCGCCGGGAGCCGCGGCACACGCGTCTGGTGATCCGCGCTCACCGGATCGCTGATCAGCGTCACGACGAGGGTCGCGAGCGTGCCCAGGACCGCCGCCGCGGTCAGCGCGACCAGCAGTGCGGCGAGGTGCGCCCGCCCCGGCCCGACCGCCGCGGACACACAACTGCGGGCGGCGGGCGGCTCGTTGGTGACGCAGATCCGCACCAGCCAGGCGGCGACGGGCAGCAGGGCCGCGGCCGTGTAGCCGAGCGAGTCGAGCACCGGCTGACCGCTCGACACACCGATCCCGAGGAACACGACGTACAGGATGAACGGCGGCAGCCAGCGCTGCGAACGGGCCAGCAGGGCGCTCTGGTAGCTGAGAAGGGCGGTCATCGGCGGCTCTCGGTCTCGGGGGTCGGCTCCTGTCTCACGCTCACCACATGCCAGGGCGGGCGGGCCGTCAGCAGGGCGCGCAGGAGGACGTCCGAATGGGACGCGGGGACGGTCAGGCGGTGGGTGCCGGGCTCGGGTTCCTCCGCCGATATGACGGTGCGGGTCGCGTCGGCGGGGAGCTGTCCGCCCCGCGGGCCCTGCACGACGACGGTCACGTGCGGGCCGGCGGGTGCCGAAGGCGCGTCTTCCGTACGCAGGCCGAGTCCCGCGTCCCGCACGGTGTACGTCGCGTCGGGCGCTCCCGCCAGGCGGCCCGGGTCGTGGTCCACGAAGACCACGGCGGTGCCGCCCGCGGTGCGTTCGACGACGGCCCGCTCCAGTTCCTCGCGAGCGGCGGCGTCGAGGCCGGTCCACGCCTCGTCGAGGACGAGCAGCTCCGGTTCGGCGAGGAGGGCCTGGACGACGGCGACCTTCTGGCTGCTGCCCTTCGACAGCTGGGCCATCGGCGTACGGGCGTACGAGGCGGCGCCGAAGCGGTCGAGCCACTCCAGGGCGGCCCGGGTGGCCGCGGCACGGGAGAGGCCGTGCACCTTGCCGAGATGGGTGAGGTAGCCGACGGCGGTGAAGGGGAGGGCCGTGGGGAAGCGTTCGGGGACGTATGCGGTGCGGGGGCGGCCGGTGATACGGCCCTCGGTCGGGGCGTCGATGCCGGCCAGGAGCCGGAGGAGGGTGGACTTGCCGGTGCCGTTGGGTCCTTCGACGCGGATGAGGTTGCCGGGCGGCACGGTGAGATGCACGCCGCGTAAGACCCATGGGCCGCGCAGGCCGTAGCGGCGGCCCACGTTGTCCAGACGAAGATCACGTTGCATGGAGGACATCCTGTCCCATGGCGCGTGGCGGCCGGCCGGGAGCTGATCGCGCTCACGCGGCGGACCAGCCAAATCGACACGGTTCCGCGCCCCTTAGGGTGTTGTCGTGAGCCAAGAACCGACGTCCGCCGGCGACAGCCCCTTCCGGTCGGAGCCCAGTGCCCGCGATGACGCTCCGCAGTTCGTACTGCCTCTCGTCGTACGGATCGAGCGGGGCGCTCCACCCGCTCGCACCGACGCCCTCGAAACCTCCGCCCGCGCCGTCCTGGTGATCCTCGACGACGAGCGCTCCGTCGGCGACGGCGAGTGGGCCGCGGCCATGCGGGACTGGCAGGACGCCCGGATCCGCAAGGTCGTGCGGCGGGCCCGCGGCGCCGAGTGGCGGCGGGCGGAAACGCTGCCGGGCATCACCGTCACCGGCAAGTCGGCCGAGGTGCGGGTCTTCCCGCCCGTGCCGTTGGACGGGTGGCCCAAGGAACTGGCGAAGCTCCAGGTCTCCGGCACCGACCTCGACGACCCGGAGCCCCCCGTGGACGCCGACCCGTCGGCGCCCGTGCTCTGGCTGAACCCCGACCTCGACATGTCGGCCGGCAAGGCGATGGCGCAGACCGGGCACGCAGCGCAACTCGCCTGGTGGGCGCTGTCGGACGAGGAACGGGCCGCCTGGCGCGACGCGGGGTTCCCGCTCGCCGTACGGACCGCGGACCCGGAGCGCTGGCCCGAGCTGACGACCCGAGGGCTGCCGTTGGTGCGCGACGCGGGGTTCACGGAGATCGCGCCCGGATCGTGCACGGTGGTCGCCGACCATCCGGCGCTGCGGTAGGACACGGGCGTTCCTCGGAGCGGCTGCCGGACCGGCGCCGGGCAACCGGAACCCGGCCACGTAATCGCGCTGAAGGCCCTGTTCGATGAGCTCACCGAGACCGTCCGGAATCTCGGTACCTGAGCAACCACCCGGCGGGCAGGTGTGCCGTGTTCAGGTCTCAGGCGTGCTTGCGCGGGGCGTTTGAACGCTGTCGGCGTGCGGTGCGTACGACCTTGCGAGGCCGCTCGCCGGGTGCGGGGAGCGGGACGCGGGTCCCGGCCGCCCAACCTCAAATGTTGCTCTGAAGGTGCCCGCCCAGGGGTTCGGGCGGGTCCCGCGGGGCCATACCCCCGTCACGTCCGGCACGTCCGAGGAGACGGGGCAGCGGGTACGGAAAAGGCCGAGGAGGGGACGATGGAGCGACTGGGTACGGGGATCGGGTGGCGTCCGGAGATCGCGGACGCCGTGGAGCGCATGCCGGGCATCGACTGGGTCGAGGCCGTCGCCGAGAACGTCTGCCCCGGGCATCTTCCGGAGTCCCTGGTACGGCTGCGGGAGCGCGGCGTGACCGTGATCCCGCACGGCGTCTCGCTCGGGCTGGGCGGAGCGGAGCGGCCCGACGCCGGGCGGCTGACCGCGCTCGCCGAGCGGGTTCAGGCGCTGGGGGCGCCGCTGGTCACCGAGCACATCGCGTTCGTACGGGCGGGAGGGCCGCTCACGGCGTCGCCGCGCCTGGAGGCGGGGCACCTTCTGCCGGTCCCCCGCACCCGGGACGCCCTCGACGTGCTGTGCGAGAACGTCCGTATCGCGCAGGACGCGCTGCCCGTGCCGCTCGCCGTGGAGAACATCGCGGCCCTCATCTCCTGGCCGGGCGAGGAGATGACGGAGGGGCAGTTCCTGTACGAGCTGGCCGACCGCACGGGGGTGCGGCTGCTCATCGACGTGGCCAACCTCCACACCAACCACGTCAACCGGGGCGAGGACCCCGCCAAGGCCCTCGCCGAACTTCCGCTGGAGGCCATCGCGTACGTCCATGTCGCGGGCGGCTTCGAACGCGACGGCGTCTGGCACGACAGCCACGCCCACGCCGTGCCCCGGCCGGTCCTCGACATCCTGACGGACCTCGCCTCCCGCGTGACCCCGCCCGGGGTTCTGCTGGAACGCGACGAGAACTTCCCGGAGCCGGGGGAGCTGGAGCGCGAGTTGGGGGCGATTCGGGGGGCGTTGGAGAAGGGGGCGGTGGAGAGGGAGGCCACTGAGAGGCGGGCGTCGGCAGAGGGGGCGGCGCAGGGAGGCCTGGTGTCCGCGGAGAGGTCGTCCTGCGTCGACACCCCACCCCGGGACAAGACGGTGCGGTCCGAGGCAGTCACCGATCCCGCTCGTCAGCGGCTCGCCCTCGCACAGGCCTCGCTGCTGTCCGCGCTCGTCGCCGGGACGCCGGTGCCCGAGGGGTTCGACCGGGTACGGCTCGGCGTGCAGGCGCGGGCGCTCGCCGGCAAGCGGGCGGACGTCGTGGCGAAGGTCGCGCCCGAGCTGCCGGTGATCCTCGGGAACGGGTATCGACGGGCCTTCCTCGGCTACAGCCACGGGCACCCGATGACCGACGGCTACCGGCGCGACGCCCTGGCCTTCGCCGGGTACCTGCTGGCCGGCGGCCGGCTCGAAGACGCCCGGGTCCGGGCGGAGTTGCAGGAGTGGTGGCTGGAGCGCTCGGGCCCGACGCCGCGGTCGCGACGGCCGGGGGTACGGCTGGCCCGCGCCACGCGACGCGTGCTGCTGCGGCGCTGAGCGGGGAAGCGGACGGGGCGGCTGCGGCGATGAGCCGGGTGCCGGGCACGGCACACTCCGGCGCCGAAGTAATATGCCAACCCACCCCCGAAGCGCACTAACGTGCGGTGCCGCACCAGGAGGCACCATGCGATCGCAACCCCGCGTCAACGGCCGAGGCATCTTCAGCGGCACCGGGCTGATCATCACCGGCCTGACGGCGACGCTGTTGGCGATGGTCTTTCCCATCTGGTCGTACGCCGACCGGTCCGGGACCGGGCTGGACGTGCTCAACGCGGAGACCGTCTCGACCGGGTACGGGCCGCTGTCCGCGCTGGACCGCGACTTCATCACGAAGGTCCGGCTGGCAGGGCTGTGGGAGCTGCCCGCCGGTGAGCAGGCGCAGCGGAAGGGCACCACCCCGGCCGTACGGACCGCCGGCCGGCACCTCATCGAGGGGCACACGTTCCTCGACGAGCGGGTACGTGACGTCGCCGCCAAGCTCAGCCTCGCGCTGCCGAACGAGCCCACCGAGCAGCAGCAGGAGTGGCTGGACACCCTGAGCGCGGCCCAGAGCGTCGAGTACGACCGACAGTTCGCGAACATCCTGCGCCTGGCGCACGGCAAGGTGTTCTCCGTCGTGGCGCAGGTGCGGGCCAGTACGCGCAACTCCCTCGTCCGCAAGCTCGCCGACGACGCCAACACCACGGTGCTGGACCACATCACGGTCCTGGAGGCGACCGGCTACGTCGACTACGACGCCGTGGCCCGGGACATGGTCGCCGACAGCACCCCTCCGCCGACGCCCTCCCCCGCCCCGCCCGGGCCGACCGAGGACCCCGCTCCGGCCGTCCCGATGAGCCCGCCCCCGTCGCCGTCACCCAAGTACACCCTGCCGCCGGCCGCGACCAGCCCTCGCCCGCAGGGGTCCTGACGCCCTCGACGCCCTATCCGGAACGTCACATCCCGGCAACTCTCGGTCCGTATTGTGAATAAGGCATGGCGTTTCACTGGGCCTTTGGCATAGAAACGCGGCATGTTCTGGGTCCTTCTCCTCCTGCTGGCCTGGGCCGTCGCCGGCACTGCCTGCACGCGCCTGTGCCTGGCCGCCGTACACGCCGCGGCCTCGGACGCGACAGAGGCGACCGCGGGCCGGGGACACGATCTGACGCTGTACGAGGCCGCTTTCCTGTCCGGCGGCCCGCGACGGGTCGCCGATCTGACCCTCGTCTCCATGGCGCGGCAGCGGCGCCTGCTGCTCGCGCACACCGGCTGGGCGACGGTCGTCGATCCGCGCGGCCGGGACGAGATGGAGCGCTCGGTGATAGGGGCCATCGGGCCGCAGGGCCAGTCCCGCATCGAGCCGGTGCGGGACGCCGCAGCCGCGGCCGAGGCGGTCGGCAGCCTCGCCGACCGTCTGGTCAGCGCGGGCCTCGCCGTACCCGACGGGGAGCGCACCGGGATCGCGGCCGCGATCCGGCAGGTGCAACTCGCCGCGGCCGCCGTACTGGCGTTGGGCGCGGTCGCGCTGCTGGCGCCGGCCCAGTCGGACGTGCCGGCCCACCTGGTCGCGCTCTGGTTCGCGCTCCCCTTCGTGCTCACCCTGAGCTGTCTCGCCATCGCCCGGATCGAGATCCACCCGTACGCGCAGTGGGCCTCCCCGGCCGGGCAGCGGCTGCTGAGCACCCTGGTCCGGAGCTCTGGGGCCGGGGACGACCGTACGTACCTCACCTCCGTCGCGATAAGGGGCGTACGCGCGATCGGCGAGCCGGACCTGCGTGCGGCCTTCGCGCACCGCGAGCCGCACCACCACGCGTTCCACCGGCAGGACTGACAGCTACGACTGACAGCCCGTCGGCTCGGTGACGCATAGGGGGCATTGAGGCCGACACCGGCAGGGTGGTGCTTGCCTTCATCAACAGACGAACGAAATATCCCTTTTGTTGCTGCCGTGCACCGAAGGGATACGCCATGAGAGCTGCCGCCCTCTACTCGGTCGCCGGGGCTCTGCTCCTGACGACCCTCTCCGCCGCTCCGGCCGGCAGCACCGGGGCCGCCCCGGGCACGGTCGAGCAGCACGGCACGACCGTGGCCGCCGCGCGCGCCGAGGCCGCCGGCATCACCTTCGGCGAATGCTCCAAGGGGCAGGGCCTGCCGGGCAAGATGCAGTGCGGCACGGTGTCCGTCCCGCTCGACTACGCCCGCCCCGACGGCAAACAGATCAAGCTCGCCGTCAGCCGGGTGCGGGCCACGCACAAGGACCCGCACAACAGCAAGCGCCGGGTGCCCGGGCAGGGCGCCCTGGTCTACAACCCGGGCGGGCCGGGTGCCTCCGGGCTGCACTTCCCGCTGATCGGCCTGCTGCCCGCGTGGAAGCGGCTGGCGGCAGCGTACGACCTGGTCGGCTACGCCCCGCGCGGGGTGTCGCCGTCCGCGCCGCTGTCCTGCCAGGACCCCAAGCAGTCCGTCAAGGGGCCGGTGCAGGCGCCGACGCACCCCTCGGAGGAGTACAAGAAGGAGCGCATCGCCCGGGCGAAGGCGTACGCACTTGGCTGCGCGCAGCGCACGGGCACCGCCCTGCAGCACTACAACTCCCTGAACAACGCCCGTGACCTGGACGTCCTGCGGGCCGCACTGGGCGAGTCGAAGCTGACCTTCATGGGGGCGTCGTACGGCACCTACTTCGGCGCGGTGTACGCGACGCTCTTCCCCTCGCACGTACGGCGGATGGTGTTCGACTCGGCAGTGAACCCGGACCCGGCGCAGATCTGGTACCGCAGCAACCTCGCCCAGTCGGCCGCGTTCGAGGAGCGGTGGGCGGACTTCCGGGAGTGGGTCGCCGAGCACGACGACGTGTACGGCCTCGGCGCCACGTCCGACGAGGTGCTGCGCAGCTACCAGAAGGTACGGGCGCGGCTGGCCGAGGAGCCGGCGGGCGGGAAGGTCGGGACCGGCCAGCTGCAGGAGGCGTTCCTGCAGGCCGGGTACTACGACGACTACTGGCCGTCACGCGCGAAGGCGCTGTCGGCGTATGTGAAGGGCGACCCGAAGCCGCTGGTCGAGCTGGCCGCGCCGGCGAAGGAGGCGGCGGCCGAGGACGAGAACTCGAGCGCGGTCTACACGGCCGTGGAGTGCAACGACGCGCCCTGGCCGACGGACTGGGCGGTCTGGGACCGGGACAACACGCGGCTCGCGCGCGTGGCGCCGTTCGAGACCTGGGACAACGCGTGGATGAACCTGCCGTGCGCCTACTGGCAGGCGCCCCGCCAGGAGCCGCTGGATGTGCGGACCGGGCGGGGTGAGTTGCCGCCGATCCTGATCCTGGCCGCCGAGCGGGACGCCGCCACGCCGTACGACGGGGCGCTGGAGATGAACCGGCGGCTGTCGGGCTCGGTACTGGTGACCGAGCGGGACGCCGGCACGCACGGCATCGCGTACGGCCCGAACGCGTGCGTCAACGGTCACGTCGACGCCTACCTGCTGGAGGGCCGCCTCCCGGCCCGGCGTGCGGCGTGCGAGGGGCACCCCGAGCCCAAGCCGGAGCGCCCGGGCGAGAGCAAGGCGAAGAAGCTGAGGCAGCACACCGCGACGAAGCCGGGCGGCCGGCCTCAGCAGGCCACCGCCCGGCTCCCGCACTGATCAGGCGAGCCCGGCCACCAGTTCGGCCACGCTCTTGCGACGGCCCGTGTAGAACGGCACCTCTTCGCGGACGTGCATGCGGGCCTCCGAGGCGCGCAGGTGGCGCATGAGGTCGACGATGCGGTACAACTCGTCGGCCTCGAAGGCCAGGATCCACTCGTAGTCGCCGAGCGAGAACGAGGCGACGGTGTTGGCGCGCACGTCCGGGTAGCCGCGGGCCATCTTGCCGTGGTCGGCGAGCATGCGGCGGCGGTCCTCGTCGGGCAGCAGGTACCAGTCGTAGGAGCGCACGAAGGGGTAGACGCTGACGTAGTCACGGGGCGTCTCGTCGGCGAGGAACGCCGGGATGTGCGAGCGGTTGAACTCGGCGGGGCGGTGCAGCGCCATGTTCGACCAGACCGGCTCCAGGGCGCGGCCCAGCCTGGTGCGACGGAAGAGGTTGTACGCCTCCTGGAGCTGGTCGCTGGTCTCGGCGTGCCACCAGATCATGACGTCGGCGTCGGCGCGCAGCCCGGACACGTCGTACGTGCCGCGGATCGTCACGTCCTTGGCGGCGAGCTGGTCGAACAGCTCCTGGACCTCGTCGGCGTACCCCGCGCGGTCCTCGGGGAGGACGTCCTTCAGCTTGAAGACGGACCAGAGGGTGTAGCGGATGACCTCGTTGAGGTCCTTGGCCAGCTTGCCCTTGTTCGGGATCCTGCCGGACTCGGTGGTGGAGGCGTCGTCACTCATGTCCCCTATTCTCCCGCTCCGCCGTGCAGACTCTGCACCGGGTTGGCGGTGAGCTCCCCGACACCGCTCAGATCGCCGTCGAGCTGGTCCACCGCGGCGTACGCGCTCGCGATGCACGCGGGGATGCCCACCCCGTCGTACTGCGCGCCGCACACCGCGAGGCCCGGCACCTCGGCGACGTGCTCGCGGACGCGGGCCACGCGCGCGTGGTGGCCGACCGGGTACTGGGGCAGGCCGTCGGTCCAGCGCGTGACGCGGGTTTCCAGCGGGGTGGCGTCGAGGCCGGTCGCCGCCCGGAGGTCCCGGCGGGAGACGTCGACGAGGTGGTCGTCGTCGCGGCCGAGGATCTCCGTCTCGCCGTAGCGGCCCACGGATGTACGCAGCACGACCACATCCGGGTTCTCGTCGGCGATCCAGCCCCACTTCTGGGAGGCGAACGTCGACGCCTTGATGGTGCGCCCGTCGACCGGCGGCACGAGGAAGCCGCTGCCCGCCGGCAGGTCGGTGTCGGCTCGGCGGTAGGCGAGGGTGACCAGGGCCATGGAGGCGTACTCGATGCCGTCCAGCTCGGCGGCTGCCTTGGGGGCCTCGGCGCGCAGGAGGGCGGCGGCGGCCGGCGCGGGTACGGCGACGACGACCGCGTCGGCGTGCAGCACCCGGTCACCGGCGACGACACGCCACCCTCCGGACGCCTCCCGGCGCCACTCCGTCACCGGCGCCCCGGTCACGATCTCGCCGCCCCGCGCGCGCACCGACTCCGCGACGGCGAGCGGGAGTTGGCCCACGCCGCCCTCGATACCCATGAACACCGGCCCGGTCTGCCGACCGGCGGCGGCCTTGGCCTGGATCTCGCGAACGCCCTCGGTGAGGGACTCGTGCGTCTTCGCCGCCTGGTAGAGCTGCGGCACCGCCGAGCGCATCGAGATGCGGTACGCGTCGCCCGCGTACACGCCACCCAGCAGGGGCTCGACCAGGCGGTCGACCACCTCGCGGCCGAGGCGTGCCGCCACGTACTCGCCGACCGCCACGTCGTCCCCGACCTCCGTGCGGGGCAGGTCCGCGTCGCGCTCGATGCGGGCCAGCCCCTCGTCGGACAGGACGCCGGTCAGGGCGGCGGCGGTGCCGGGGACCCCCATCACATGCCCCTTGGGCATGGGGCGCAGGGCGCCGCGGGTCCAGATCGAGGCCGTCGCGGTGGCGGGCGGCTGCAGGCGGTCGGCGAGGCCCACCTCGCGGGCGAGAGCGACGGCCTCGGGGCGGCGGGCCAGCATCGACTCGGCGCCGAAGTCCACGCGCGCACCGGCGATCGTGCCGGGCAGCAGCTTGCCGCCGACCCGGTCCGAAGCCTCCAGGACGGTCACCCGCCTGCCGGCGGCCAGCAGCCGGTGGGCGGCCGCCAGACCGGCGATCCCGCCGCCGATGACGACGACCTGGCCGGCACCCCTACGAGTCTCAGCTTCGCGCATGTCCCCAGCCTCTCAGACCCCACTGACAGCCCGTCCGCGCCCTGGTGTCCCGCACGAGTCCCGACCGTGACCGCATCGGGACCGTTTCCCGCCAACGTTCGGCCGGACCCGCGCGTCGAAGAAGCATCAGTCGCCACGACAACCCTCGGGGGTACGCCCACATGCGCGCACGACGATCCGCACGATCCGCACCACCCGTACGACCGGTTCAGGTCCTGACCGGCCTCCTGCTGGCCGCCGCCCTCGCGCTCACCGGCTGCAGCGGCACGGGCGACGCGGGGTCCGACAGCGACGCCGCGGGGGGCGCGGCCGCCAAGCAGGAGGTCCAGGCGAGTGCGGACGCGGGCGCCCCGGGCAGCGGCTCCGGCGCGGACCGGGCGACCGCGCCGCCCAAGGCCACGGCGAGCCACATCATCCGTACGGCCTCACTGACCGTGCAGGTCAAGGACGTACCGAAGGCCCTCGACGAGGCCCGCGCCACCACCGAGAACGCGGGTGGCTACGTCGGCAACGAGACGACCACCGGCGACGGGAAGGGCCATGAGCGCACCCGGGTCGTCCTGCGCGTGCCCGTCGACAAGTACGCCGAGGTCCTCGCCGATCTGGAGGGCGCCGGCAAGCTGATCGAGCGCAGCGCCAAGGCGCAGGACGTCACCGACCAGGTCGTGGACGTGGAGAGCCGCATCACGTCGCAGCGGGCCAGCGTGGCCCGGATCCGCGAGCTGATGGACCGGGCGACCAGGCTCAGCGACGTGGTCACGCTGGAGGGCGAGCTGAGCTCCCGCCAGGCGGACCTGGAGGCGCTGCTGGCCCAGCAGGCGTCCCTGAAGGACCGCACCAGCCTGGCCACGATCACCCTCTCCCTGTCGGAGACGCCGGTGAAGAAGGCGGCCCCGAAGGACGAGGACCCCGGCTTCCTGGACGCGCTCGCGGGCGGCTGGGGCGCGTTCGTGACGATGCTGCGCTGGCTCGCGGTGGTGTTCGGCGCCGTGCTGCCGTTCGCCGCGGTGGCGGCACTGATCGTGTTGCTGTGGCTGAAGGTCCTGCGGCCCCGGATGCCCCGCCGCCCGGCGACCGCGCCCGCGACGACCGCCCTGGGTCCGCTGCCGACGGCCCGCCAGGCACCGGGGCGCACGCACGCGGGGGACGAGCGCGGCGCCGAACAGGGCGGCGAGCGGGACTGAAATGCCCGGCGCTCGTAGCGTGTTCGCATGAACATGAGCGCTGCGAGTGGTGGGTCGGGAACGCGAGAACGACTGGTCGTCATCGGAGGCGACGCCGCGGGGATGTCCGCGGCGTCGCAGGCGCGGCGCCTGAAGAGCGCCGAGGAGCTGGAGATCGTGGCGTTCGAACGCGGCCACTTCACCTCCTTCTCGGCCTGCGGCATCCCGTATTGGGTGGGTGGCGACGTCCCGGAGCGCGACCAGTTGATCGCCCGTACGGCCGAGGAGCACCGCGCGCGGGACATCGACCTGCGCATGCGGACCGAGGTCACGGAGATCGACGTGGCAGGCGGCCGGGTACGCGCGCGTGACGTCGATTCCGGCGCCGAGTCCTGGACGCCGTACGACAAACTCGTCATCGCGACCGGCGCCCGCCCGATCCGCCCCGACATGCCGGGCGCCGACGCCCCCGGCGTCCACGGCGTGCAGACCCTCGACGACGGCCAGGCCCTGATCGACACGCTGGACCACACGCGTGGCCGGCGCGCGGTGGTCGTCGGCGCGGGCTACATCGGTGTCGAGATGGCCGAGGCGCTCATCAACCGCGGCTACGAGGTCACGGTCGTCAACCGGGGCAGCGAACCGATGTCCACGCTCGACGCGGACATGGGCCGTCTGGTGCACGAGGCCATGGAGGGCCTCGGCATCACCATGGTCAACGACACCGAGGTCACCAAGATCCTCACCGGCGAGGACGGCCGGGTCCGCGCGGTGGCCACGCAGGACGCCGAGTACCCGGCGGACGTGGTCGTCCTCGGCATCGGCGTCCGCCCCGAGACGACCCTCGCGCGAGCGGCCGGCCTTCCCCTCGGCGACCACGGCGGCCTGCTGACCGACCTCGCCATGCGGGTACGCGGCCACGAGAGCATCTGGGCGGGCGGCGACTGCGTGGAGGTCCTCGACCTGGTCTCCGGCCAGGAACGCCACATCGCCCTCGGCACGCACGCCAACAAGCACGGCCAGGTCATCGGCACGAACGCCGCCGGCGGCTACGCCACGTTCCCCGGCGTCGTCGGCACGGCGGTCAGCAAGGTCTGCGACCTGGAGATCGCCCGCACGGGCCTGCGCGAGAAGGACGCCCGCCGGGCCGGCCTGCAGTACGTCACGGCCACGATCGAATCGACGAGCCGCGCGGGCTACTACCCCAACTCCTCGCTGATGACGGTCAAGATGCTCGCCGAACGCCGCACGGGCCGCCTCCTGGGCGTCCAGATCGTCGGCCGCGAGGGCGCGGGCAAACGAGTCGACATCGCGGCGGTCGCCCTGACGGCCGGCATGACGGTGGAACAGATGGTGTCCCTGGACCTGGGATACGCGCCCCCGTTCTCCCCTGTCTGGGACCCGGTCCTGGTGGCAGCCCGCAAGGCAGCGAAGGCGGTCAACACCGGACCTTCATGACAGGCGGCGCGGGCAACGCCCTCAGGGGCGCGGGGCTGTAGCGATATGCGTTCATCCCAGTCCGGAAGGAGGTACGGGTACGCGGGCCCGTCGGCCGACCCCGGATCCGGCCGGACGCGGTCGCCGGGGACAAGGCGTACTCGTCCCGCGGAAACCGCGCCCACCTGCGGGTGCCGGACGCCAAGGGCGGGCAGGAGTTGAGTCAACGGTCAACCAGCCGTGCACGCGGGGCCTCACCCGTGGATTCCACGTCGGTGTCGTCGGTGCCCACCGGGCCGCGGGGAAGCATCCGGTCCAGCCACTTCGGCAGCCACCAGTTGGTCCGGCCGAGGAGTGTCATGGTCGCCGGTACCAGCACCATGCGTACGACCGTGGCGTCGATGAAGATCGCGGTGGCCAGGCCGAGCCCGAACATTTTGGTGGAGGGGTCCTCGGCGACGGCGAAGGACAGGAAGACCGCCACCATGATGAGGGCGGCCGAGGTGATGATCCGGGCGGTGCGCGAGACGCCCTCAACGATCGCCGTGCCGTTGTCGCCGGTGCGCAGGTACTCCTCGCGTACGCGGGAGAGGAGGAACACCTCGTAGTCCATCGAGAGGCCGAACAGGATGGCGAAGAGGAACATCGGGATGAACGACACGATCGGAACCGTCGCTTCCAGCCCGATGAGTGCGCCTCCCCAGCCCCACTGGAAGACCGCGACCATGATGCCGTAGGCCGCGCCGATGCTCAGCAGATTCAGCAGTACCGCCTTGAGCGGTACGAGTATCGAGCGGAAGACCGGCATCAGCAGCAGGAACGACATCGCCAGCACGGCGGCGACGAACACCGGCAGGCGTTGGCTGGTGCGTTGGCCCACGTCGGACAGGCTCGCGGCGGCGCCGCCGACGTGAGCCTTGGCCGGGCCGTGCCCGATCGCCGTGGGCAGCACGTCGGTGCGCAGCCGGGCGATGGTGTCGGCCGTGGCCTTGTCCTGAGGGCTGGTGGTCGGGAACACCACGAGGGTCGCGATGCCGGTGGCCCGATCGATGTGCGTCGGCGCGACGGATGCGATGCCCGGATCCGCCGCGACCGCCCCGACGAGTCGGTCCAGCACTCCCGGATCACCGGTGGGGTCCGCGGCGATGACGAGGGGACCGTTGGTGCCCGGGCCGAACCCCTCGGCGACGAGGTCGTAGGCCCGGCGCTCGGTACGGCTCTGTGGCAGCGAGCCGTCGTCGGGCAGGCCGACGCGCAGGCCGAGCACGGGCAGCGTCGCCGTCAGCAGCAGCGCCGCGGCGCCGACCGCGTACGGCACCGGGTGCCGGCCGACGTGCCCGAGCCAGCGCCGCCACCCGGCGGCGGGGACGGCGCCCGCCGCCGTGTCCCGCCGTCGGCCGAGGCGGCCCGACCGCCCGGCCCGAAGTGCCCGGCCGATCCGGCCGGCCCGGCCCAGCCGCGGGCCCGCCGCGCCGAGGAAGGCCGGCAGCAGCGTCACCGACGCGAGCACCATCGTCAGGACGACGATCGAGACGGCAACCCCGCCCACCGTCATGAACGGCACGTTCGCGACCGCGAGGCCGAGGATCGACACGACGACGGTGCCGCCGGCGAAGACCACCGGCCGCCCCGCCGTTGCCACCGCTCGTCCGGCCGCCGCCCGCGGATCGAGCCCGCACGCGAGGTACTCCCGGTGCCTGGCGAGCACGAACAGCGCGTAGTCGATGCCCACTCCGAGCCCGACCATGCTGCCCAGGACCGGTGCGAAGGTGGGGACCTCCGTCACCCCCGCCAGTACCGTCATCGTGGCGACCCCGAGGGTCAGCCCGAAGACCGCCATGCCGATCGGCAGCGCGGCGGCGACGAGCGAACCGAACGCCAGGAACAGGATCGCGGCCGCGGCGAGGAGGCCGATCAGCTCGCTCGCGCCGCCGTCGGGGTCGGAGAAGGCGTAGAAGAGGTTCCCGCCCATCTCGATACGCAGGGGCAGTTCGGCGCGCAGCCGGTCGTCGAGATCGACGAGGGCGTCGAGGTCTTCGGCCGACAGCCGGCTCTGGTCGGGGTACTGCACCCGGACGACCGCGATCCGCCCGTCGGCCGAGACGAGCCCGCCGCGCACGGCGGTGTCCCCGCCCGCGTCGAGCGCCCCCGCCGGGTCGCTCGTGCCGAGCACGTGCGGCAGCCGCTTCACCTCGGTCTGCAGCCGCGTGAGAGCGGTGCGTGCGCTGCCGTGGTCGAAGAACGTCGCACCGCCGTCGAGGGGGGTGACGACCACTTGGGCGGTCATCCCCTCCTGGCCGGTGCCGGCCCGCTCGATCAGTTCCGCGGCCCGCTGGGAGTCCAGTCCCGGAGCGGTCATCGAGTCCGCGGTCCGCCCGCCGAAGGCGATCGCGGCGAGGACGGCGAGCGTGGCGGCGATCAGCCATGCCGCGATCACCCGCCAGGGATGGCGGGCGGCGCTTGCGCCCAGGCGCAACAGGGCTTTCGAGAGCATCGGGTCCTCCAACCACCTCGTCGGCCGTCCTTGTACGGCCGCCGATGCCGAGGCTCGTCGCCACGGCGCTCTGCGGCATCGGCCCGCGGGCCGCGGATCCGTCGGCCCCAAGTCGGAGTGACGCCCCGTCCTTTCGGCCGATGCGCGGCACGCCGCGGTCCCTAGGCTGAGAACCGTGCTCCGAGACGACCTGCGAACCCTGTGGACCGAACCCCGGCCGCCCGACGCGCCCGCCCGGGTGCGGCGGGACTGGGCGCTGCTCGCCGCGGGCCTTGCCGGTGTGGCCCTGGAGGCCACCATGCGCGAGAACGTCGTGTGGCGGCCGGTGGCGGTGGTGTTCGCCGTATGGCTGTGCCTGCTGCCCCTGTGGCGCCGGACCCGCCCGCTGGCGATGGTGACGCTGGCGTTCGGCTCGGTGATCCTGCTTCAGGTGGCCTGGCTCGTCGCCGCACCGCGCGAGCCCGTCGGCCTGTACACCGGCGCGGTCGTGCTCGTGCTGGTGTACGCGCTGCCCCGGTGGGGATCGGGACGCGAGATCGTGCTGGGCGGCGCGGTGATCCTCGCGGCCAGCGCGCTGTGTTCCGTCACGGACGAGACCCCGGTCGTCGAAAATGTCGTGGGCTTCGTCTTCCTGCTGCTGCCCGGCGTGGTCGGGGCTGCCGTGCGGTTCCGGGTGACCGCTCGCGAGCGGCAGGTGGAGCAGGTGCGCTCCCGCGAGCGCGAGCAGCTCGCCCGGGAACTGCACGACACGGTGGCCCACCACGTGTCGGCCATGGTGATCATCGCCCAGGCGGGCCGGGTGCTCGCGGGCACCGACCCGTCCGCCGCCGTCAAGGCGCTGGAGGGGGTCGAGGAGGAAGGGGCGCGCACGCTGGAGGAAATGCGCGCCATGGTCGCCGCGCTGCGCGACCGCGGGGTCGGCGCCGAGCTGGCGCCCCCTGCCGGAGTCGCGGACCTGGAGCGCCTGGTGCGCACCCCGGGTGGTCGCCTCAGGGTCGACCTGGGGCTCGACGGCGAACTGGACGCGCTGCCCCCGGCCGTGGACGCGGCCGTCTACCGGATCGTGCAGGAGTCGGTGACCAACGCGCTGCGCCATGCGGTCGACGCGACCGAGCTCGTCGTTCGGGTCGCCGCGGAACGGTACACGGTACGGGTGAGCGTGCGCGACAACGGCCGGCGCACCGGCCGGGGTCGCGACGGATACGGACTTACCGGACTGCGCGAGCGCGCGACCCTGCTCGGCGGCACACTACGAGTCGGCCCGGGTACCGACCGGGGCTGGCATGTCGAAGCCGAACTGCCGAGAGCGAGGAGCGAGAGCGGTGTCCATTCGCGTCCTCGTCGCTGACGACCAGACGATCATCCGCACCGGGTTGCGGATCATGCTGAACGCCCAGCCCGGCATCGAGGTGGTCGGCGAGGCCGCCGACGGACAGGAGGCGGTACGTCTGGCCCGCGAACTGCGCCCCGACGTCTGCCTGTTCGACATCCGCATGCCCGTGATCGACGGGCTCGAGGCCACCCGGCTGGTCGCCGGCCCGGGCGTCGCCGACCCGCTGGCCGTGGTCGTCATCACCACGTTCGACCTCGACGAGTACGTCTACGGCTCACTGCGTGCCGGCGCCCGCGGATTCCTCCTCAAGGACACGGGACCGGACCTTCTGGCGCAGGCCGTACGGTCGGCGTCCGACGGTGAGGCGCTCATCGCGCCCAGCGTCACCGTCCGTCTGCTCCAGACATTCGCGGACCTGCCCGCCGGCCGGCCCGTGGCCCAGCCGGTCTCCCCCGTCACCGCCCGCGAGGAGCAGGTGCTCCTCGCCGTCTCTCGCGGGCTGACCAACACCGAGATCGCCGATGCACTGCACATCAGCCTCAGCACGGTGAAGACGCATCTGGCCAGCCTGATGGCCAAACTCGGCGCCCGCAACCGGGTCGAGATCGCGATGTGGGCCTACGAAACGCGCCGTATCCTCCCCGGAACCTGAGCCGGGTGCCGGGTCATGGCCCATGAGTCCCCGCCCGGACATCAGTGCAGGTGAGACACCCGATACGACAAGACTCCCGACAGCTACCTCGCCAGTCTCCACCTGCACGCCTCGATGATCTGGATCAAAGACCTCACCTGGACCACCCGATGATCACGACTCGATACGCGCCCTAGGCGGATCCGTTGATCCGCTCAATGGCCTGCCGAGCCTGCTCAGCCGGCGGCCGCGACGGCAACGACGACACGGACGCGCTCACACTCGGCGGCATCGCGGCAGCGGGCTGCTCCCCCGCCGGCTTCGCATGCGCGGCCCCCGGCCGAACCGACCGCAGCCGATGGCTGACGGCCTCGTCCAGCGTCACCGGCCGCTGCATCTGCGAAGCGAGGCGGCCGGCCTCCTGCCCCAGCCGAGCAACGTCTTCCCACGGCAGCCGCACCACCACCGCGATCTCGGCCTCCCCGTCGGGCAACGCGTGAATCGGAGGAGTAACTCGGTCGTTCATCGCCTGTTCCTCACGTAGACCCCGCGACCCGCCTTCCCCGTGCCGCGGGCGGTTGCCGACACATACGCGCGCGACGACGGGCCCGTTCACCGATTCGTGGCAGACATCGGGGGCAGATACACCTCGTGGTCATCCCCGTCCATGACGTGAACCCGGTGCGCCGCACCCCCTGGGTGACATACGCACTGATCGCCGCGAACGTCCTCGTCTTCCTGTCCACGCCCGGCACGGCGGGCACCGTGGCCGGCGAGAGCAGCCTGTCCCAGCTGTGCCATCTGCACGCGTTCCTGGACCAGTACGCGGCGGTGCCGAGGGAGTTGATCCACGGTCAGCTGCCGGGAGTGGTGCCGACCGGCGAGGTCGCCGTCGGCCCCCGGGGCCCGGGCTGTGTGATCGGCCCGCCCGGCTACGACAAGTCCCCCGCCCTGTCGGTCTTCACGGCGATGTTCCTGCACGGTGGCTGGCTGCACCTGCTGGGCAACATGCTGTTCCTGCTGATCTTCGGCAACAACATCGAGGACCGCATGGGCCACGTGCGGTACTTCCTCTTCTACGTCGTCTGCGGATACGCGGCGTCGTACGGCTTCGCGCTCCTCAACGACGACTCCGCCGAACCGCTGATCGGCGCCTCCGGAGCCATCGCGGGCGTACTGGGCGCCTATCTGGTGCTGTATCCGAAGGCCAGAGTGTGGGTCCTCGTGCCGTTCCTGATCTTCCTGCCGCTACGGCTGCCCGCCTGGCTGGTGCTCGGGTTCTGGTTCGTGCTGCAGGCGGTGTACTCGAACGGCGACGGCGTCTCCGACGCGGGCACCGTGGCTTATGCGGCGCACATCGTCGGCTTCCTGGCCGGCATGGCGCTCGCGTGGCCGCTCAAGCCGGGGACACCGCCGCCGCCGGAGCCGCGCGGCCTGCTGTTCGGCAGGAGAGCGCGGCCCCACACGTGGTGAGCGCCGTCAGCGAGCCGTCTGCTTGTGGACGTACTCGACGAGGCGGGTCAGCGCGTCCGGATCCGTGGACGGCATGACGCCGTGGCCGAGGTTGAAGACGTGGCCCTCCAGACCGGCGGCCGTGTCGAGGACCTCGCGGGTCTTGGCCTCGACGGCCTCGGTGCCGGCGAACAGGACCGTCGGGTCCAGGTTGCCCTGGAGCGCCTTGCCGGGACCGACGCGGCGGGCGGCCTCGTCGAGCGGGACGCGCCAGTCGACACCGACGACGTCCGCGCCGGCCTCGCCCATGAGCTTCAGCAGCTCACCGGTGCCCACACCGAAGTGGATACGCGGGACGCCGTAGGACTCGACGGCCTTGAAGACCTTCGAGGAGGCGGGCATCACCGAGCGCACGTAGTCGGCGGGGGCGAGCGCGCCGGCCCACGAGTCGAACAGCTGGACCGCGGAGGCGCCGGCCTCGATCTGCACCTTGAGGAACGCGGCCGTGATGTCCGCGAGGCGGTCGAGCAGGTCGGCCCAGAGCTCCGGGTCGCCGTACATCATCGCCTTGGCGTTCTCGTACGTGCGGGACGGACCGCCCTCGACGAGGTAACTCGCAAGGGTGAAAGGCGCGCCCGCGAATCCGATGAGCGGAGTGGCCCCGAGCTCGCGGGTGAGCAGGCCGACGGCCTCGGTGACGTACGAGACGTCCTCGGGGGTCAGGTCACGCAGCTGGGCAAGGTCGGCGCGGGTGCGGATGGGGCGCTCGACGACCGGGCCGATGCCGGGCTTGATGTCGAGGTCGATGCCGATGGCCTTGAGCGGGACGACGATGTCGCTGAAGTAGATCGCCGCGTCCACGTTGTGCCTGCGTACGGGCTGCAGGGTGATCTCGGTGACCAGCTCCGGCCGCATGCAGGAGTCGAGCATCCCGATGCCCTCGCGGACCTTGCGGTACTCCGGCAGGGAGCGCCCGGCCTGCCGCATGAACCACACGGGCGTGTGCGGCACGGGCTCGCGCCTGCACGCCTTGAGGAAGGCGGAATCGTACGTGGCGGTCGGCGGCGTCTGGTTGGCACTCACGGGGGCAAGTCTCGCACGGCCGCAACAGGGCCGGCGCTGGGGTTGCCGTGTTGTCCGGGTGTCCCTCCCTGCACGAAGCCCCGGTTCCCCTTAATCTTCCCGGCATGGCTGCGGCTCAGGGAAGACTGTCGGACGGCAGTGGCGGAATGGATGAGGCGAGGGACAAAGGGGAGGCGGACCGGCATTCGAGCAGTACGGCTCCACCGGCGTTCCGCGCCGCGGTCGACGCCCTGCGCAGCAGTCGGTTGCGGCCGCAGATCGAAGTCGAGCAGACCAAGGCGCCCCAGCGCCTGGCTCCGTACGCGTACGCGCTGGAGGCCACCGTCGTCGACGGCGACCACGACCTGGCCGACGGCCGGCTGGTGCTGCTGCACGACCCGGCGGGTCACGACGCCTGGCGGGGCACCTTCCGGCTGGTGACCCTGGTGCGGGCGGAGCTGGAGCCGGAGATGGCCGTCGACCCGCTGCTGCCCGACGTGTGCTGGTCCTGGCTGACCGGCGCGCTCCAGGCGCGCGGGCTGTCGTACGGCGAACCGAGCGGCACCGTCACACGGGCGGGCTCCCACTACTTCGGCGGCCTGTCCGAGCGCCCGGCGTCCTCGCAGATCGAGATCCGTGCCTCCTGGACGCCACGCGAAGGCCTGGGCGGTGTTCCGGACACCGCGGCCCACCTGACGTCCTGGTGCGATCTGCTCGCCCAGGTCGCGGGGCTGCCTCCGGCGGGTCCGGGCGACGCGTCGGTGGTGACGCTGCCGCAGCGGCGGGACCCGCAGTCCCGCTGACCGCCTCTCACCCCCTCAACACATAACCGACACTGACTCCGTAGCCGTCACTTGCCGTGACGGCTCCTCGTTGTGCCCGCCACGCACGGTGACCGCCACCGACTTGACCGTCACTTTGTCGATACGGCCACTTTCGGTCAGGAACCGTCCTCGATCGAGCCGATTTCCGCGCCAGTCGATCGACCGTGTGTCTGAATTGCCCCGATTGTTACTCACTAAATCGTGATCTTTCTCTAAAGGGCCACGGGTTTGGTGCCGAAGACGACTGTGACCTTGAAAGCCGTCCCCGCACCCAGGAGGCCTGGTGTCCGTTCTCCTTGAGCAGCCCGCAAGCCTGGTCGCCTACCGCCCGAACAAGCCGACCGCCATGGTGGTCGTGGCCGATCCCCGCGTCCGCTCCACCGTCACCCGTCATCTCTGGGCACTCGGCGTACGCGACGTCATCGAGGCCTCGTCCATCGCGGAGGCTCGTCCCCGCATCGGCAACCCCCGCGACATCTGCGTCGCCGACGTCCACCTGCCCGACGGATCCGGCCTCACCCTCCTGTCCGAGACCCGTGCCGCGGGTTGGCCCAACGGCCTCGCCCTCTCCGCCGCCGACGACATCGGCGCCGTTCGCAACGCCCTCGCCGGCGGCGTGAAGGGTTACGTCGTCACCGGCACCCGCACCAACGTCGGGCTCCCCACCCGGCCCGGTGCCGCCCCCATCGGCGCCGCCGCCGCCCGTATGCACCGTCGCCACCCGGGCGCCCCGAGCCACCCGGGCGGCTACCGCGAGCTGTCCGGTCGCGAGGTCGAGGTGCTGCGGCTGGTGGCGGAGGGCCAGTCGAACAAGGCAATCGGCGTCTCGATGGGCCTGTCCGCCCTGACCGTCAAGAGCCACCTCGCCCGCATCGCCCGCAAGCTCGGCACCGGTGACCGCGCCGGAATGGTCGCCGTGGCCCTGCGGACGGGCATCATCCACTGAATCCATGAACGCTTGATCATTCACTGACGTGAACGGGATCGGCCGCTGATCCCGCCCGCGTCCCTCATCTGTCGTGGACCGGAACCTTCACGTGGCTGACTGGTTTACGACCCTCAGGCGCCCGCCGACGGAACGTTCCGTCGGCGGGCGCTGTCCATACACAGATACCCTTGACATGTGACCGACGCCCAAGAGACCGCAGCAGACAGTTCACTGCGAACCACCGGAGGCGCCCCTCCGGAAGACAACGGGTCTTCTGTTACGGAGGCGCCGATCCCTTTGCTGGAGCCCCGCGAGGGCATTCCGCCCGTGATCGCCGACGAGGCCGCGCTCGCTGAAGTGATCGCCGCCTTCGGCGCCGGCTCGGGCCCCGTGGCCGTCGACGCCGAACGCGCGTCCGGATACCGGTACGGCCAGCGCGCCTATCTCGTGCAGCTGCGCCGCGCGGGCGCGGGGTCGGCGCTGATCGACCCCGTGGCCTGTCCCGATCTGTCGGGACTCGGCGAGGCGCTGTCCGGCGTCGAGTGGGTGCTGCACGCGGCCACCCAGGATCTGCCCTGTCTGCGCGAGATAGGCATGGTGCCGACCCTGCTCTTCGACACCGAGCTGGCCGGGCGGCTGGCCGGTTTCCCGAGAGTCGGCCTCGGTGCGATGGTCGAGGGCGTGCTCGGGTTCGTCCTGGAGAAGGGTCACTCGGCCGTCGACTGGTCGACGCGGCCGCTGCCCGAGCCGTGGCTGCGCTATGCGGCGCTGGATGTCGAGCTCCTCGTGGATCTGCGCGACGCGCTGGAGAAGGAGCTGGACCGGCAGGGGAAGCTGGAGTGGGCGCGGCAGGAGTTCGAGGCGATCGCGACAGCGCCGCCTGCGGAGCCGCGCAAGGATCCGTGGCGGCGGACGTCCGGGATGCACAAGGTGCGGCGGCGTCGGCAGCTGGGCGTCGTGCGGGAGCTGTGGGAGACGCGTGACCGTATCGCCCAGAAGCGGGACGTGTCGCCGGGCAAGGTGCTGTCGGACGCGGCCATCGTGGAGGCCGCGCTTTCCCCGCCGGCCAATGTGCACGCCCTCACCGCGCTGAACGGGTTCGGGCATCGCATGGGGCGGCGGCAGCTGGAGCAGTGGCAGGCCGCCGTCGATCGTGCGAAGGCTTTGACCGAGTCGCAGTTGCCGGTGCCGGGGCAGCCCGTCACGGGGCCGCCGCCGCCCCGTGCCTGGGCCGACAAGGACCCTGCTGCCGCGGCTCGGCTCTCCGCGGCTCGGGCCGCCGTGTCCGCGCTGGCCGAGCAGCTCAGCATGCCGCAGGAGAACCTGATCACTCCGGACACCGTGCGGCGGGTCTGCTGGGAGCCGCCGAAGGTCGTCGACGCCGAGTCGGTCGCGGAGGCGCTGGCCGGTTACGGGGCTCGGGCCTGGCAGGTCGAGCAGGTCACGCCGGTGTTGGTTGCCGCCTTGTCCGCCTAGCGGCGCCTCGCCGGAAGACGATCAGCATCGGCAGGATCACCAGCACCGCTCCTGCCGAGATCGCTTCCCGGTGGGCGCCGAACGGGCCCTTCAAGCGGAACAGCGACATCGAGATCACGCCAAGATCCTCGGCGCCTGCGCCGTCCAGCCGGGCCGCCTCGCAGGGGGCCCCTGAATGAACCTCGGCACCCACCCCGCGATGTGACCTTCGCCGCTCCCCCCTCCAGGACTGTGCAGCTACGTTACTCATAAGTAGCATGAGCCTGAGCGCGCGCTCAGCGCTTGCGCAGCGCAGCAGTGCAGATCCCGCACCTCTGGAGGAGAGCCATCGTGCCTCGTACCGTCAGGGACGTCGTCTTCGTCGACGGCGTCCGCACCCCGTTCGGCAAGGCGGGCCCGAAGGGCATCTACCACGAGACCCGCGCCGACGACCTCGTCGTGAAGGCGATCCGGGAGCTGCTGCGCCGCAACCCCGGTCTCGACCCGAAGGAGATCGACGAGGTCGCCATCGCCGCGACCACGCAGATCGGTGACCAGGGCCTCACCCTCGGCCGCACGGCCGGCATCCTCGCGGGCCTCCCGCAGTCGGTGCCCGGCTACTCCATCGACCGCATGTGCGCCGGCGCCCTGACCGCCGTGACGTCCGTCGCCGGTTCGATCGCCTTCGGTGCCTACGACGCCGTCATCGCCGGTGGTGTCGAGCACATGGGCCGCCACCCGATGGGCGAGGGCGTGGACCCCAACCCGCGCTTCGTCAGCGAGAAGCTGGTCGACGAGTCGGCGCTGTTCATGGGCATGACCGCCGAGAACCTGCACGACCGCTACCCGACGATCACCAAGCAGCGCGCCGACGAGTACGCGGTGCGTTCGCAGGAGAAGGCCGCCAAGGCGTACGCCAACGGCAAGATCCAGCAGGACCTGGTGCCGGTCTCCGTGCGCCGGACCAACGCCGAGGCCGGTGAGACGGGCTGGGGCCTGGTCACCGCCGACGAGCCGATGCGTCCGGGTACGACCCTGGAGAGCCTGTCCGGCCTCAAGACGCCGTTCCGCGTCCACGGCCGGGTCACCGCCGGTAACGCGGCCGGTCTGAACGACGGCGCCACCGCCTCGATCATCGCGAGCGAGGACTTCGCCCGCGAGAACAACCTGCCGGTGAAGATGCGCCTGGTCTCGTACGCCTTCGCGGGCGTCGAGCCCGAGGTCATGGGCTACGGCCCGATCCCGGCGACCGAGAAGGCCCTCGCCAAGGCCGGCCTGTCGATCGATGACATCAACCTCTTCGAGATCAACGAGGCCTTCGCCGTCCAGGTGCTCGCCTTCCTGGAGCACTACGGCATCGCCGACGACGACGCGCGCGTCAACCAGTACGGCGGCGCCATCGCCTACGGCCACCCGCTCGCCTCCTCCGGCGTCCGTCTGATGACGCAGCTGGCCCGCCAGTTCGAGGAGCAGCCGGAGGTCCGCTACGGCCTCACCACCATGTGCGTCGGCTTCGGCATGGGCGCCACGGTGATCTGGGAGAACCCGCACCACAAGGACGCCGGAGGCGACAAGTGAGCACCGCTGAGCTTCTCAAGGGAGCGGCCGAGCTGTTCCCCGACGAGGTCGTGACGTCCGCGCACGTACGCCACCTCGACCTGCCGTTCGGCGCCGGGCGCTTCGCGCTCATCACGCTGGACAACGGCTTCGACCACACCAAGCCGACCACCTTCGGCCCGCAGTCGCTGGCCAACCTGGACATCGCCATCGACCAGGTCGAGGCGGAGGCCGCGGCCGGCGACATCGTCGGCGTCGGCATCACCGGCAAGCCGTTCATCTTCGCCGTCGGCGCCGACCTCAAGGGCGTCGAGCTCCTCAAGGAGCACAAGGACGCGCTCGCCATCGGCAAGGGCGGCCACGAGGTCTTCAAGCGCCTCGCCGGTATCGCCGTCCCGACCTTCGCGTACTACAACGGCGCCGCGATGGGCGGTGGCGTCGAGGTCGGTCTGCACTGCAAGTACCGGACCGTCTCCAAGGCGCTCCCGGCCTTCTCGCTCCCCGAGGTCTTCCTCGGCCTGGTTCCCGGCTGGGGCGGCTGCACGATCCTGCCGAACCTGATCGGCGCCGAGAAGGCCGTCTCGGTGATCATCGAGAACAGCCTCAACCAGAACAAGCAGCTCAAGGGCCAGCAGGTCTTCGACCTGGGCATCGCCGACGCCATCTTCGAGGGCGCCGACTTCCTGGAGCAGTCGCTGATCTGGACCGCCCAGGTGGTGAAGGGCGACGTCGAGGTCGAGCGTCCGGTGATCGACCGCGGTGAGGCCTGGGACCAGGCCGTCGCCAAGGGCCGTTTCATCGCGGACTCCAAGGTGCACGGGGCCGCTCCGGCCGCCTACCGCGCCCTCGACATCATCGCCGCCGCCAAGAACGGCGACCTCCAGCAGGGCTACGACGCCGAGGACAAGGCGCTCGCCGACCTGATCATGGGTGGCGAACTGCGCTCCGGCATCTACGCCTTCAACCTGGTGCAGAAGCGCGGCAAGCGCCCGGCCGGCGCCCCGGACAAGAACCTGGCGCGCCCGGTCACCAAGGTCGGTGTGGTCGGCGCGGGCCTGATGGCCTCGCAGCTGGCGCTGCTCTTCCTGCGCCGCCTGGAGGTCCCGGTCGTCCTCACGGACATCGACCAGGAGCGCGTCGACAAGGGTGTGGGCTACGTCCACGCCGAGATCGAGAAGCTGCTCGGCAAGGGCCGTATCAACCAGGACAAGGCCAACCGCCTCAAGGCCCTGGTCAGCGGTGTGCTGGACAAGGCCGAGGGCTTCGCGGACGCGGACTTCATCATCGAGGCCGTGTTCGAGGAGATCGGCGTCAAGCAGCAGGTGTTCGCGGAGGTCGAGGCGGTCGCCCCGGCGCACGCGATCTTCGCCACCAACACCTCGTCGCTCTCGGTCTCCGAGATGGCGTCGAAGCTGAAGAACCCCGAGCGGGTCGTCGGCTTCCACTTCTTCAACCCGGTCGCGGTCCTGCCTCTGCTCGAGATCGTCCGCGGCGAGAAGACGGACGACGCCTCCCTGGCCACGGCCTTCGCCGTCGCCAAGAAGCTGAAGAAGACCGCGGTCCTGACGAAGGACGCCCCGGCGTTCGTCGTGAACCGCATCCTCACCCGCTTCATGGGCGAGATCCAGAACGTCATCGACGAGGGCACCCCGGTCGAGGTCGCCGAGAAGGCCATCGAGCCGCTCGGCCTGCCGATGTCCCCGCTGGTGCTGCTGGAGCTGGTCGGTCCCGCGATCGGTCTGCACGTCTCCGAGACCCTCAACCGGTCCTTCCCCGACCGCTTCACGGTCTCCCCGAACCTCGCGGCCGTCGTCAAGGCGGGCAAGCGCGGCTTCTACGTGTACGACAGCGGGAAGCCGGAGCTGGACCCGGAGGTCGCCGCGCTGCTGAAGCAGGGCGACACCGTCCTCACCGAGGAGCAGGTCCGCGAGCGCGTCCTCGACGCCGTCGCCCAGGAGATCGGGCTCATGCTCGACGAGGGCGTCGTCGCCGAGGCCCAGGACATCGACCTGTGCCTGATCACGGGCGCCGGGTGGCCCTTCCACCTGGGCGGCATCACGCCGTACCTGGACCGCGAGGGTGTCTCCGAGCGCGTGAACGGCAAGAAGTTCCTGGCGCCGGGCGTGGCGTCGGTTCCGGCGTAACACGACTCGTACGCCAGTAAGGGCCCCTGCTCAGGCAGGGGCCCTTTCGCGTCGGTGGGGGTCCTTCGCGTGGGTGGAGGGCCTGTTGCGTGAGTGGGAGTCGTTCGCGTGAGCGGCGCGGGCCGGAACTCCCGGGGAGTCAGACCTCTCGCCAGGCCTCCAGCGCCAGCCCCGGCTCCTCCTTGCGTCGGGTCATCAGCAGCTGCCCGGTCGACGGGGACATCGTGGCCGCCACGACCCGCTCGTCCTCGTCCAGCGCCAGCGCCACCACCGCGTCCGCCGCGAGCTGCGGTCCGGACTCCGTCCACCACGCCCCCGCCGACTCCTGCTCCGTCGGATACGCGGCGAAGGCGACGCGCCCGCTCGCCGAGCGCTGGGCGAGCAACGTGCAGTCGTGGCCGTCGAGTTCGCAGCGGATCACGGAGACCGCGCCGGGGCCCGCGGACGCAAGCAGGGTGACCGGCTTGGTGCCGGGGCGCCAGGCGCACAGGTCGCCGGAGTCGTCCGCGTAGAAGAGGGTGGTGTGCTCGGCGGAGGTCGCGAGGGCGCGGAGCGTGCCGGGGCGTACCGGGGTCTCCATCGCCTCCTCCAAGGCCGGGACGGCGCCCGGACTCTCCTGCCGCCAGTGCAGGATGGCTCCGGGTACTGCCGCGTACAGCTCGACGAGCCCGGACTCCCCCGTCACGGCGGCCAGCCGCTCGTCGACCTCACGCCCCTTGAGGTCACGCCACGGGCCCCAGCCGCCGACCGCCTTCTGCCCGAGCATGCTCACTCCGCCCGCCTTGTTGCGGACGAAGACATGGCACCGCCCTTGCGCGTCGACCGTGACGGCGGGCATGCCCGTGCGGTCGCCGGTCCGGTTCGGGTGACCGATGGGGATCCAGTCCAGGGCCGCGAGGCGCGGGCGGAAGTGCGTGGAGTGCACCAGGCCCGCCTCGCCCGGCTTGGTGGGACGCCAGGCGGCCAGATGGGCGTAGCGGTCGGCGCCCTGGCCGACCGCGGGGCCGGGGCGCAGCTTCTGCTCGCCGCCGACCCGACGCGCGGGTTCCCAGGGGCCGCCGGGTCCGAGTTCCGCCCGGCACAGGACGGCGTCGTCGGTCGGCAGATAGACACTGAGGCGGCCGTCGCGGCCGCGGATGAGCCAGTCGCCGTTCACCGGTTCACTCTATTCGGGGGCATGCGGACGGCGTGCCCCGGCCCCGGGCAAGCTGGATCACAGCAACGTCCGCACGAGAACAGGAAGTCGACGTCATGACCGACAAGCTCACCGTGAGCGTCCTGGGCACCGGAATCATGGGCGCCGCGATGGCCCGCAACCTGGTCAAGGCGGGGCACACCGTCCGCGCCTGGAACCGCACCCGCCCCAAGGCCGAGCCCCTGGCCGCCGACGGCGTCCTCGTCACCGACACCCCCGCCGAGGCGGTCCGGGACGCCGACGTCGTCCTGACCATGCTGTACGACGGTCCCGCGACGCTGGACGTCATGCGGGACGCGGCGCCCGCACTGCGCTCAGGTGCCGTCTGGGTGCAGTCGACGACCGCCGGCATCGAGGGGATCGCCGACCTGGCCGCCTTCGCCCGCGAGCACGACCTGGTCTTCTACGACGCCCCGGTGCTCGGCACCCGCCAGCCGGCCGAGGCCGGTCAGCTCACCGTGCTGGCGGCCGGGCCCGTCAAGGGGCGCGAGACGGTGACGCCGGTGTTCGACGCCGTCGGCGCCCGTACGGTATGGACCGGCGAGGACGGCGCGGCCGGTACTGCGACACGGCTGAAGCTGGTCGCCAACAGCTGGGTGCTCGCGGTGACGAACGCGGCCAGTGAGGTGCTGGCGCTGTCCAAGGCGCTCGATGTGGATCCGCAGCGGTTCTTCGAGGTGATCGACGGGGGTCCGCTCGACATGGGGTATCTGCGGGCCAAGACGGGCCTGGTGCTGAACGGCGGGCTGACCCCGGCCCAGTTCGCGGTGTCCACGGCGGCGAAGGACGCGCGGCTCATCGTGGCGGCGGGCGAGCGGCACGGCGTACGCCTGGATGTGGCCGCGGCGAGCGCGGAGCGGTTCGAGCGGGCCGCTGCACAGGGGCACGGGGACGAGGACATGGCGGCGGCGTACTTCGCGAGCTTCGCGGAGGACTTCGAAGCGGACAAGACCTCGGAGTGAGCCGTGCGACCCTTGCCCCATGACTGCCGACGTCCCCCCGCCTGACGGCGTCCCCCCGGCTGAAGACGTCCCCCCGTCCGACGACATGCCCCTGCTCGTGATCGTCGACGCCGCGAACGTCGTCGGGTCGGTGCCCGACGGATGGTGGCGGGACCGGCGGGGGGCCGCGGAGCGGCTGCGGGACCGGTTGGCGGCGGACGGAGTGCCGGGGCGTGCGGGGCCCGTTGAGATCGTGCTCGTGGTCGAGGGGGCCGCCCGGGGCGTGGAGAGCGTGCCGGGGGTGCGGGTGGAGTCCGCCGCCGGGAGCGGCGACGACCACATGGTCGAGCTGGTCGCGCGGGCGGACGGACGGCCCGTCCTTGTGGTGACCGCGGACCGGGAACTGCGGCGGCGGGTGTCCGAGTTGGGGGCGGACGTGGCAGGGCCGCGCACGGTCCGGCCGTAGCCGGCTGCCGTACGCGGCCCTTGCAGCCGTCGGTTCCGCCTATGCGGTGTCCCCGGGCTCCCTCTTGCCCACTTCGGCCACGGTCGTCTCCTCGTTCCGTCCGAGGCGGCTGTGGGAACGGCCGTAGAGGAAGTACATGACCGAGCCGATGGCCATCCAGATGGCGAACCGGACCCATGTCTCGGCAGGCAGGTTGATCATCAGCCACAGCGAGGCCAGCACCGACAGGATCGGGAGGAACGGCACCCACGGGGTGCGGAAGGACCGGTGCAGGTCGGGGCGGGTCTTGCGGAGGATGATCACGCCGATCGCCACGACCACGAAGGCGAACAGCGTGCCGATGTTCACCAGCGCGGCGAGTTCGGTCAGCGGGGTGAAGCCGGCCAGGACCGCGATGATCACGCCGAGCAGGATCGTCGGCCGGTGCGGCGTCTTGAACCGGGGGTGGACGTGCGAGAAGAAGCGGGGCAGCAGTCCGTCCCGGCTCATCGCGAAGAAGACACGGGTCTGGCCGAGGAGCAGGATCATGCAGACCGTCGTCAGGCCGACCGCGGCGCCGAAGCTGATGAAGCCCGCGAACCAGGGATGCCCGGTGTCCTTGAACGCGTCGGCGAGCGGGGCGTCCACGGACAGCCGGCTGTAGTGCTGCATGCCCGTGACGACGATCGACACGAGGACGTACAGCGTGGTGCAGATCACGAGTGAGCCGATGATGCCGCGCGGCATGTCGCGCTGCGGGTTCTTGGTCTCCTCGGCCGCCGTCGCCACGACGTCGAAGCCGATGAAGGCGAAGAACACCACGGACGCGGCGGTGAAGATGCCCATCACGCCGAAGTTGGACGGGGCCCAGCCGAACATGAGCTGAATCAGCGGGGCGTCGAGATTGCTCGCGGCCTCCACCGTCTGGGTCTTCGGGATGAACGGGTCGTAGTTGTCGGCGTCGATCAGGAACGCGCCGGCGATGATCACGGTCAGGACGACGGCCAGCTTGATGGCGACGACCAGGGACGTGATCCGCGCGGACAGCTTCATGCCGAGGACGAGGATGAAGGTCAGGACGAGGACGAGCGCGGCGGCGAGGATGTCGAAGCCGAAGGCGTCGGCGCCCTCCCGGCTGCCGAGGACGTCGGGCATCGTCCAGCCCGCGTTGTCCATGAGCGACTGGATGTAGCCGGACCAGCCGACGGCCACCACCGCCGTCCCGAGCGCGAACTCCAGGACCAGGTCCCAGCCGATGATCCAGGCGGGCAGTTCACCGAGGGAGGCGTACGAGAACGTGTACGCCGACCCGGCGACCGGGAGCGTGGACGCGAACTCGGCATAACAGAGCGCGGCCAGCGCGCAGACCACACCGGACACGACGAACGCCAGGGCCACCGCGGGCCCGGCGTTGTCCTTGGCGACGGTGCCGGTCAGGACGAAGATGCCGGTGCCGATGATGACACCGACGCCGAAGACGGTCAGATCCAGCGCGGACAAGGACTTCTTGAGCGCGTGCTCTGGCTCCTCGGTATCGAGGATGGACTGCTCTACTCTCTTCGTCCGGAAGAGTGTGCTGCTCACGGTCGTACCTCCCACACTTGTCGTCCTCGACATGATCGAGAGGGGGCGTGGTACGCCTGCCCCGACGCGGGGGGATTCACACAGATGGGCCGGTTCCGCCACCGACACGAGTGGCGGAACCGGCCCATCCGGCCGTACCGGTGTTGTCAGTCCCGGGCGGGCTCCACCGAGTCGACGTCGGCCGCCGTGCGGTCGAACCGGCCGTCCAGCTTGGAGACCAGCCCGGTGACCTGGCGGGCGATGTCGGGCGCGGTGAGGCCGATCTCGGTCATGACCTCGGCGCGGGAGGCGTGGTCGAGGAAGCGCGGCGGGATGCCGAAGTCACGCAGCGGGACGTCGACGCCCGCGTCACGCAGGGCCTGCGCGACCGCCGAGCCGACGCCGCCGACACGGGAGTTGTCCTCGACGGTGACGACCACGCGGTGCCGCTCGGCGAGCGGGGCCATGGCCTCGTCGACGGGCTTGACCCAGCGCGGGTCGACGACGGTGGTGGTGATGCCCTGCTTGTCGAGCAGACCGGCGATCTCCAGGCACATCGGCGCGAGGGCGCCGACGGAGACGAGCAGCACGTCCGGGGTGTCGGTGCCGGGCTCGCGCAGCACGTCCATGCCGCCGACGCGGCCGACGGCGGGGACGGCGGGGCCGACGGCGCCCTTGGAGAAGCGGACCACGGTCGGCGCGTCCTTGACCTGGACGGCCTCGCGCAGCTGCGCGCGCACCTGGTCGGCGTCGCGCGGGGCGGCGAGCCTGAGGCCGGGCACGACCTGAAGGATCGACATGTCCCACATGCCGTTGTGGGAGGCGCCGTCGGTGCCGGTGACGCCCGCCCGGTCGAGCACGAAGGTGACCCCGCACTTGTGCAGCGCGACGTCCATGAGGACCTGGTCGAAGGCGCGGTTGAGGAAGGTGGCGTAGACGGCGAAGACGGGGTGGACGCCACCCGTGGCCAGGCCCGCCGCGGACACGGCACCGTGCTGCTCGGCGATGCCGACGTCGTAGATGCGGTCCGGGAAGGCGTCCGCGAACTTCTTGAGGCCGACGGGCTGCAGCATCGCGGCCGTGATAGCGACGATGTCCTCGCGCTCCTTGCCGAGCTGGACCATCTCATCGCCGAAGACCGACGTCCAGTCGGCGCCCGAGGCCTTGATGGGCAGGCCGGTGTCGGGGTGGATGGGACCGATGCCGTGGAAACGGTCGGCCTCGTCCTGGAGGGCCGGCTGGTAGCCGCGGCCCTTCTCGGTGAGGCAGTGCACGATGACCGGGCCGCCGAAGCGCTTGGCGCGCGCCAGGGCCGACTCCAGCGCCTCGATGTCGTGTCCGTCGATCGGCCCGACGTACTTCAGCCCGAGGTCCTCGAACATGCCCTGCGGCGCGATGAAGTCCTTGAGGCCCTTCTTGGCCCCGTGCAGGGTCTCGTAGAGGGGCCTGCCGACGACCGGGGTGCGGTCCAGGATCTCCTTGGTGCGGGTCAGGAAGCGCTCGTAGCCGTCGGTCGTCCGCAGCGTCGCCAGGTGGTTCGCGAGACCGCCGATGGTGGGCGCGTACGACCGCTCGTTGTCGTTGACGACGATGACGAGCGGGCGGTCCTTGGCCTCGGCGATGTTGTTCAGCGCTTCCCAGGCCATACCGCCGGTCAGCGCGCCGTCTCCGATGACGGCGACGACGTGGTCGTCGCGTTTGCGCAGCTGGTTCGCTTTGGCGAGGCCGTCGGCCCAGCCGAGGACCGTGGACGCGTGGCTGTTCTCGATGACGTCGTGCTCGGACTCGGCCTGCGAGGGGTAGCCCGACAGGCCGCCCTTCATCTTCAGCCGGCTGAAGTCCTGACGGCCGGTGAGCAGCTTGTGGACGTAGGACTGGTGGCCGGTGTCCCAGAGCACCTTGTCCTTGGGCGAGTCGAAGACCCGGTGCAGGGCGATGGTCAGCTCCACCACACCGAGGTTGGGGCCGAGGTGGCCGCCGGTCTTGGAAACCGCCTCGACGAGGAAGGTCCGGATCTCCTCGGCCAGCTGGTCCAGCTGCTCAGGGCTGAGCCGGTCCAGATCGCGCGGTCCCGTGATGCGGGTCAGCAGCGGCACCCGTGCCTCCTTGCAGTAGAGCTGTTGCCGGGCTTGTCGAGTCTAATGTTCCGCTCAGGCGGAAGGTTCCCGGCCCACCCGTCGCGGGTCACGCGATCGCCTGTACCCAATTTGTGCCGTTCCTACGACATGACTGTGCCCGGCACCGCCATTGGTGCCGGGCACAGGACCTGTGCGCGAGGTGCTACGCGCGACCCGCGGTCTTCTGCGTCTTACGGGTGATCGAGTCGATCACGACCGTCGTGAGCAGCACACCGGCGGTGATCATGTACTTCACCGGCTCGGCGATGGACTCCAGCTGCAGGCCGTACTGGATCGAGACGATCACCAGCACACCGAGCAGCGCGTTCCAGGTGCGGCCACGTCCACCGAACAGGGACGTACCACCGATGACGGCCGCCGCGATGGCGTTCATCAGCAGGTCACCGGTACCGGCGCTCTGGTTGGCGGAGGCGATCTTCGAGGCCAGGAACAGGCCGCCGATCGCGGCGAACCCGCCCGAGATCGCGAACACGGTGATCCGCACCATGGTGACGTTGATGCCCGCACGACGCGAGGCCTCGACGCTGCCACCGAGGGCGAAGACCTTTCGGCCGTACGAGGTACGCCGCAGCAGGAAGTCCGTGCCCACCAGGAACACCAGGAAGATCACCGTGGCCAGCGGCAGGCCCTTGTACTGGTTGTACATGACCGCCGCGGCGAAGGAGACGACGCCCAGCAGTGCCGTCCGCATGATCGTGTCGCTCATCGGGCGGAACGGGATGCCCGCGGCCTGACGGCGGCGGTTGCCCAGGAACGAGGTGATGAAGAACACCGCGGTCACCACGGCCGCCAGGCCGTACGCAGCCGCCACGTCCGTGAAGAAGTACGTCGTCAGCTTGCCGATCAGACCGTCGCTGTCGAGGTTGATCGTGCCGTTCTCGCCCAGTGTCTGGAGCATGAAGCCGAGCCAGAACAGCAGACCGGCCAGCGTGACGGCGAACGCGGGAGCGCCCAGCACCGCGAAGAAGAAGCCGTGTGCCGCGCCGATGACGGCGCCCGCCGCGACGGCGATGAGCACGGCCGCCCATTCGGGCCAGCCCTGGTTCACCGCGAGGACGGCCGCGATGGCGCTGGACGCGCCGCTGACCGAGCCGACGGACAGGTCGATCTCGCCGAGCAGCAGCACGAAGACGATGCCGACGGAGATCATGCCCGTGCCGACCATCGTGACGGTGATGTCGCTGATGTTCTGCGCGGACAGGAAGGCCGAGTTCAGGCTCTGGAAGATCACGCAGATGGCGACCAGGCCGAGGATGACCGGCAGGGAGCCCAGCTCACCGGCCTTCAGCTTGCGCCGGAACTCGGTGAGGTAGCCGGCCAGACCCTGCTCCTGCACGAGCAGGCGGGGGTCGACGGCGGTCACCGCGGCCGCGGCGGCCTCGGTGTTGAGGACCTGGTGCTCGTCCTGCGGCGTCGTGGAGGTCTTGTCGATGCTCACTTGGAAACCTCCCCGTTCGTGCGCGCCGCACGGCGGGTCACGGCGTTCTCGGTGGCGCCGGTGATGGCGGAGATGATCTCCTCCTGCGAGGTCGTCTTGACCTCGAAGACGCCGTTGTTGCGGCCGAGCCGCAGCACGGCGACCTTGTCCGCGACCGCCTTCACATCGGCCATGTTGTGGCTGATGAGGATCACGGCGTGCCCGCGCTCACGCAGCCGCTCGACCAGGTCGAGGACCTGTGCGGTCTGCTCGACGCCGAGGGCGGCGGTGGGCTCGTCGAGGATGACCAGCTTGGGCTCGCCGAGCATGGAACGCGCGATGGCCACGGTCTGGCGCTGACCGCCGGAGAGCGAGGCGATCGGGATACGCACGCTGGGGATGCGGATCGACAGCGTCTGGAGCAGCTCCAGCGAGCGGCGCTCCATCTCGACCTCGTCGAGGACGCCGCGCTTCTTCAGTTCGCGGCCCAGGAAGAGGTTGCCGACGACGTCGATGTTGTCGCACAGCGCGAGGTCCTGGTAGACCGTCGCGATGCCCAGGCTCTGGGCGTCGTGCGGCCGGTTGATCTGGACGGACTTGCCGTCCCACTCGATGACGCCCTCATCGATGGGGTGCACGCCGGCGATCGTCTTGACCAGCGTGGACTTTCCGGCACCGTTGTCGCCCACCAGGGCGACCACTTCACCGGCGTGGACCTCAAGCTCTACGTCGGTGAGCGCCTGAACGGCACCGAACCGCTTGGAGACCCCGCGCAACGCCAGCACGGGCGTAGCGGACACGTGAACCATCTCCTTCGCCGCCTGACCCGGCGGAAGGGTTGTGCAGAGAAATGCAGGGTGGGTGGGCGGGGGATACCCGCGGGGGTTCCGTCCGGCGCCCCGCGCCGAGCTTGCGGGGCTGACTGATGCGCGGGGCGCCGGAGGAGTCTGTAGCAGTCGTGCCCCGTGCGGGAATTCAAGGGTGAATTCCCGCATCTGGAAAGGGGCCTGAGCCTGCTTTCGCCGATACGGCTCAGCCGGTGACGCCGGCCTTGTCGCAAGCGGCCTTGTACTTGCCGGTGCAGATCTCGTCGACCGTGTAGACGCCGTCCTTGATGACGGTGTCGTTGATGTTGTCCTTCGTCAGCGAGGTGACGGGCACGAGCACCGACGGGATGCCCTTCTCGCTGCCGCTGTCGACCTTGTCCTTGGCGATGGAGTCGAGCGACTTGCCCTGGGCGAGCGCGACGGCCATCTCGGCCGCGGCGGTGGCCTCGGGGGCGTACGGCTTGTAGACGCTCATGTACTGCTCGCCGGTGACGATGCGCTGCACGGCGGCCAGCTCGGCGTCCTGACCGGTGACCGGGACGCTGATGCCCGCGGCCTTGAGCGCGGTGATGATACCGCCGGCCATGCCGTCGTTGGCCGAGTAGACGCCGGCGATGTTGTTCTTGCCGACCGCCGAGATCGCCGCTTCCATCTCGGAGTTGGCGTTCTCCGGCTTCCACTCCTTGGTGTCGTACTCCTTGGCGATGGTGACCTTGCCGTCGAGCGCGGAGTGGGCGCCTTCCTTGAACTGCGCGGCGTTCGGGTCGGTGACCGAGCCGTTGATCATGACGACCTTGGAGTCCTTGGTCGCCTTGTCGCCCAGCGCCTTCAGCAGGGCCTCGCCCTGGGTCTTGCCGACGGACACGTTGTCGAACGAGGTGTAGGCGCTGATCGGGCCCTCGGCCAGACGGTCGTAGGCGACGACCTTGATGCCGGCGTCGACGGCCTTCTGCACGGAGTTCTTGATCGCCTTGGCGTCGACGGCGTCCAGGATGAGGACGTCCACCTTGTTGGTGATCATGGTGTCGACCTGCTGGGCCTGCAGGTTGGCGTCCTGCTTGGCGTTGTTGTAGTCGATCTTCGCCTTGCCGTCCGTCAGCTCCTTGATCTTTTCCTCGATCAGCGGCCGGTCGAACTTCTCGTAGCGCGCGGTCTGGTTCTCCGGGAGCAGGAGACCGACCTTGATGTCATTGCCCTTGGCGGCGGAGGCGGTGGAGTCGTTGTCGCCGCCGGCTTCCTCGGCGCTGCCACAGGCAGCCAGCGAGACGGCCATCGCACCTGCGGCAATGGCAACGGCGGCACGACGCATACGCGTGTTCACTTCAGAAACCTCCCTGACGAGGCCGCGACGTTGCGGCCGAGGTGGCTGGAAGTCAACTCGGCCACACGTGCGACGTCAAGAAGTAAATCCTTAACGGGTTGGCAACGGTGCCATACGTTCTCTAAGTGAAGGCAGGCGTGGCCGCGTGCAGCGTGCTGTCCAAAAGGGTTGAATCCCCCATCTCGCTGAGCGCGAGCGCGAGGGCCCCGAGCACTTCCGCACGACCGCCAAGTGCCCCGGGGAGAACGGACAGTTGGCGCGCCGCGCTGGGAATGGCGTAGCGGCCGACAGACTCCCGGATGGGCCCGAGGACCAGCTCACCGGCCTCGGCGAGATCACCGCCGAGGACCACGCGGCTCGGGTTCAGGAGGTTGCAGAGATTCGCGACTCCACTGCCGATGTGGCGGCCGACGTCGGCGATCACGCGACGGCAGCCCGGGTCTCCGTCCCTGGCCAGCCGCACGACGCCCTCCATGGTGAGGTCGGTGCCGTGGCTGGACTGGAGCAGCGGAAGCACATAGCGCGCGGCCGCGAAGGTCTCCAGACAGCCCCGGTTTCCGCAGCGGCAGACCGGGCCGGATTCGTCCAGAGTAATATGCCCGATTTCTCCCGCTGTGCCGCCCGGGCCCCGGTAGATCTTGCCGCTGATCACGAGGCCGGCGCCGACACCGCTGGCGACCTTGATGTACGCCAGGTCCCGCACACCCCGCCCGCTGCCCCAGACCAGCTCGCCCAGGGCGCCCAGGTTGGCGTCGTTGTCCACGTGCACGGGCACGCCGAGCCGGCCGCGCAGCTCCTCGGCGGGCTTGGTGCCGGTCCAGCCGGGCAGGATGGCGGTCGAACCGAGGGTGCCGGACTCGACGTCGATCGGGCCGGGCACGCCGAGGCCGACGCCTGCGATCTTGGACCGGTCGACGCCGGTCGCCGCGATCAGCCGGTTGACCAGCTCCTCGGCCCGGTCGAAGCCCTGCGTCGAGGAGGCGTCGACATCCAGCGGCTCGGCCTCCTCGGCCAGCACCTGGTGGGCGAGGTTCCCGACCGCGACGCGCAAATGGGTGTGCCCGAAGTCGACCCCTATGACGATCCCGGCGTCCCCGCTCAGGGAGACGCTGCGGGCCCGTCGGCCACCCGCCGAGGTGGGCGTGACCTCGACCGTGCCGCCGTCCTTGAGCTCCCGGACGATGTTGGAGACCGTCGCCGCCGACAGACCCGTGGTCCTGGCGATCTCCGCCTGGGTGAGCGATCCGGCAAGCCGGACGGCCCGGACGACCCGCTCCAGGTTGGCTCGGTGCAGCGACGACTGCGACCCCGGAGTCTCCACGACGACCTCCTGCGCGCGGGACCGCTTCGATGAGGCCCCGTCCGTGTCCAACTAGTGAACTCTAAGCTGAGCCGTTCGGGTTGCCTCCCGTCAAGAGGTTGAACCGGATCCGGAAGTGTGCACACGCACGCGTGAGCCGCCCCGGTGTGGGACGGCTCACGTGTGACGTGAGGTGACGTGGCGCTTACGGTGGGGCCAACAGAGAGCGTTTACTTCAGCGCACCGGCCGTCAGGCCCGCCTGCACCTGCCGTTGGAAGATGAAGTAGACGATCAGCACCGGCAGCATCGCGATCATCATGCCGGCCATCAGGGCGCCCCAGTCGTTCTCGTAGCCCTGCTGCAGGGCGATCATCGCCAGGCCCTGGGTGAGCACGTACTTGTCCTCGTTCTGGTTGAGGACCATCGGCAGCAGGTACTGGTTCCACTGCCCCAGGAAGTTGAAGATGCCGATGCTGATCAGACCCGGCTTGGCCATCGGCACCATCACCTGGAAGAACGTTCGCGTGTGCGACGCCCCGTCGATCAGTGCGGCCTCCGCGACCGACGTCGGCAGCGTGCGGAAGAACGCGGTCATGAAGAAGACCGTGAACGGCAGCGAATAGGCGATGTAGACGAGGATCAGCCCGTGGTAGGTCGCCAGCAGCGAGCTGCCGGGGAAGTCCCGCAGCACGAAGAACAGCGGGATGACCAGCATGAAGACCGGGAAGGACATGCCGGCCACGAACATGAAGTAGATGAACCGGTTGCCCGGGAAGGTGAAGCGGGCCAGCACATAGGCGGCCATCGAGCCCAGCACCATGGTGCCGACCACCGAACCGCCCACCACGATGGCGGTGTTGAGGAAGTACTGGCCCATGTTCGCCTTGTTCCAGGCGTTGGCCCAGTTCTCGAAGTGCAACGAGGTCGGCAGCCCCCACGGGTCGGAGAGGATGCCGTTGCTGGTCTTGAAGGAGCTCCACAGCACCCACAGCAGCGGCACGCCGACCATCAGCGCCCACAGGACGAGCATGCCGTGCGAGAAGACGTGCAGGATGCCGCCCTCGGAGCTGCGGCCGTCGGTCGCGCCGAGCTTCTTGGTGACGCTCGGCCGGTCCGCCTCGTCCGTCTTGGTGACCGTGCCGGTGTTCGTGTCGGTCGTCATCGCCCCGTACCCCTAGAACTCGATCCGCTCACGCCGCGCGAAGCGCAGGGTGAGCACTGCGAACGTCATGGTGACGATGAGCATCGCGACGCCCATCGCGGACGCGTAGCCGAACTGGCTGTCGCGGAACGCCGTCAGATACAGGCGCAGCGGCATGACGTCCGTGGCGCCGTCGGGGCCGCCCATGTTGACCGACATGATCTGCACCAGGGCGAAGCCGTCCAGGGCGATGATGCCCATGTACACCCAGCCGGTCTGCACGGTGTCCCACAGCAGCGGCAGGGTGATCCTGAAGAAGGTGGGGAAGCGGCCCGCGCCGTCGAGCAGCGCCGCCTCGTAGATGTCCCGCGGGATGGAGGCCATCGCCGCCGAGAACAGCACGACGTAGAAGCCGACGTGGGACCAGATCATCACCGCCATGATGCACAGCAGGGCGAGGCTCTTCTCGCCCAGCCAGGCGTTCTGCCAGCCGTCCAGACCGACCGCGCCCAGCAGGGAGTTGAGCATGCCGTCCTGCGGGTCCGGGTTGTAGATGTTGAACCAGATGACGGCGATGATGGTGATGGAAATGACCTGCGGGAAGAAGAAGACGAAACGGTAGAACTTCGAACCCGCGACACCGGTGATGACTTCGTTCTTGCGTCGCTTTCCGCCGACATTCAGCATGAAGGCGAAGAACAGGCCGAGTCCCAGCGTCACGATCGGCACCGCGATCAGCATGTAGACGTTGTGCCACAGCGCGTTCCAGAAGTCCTCGTTGTGCCAGAGCCTTTCGAAGTTCTCGAGGCCGACGAACTTCGCCGTGCCGACCAGGCCCGACCAGTCGGTCAGCGAGATCTGGAACGCCTGGACGAACGGCGAGATCACAAAGACCGCATACACGATGACGGGCAGGGCCAGGAAGCCCACGATGAATCGGTATTTGCCGTGTTGCATGGTGCTTCCCGGCCCCTTCCCCTTCGAGCGCCGTTGTGCTGGACCGGACTCTTACTTCTCGCGCTTGAACTTCTTCACGGAATCGTCCTTCGCCACGGCGTCGGCGTATTCCTGCGCCTTCTTGATCCAGTCGGCCGCCTTCAGTTCACCGGTGAGCAGCTGGCCGGTGAGACCGCCGATCTTCTCGTCGGTGAGCGAGGGGTACCACTCCTGGAGCTGGAGGCTGATGATGTTGTCCCCGGCGTCCTTGAACGCCTTGCTCGCCGAGGCGAGGCCCGGCGAGAGAGTCATGCCCTCGGTCGCGTCGACCACACAGGTGAGCGACTTGACCTTGGTGGCGAAGTTCTGCGCGTGCTTCTTGGAGAGCATGATGCGCAGCAGTTCCATGCCGCCGGCCGGGTTCTTGCCCTTGGCGGACACGATGTACGGCTCGCTGGGCTCGGCGCGCAGGGTGCCGTTCGGCAGCTTGTCGCCGGCGGAGCCGTCGAAGAGGGCGCCGACGGACATCCCGAAGTCCTTGGGCGTGGTCGGGGCGGCCTCGTTCTCCACCCAGGAGCCGTTGGGGATGAAGACGGCCTTGCCCTTGTTCCAGGCGGTCTGCGACTGAATGTGCGTCAGGCCCTGGCTGCCCGCCAGGAAGTACTTCTTGGCGGCCAGCTCCTCGTAGTGCTCGACGACCTGCTTCACCGCGTCGTTGCTGGTCCAAGCGTTGGGCTCCAGGTTGTCGATGGCGATCCAGCCCTCCATGCCACCGATCTTCGCGATCTGCGCGAAAAGGTTGAAGTGGACGTAGTACGGATACTTTCCGGCGTACGTCCAGGGCGCGATGCCCTTCTTCTTGATCTCGCCGCAGAGCTTGACCATCTCGTCGAGGGTCTTGGGGTACTGCCAGCCGTTGTCGTCGAGGGCCTTCTGCGAGTACCAGGTGCCGTAGATGGTGAAGGCGTAGTAGAGCACGTCGAAGGTCTCGCCGTGCTTGCCCTTCTCGATGGTGCTCGGGTGGATGACGTCCGAGATCTTCTTGCTCGGGTCGTCCAGCGAGGGCGCGTCGAGCAGCGCCTTCAGATCCTGGAGCTGGCCCTGCGTGGACAGCTTGTTCATGTCCAGGTGGTCGGCGCCGGAGTTGTCGATGACGTCCGGCGGGTTGCCGCCGGCGAAGCGCGGGGTCAGCTTCGGGCCGACCTGCTGGGTGCCGGTGTGCTTGACCTCGGCCTTGTACTTCGACTTGTAGTCGGCCTCGGCGTCCTTGGCGTACTGGTCACCCAGGCCGCCCTTGAAGATGAACGCCTCCAGCGCGGTGCCCTGCTTCACCCCGAGGGGGTTGGTGGCGGACTTCGCGCCACCCGGGGCCTTGCTCTCATCGTCGCTGCCGCCGCCTCCGCCGGTGGCACACGCGGAGAGGAAACTCATCGTCGGTACGGAGATCAGACCGAGGGCGGCGGACCGCCTGATCAGATCGCGGCGCCCCACACGTGCGGAGCCGGTGTTCTCGGTGTTCTCGGTGTTCTCGGCGGAAGTGGATCCCATGCTCAAGTCCTCGCCTTCTCCAGGACTCAGGCGGTGAACCGGATCCTCCCCGGCACCGCGGTCGGGTCACGCTGGGTTGTGCAGGAAGTGCGGAATCATGTGAAGTGCCGACAGGTATAGTCCACTTCCCGCCAGCGGAGCAAGATCGAATGCAAGGTTGGCCGGTGGTCTTTTCCGAGTTGAGACCTCGCGGAAATATGAGCGGCCTGTGTGCGGCTTGCCCGGAATAATCCGCGACATAGGCCTCGTATGCCGCACCCAACACCCTTGACAATACCCGGCACTTGAGCCACAACTAATCCTTGCGCAGCGAAGTTGACAACGTTGTCCCGTGCGCAGGGAGGGTACCCGTTGAAGCAGCAGAGAGCTCGGCACAGATGGGGTACGGCGGTCGTGTCGGCGACCGCCTTTGCTCTGACCGTGGCCTCGCAGGGCGTGGCGGTAGCCCTGCCCGAGGCCCCCGCGACGGCTGACCGGAGTTTCGCGTCCTCGTTCGAGGCCGGCGATCCGGCACCCGACTGGCTCAATACCGTCGACACCGCCCCGGACGGAGGCAAGCGCGCCTCGGGCGTCGACGGCGGCTACAGCAGCGGCATTCCGGGCAATGTGACCGACCACGTCACCGACGTCCGGGCCAGCGGCGAGAACACCGGCGGCGGCGAGGTCAAGGAGAACCTCTCCGACGGGGAGTCCAGCAGCAAGTGGCTGGTCTTCGAATCCACCGGGTGGGTGGAGTTCGACCTCGACAAACCGATGAAAATATCGAAATACGCTCTTACATCGGCAAACGACTACGCCGAACGTGACCCGCGGGACTGGACCCTGAAGGGGTCCACGGACGGCAAGGACTGGAAGAGCCTCGACACCCGCTCCGGCGAGACGTTCACCGAACGGTTCCAGACAAAGACGTATGACCTCTCGGAACCGGCCGAATATCAGCACTTCCGGCTGGAAATCACCCAGAACAACGGCGCCTCCGACATCCTGCAGCTCGCGGACGTCCAGTTCTCCACGGGCGGCAGCGACGGCCCGGTCCCGCAGGACATGCTCTCCCTCGTCGACCGCGGCCCGAGCGGCTCCCCGACCGCGAAGGCGGGCGCCGGCTTCACCGGCAAGCGGGCGCTGCGCTACGCCGGCCGGCACACGGCCGACGGGCGGGCGTACTCGTACAACAAGGTCTACGACGTGAACGTGGCCGTCGGCCGCGACACCCGGCTGTCGTACCGCGTCTTCCCGTCGATGGCGGACGGCGACCGCGACTACGACGCCACGAACGTCTCGGTCGACCTGGCCTTCACCGACGGCACCTACCTCAGCGACCTGGGCGCCACCGACCAGCACGGCTTCCCGCTCTCCCCGCGCGGACAGGGTGCGGCGAAGGTGCTGTACGTCAACCAGTGGAACGCCGTCGCCTCGCGGATCGGATCGGTCGCGGGCGGCAAGACGGTCGACCGGATACTCGTGGCGTACGACTCCCCCAAGGGCCCGGCGAAGTTCCGGGGCTGGCTGGACGACATCACGCTGAAGTCCGTCGCACCGGAGAAGCCGAAGGCCCACAAGTCGGACTACGCGCTCACCACCCGCGGCACCCTCTCCAGCGGCGGCTTCTCGCGCGGCAACAACTTCCCGGCGACCGCCGTCCCGCACGGCTTCAACTTCTGGACGCCGGTGACGAACGCGGGCTCGCTGAGCTGGCTGTACGACTACGCACGCGCGAACAACGACGACAACCTGCCGACGATCCAGGCGTTCAGCGCCAGCCATGAGCCCAGCCCCTGGATGGGTGACCGGCAGACCTTCCAGGTGATGCCGTCGGCCGCCTCCGGCACCCCGGACACGGGGCGTGAGGCGCGCGAGCTGGCCTTCCGGCATGAGAACGAGACCGCGCGGCCGTACTACTACGGAGTGCGGTTCGAGAACGGGCTCAAGGCGGAGATGGCGCCGACCGACCATGCGGCGGTGCTGCGCTTCACCTACCCGGGCGACGACGCGAGCGTCCTCTTCGACAACGTGACGGACCAGGCGGGGCTCACGCTCGACAAGGAGAACGGGATCGTCACGGGCTACTCGGACGTGAAGTCCGGACTGTCCACGGGCGCCACCCGTCTCTTCATCCACGGCGTGTTCGACAAGCCCGTGACCGAGGGCTCGTCCAGCGGGGTGAAGGGGCAGCTGCGCTTCGACGCCGGTGACGACCGCACCGTCACGCTGCGCCTGGCCACCTCGCTCATCAGCCTCGACCAGGCGAAGGACAATCTGCGCCAGGAGGTCGACGGCGCCTCCTTCGAGACGGTGAAGTCGCGCGCCCAGCGCCAGTGGGACAAGCTGCTCGGCAAGGTCGAGGTGGAGGGCGCCACGCAGGACCAGCTGACCACGCTGTACTCCAGCCTGTACCGGCTGTACCTGTACCCCAACTCCGGCTTCGAGAAGGTCGGTTCGAAGTACCAGTACGCGTCCCCGTTCTCGCCGATGCCGAATCCGGACACCCCGACGCACACCGGCGCGAAGATCGTGGACGGCAAGGTGTACGTCAACAACGGCTTCTGGGACACCTACCGGACGACCTGGCCGGCGTACTCGCTCCTCACGCCGAGCCAGGCGGGCGAGATGGTCGACGGCTTCGTCCAGCAGTACAAGGACGGCGGCTGGACGTCCCGCTGGTCCTCCCCCGGCTACGCGGACCTCATGACGGGCACGTCGTCGGATGTCGCCTTCGCGGACGCGTACGTCAAGGGCGTGGACTTCGACGCGAAGTCGGCGTACGACGCGGCCGTGAAGAACGCGACCGTGGTGCCCCCGTCGTCCGGTGTGGGCCGCAAGGGGATGGCGACCTCGCCCTTCCTCGGCTACACGAGCACCGAGACGCACGAGGGCCTGTCGTGGGCCCTGGAGGGCTACCTCAACGACTACGGCATCGCCCGCATGGGCCAGGCCCTGTACAAGAAGACCGGCGACAAGCGCTACAAGGAGGAGTCGGCGTACTTCCTCAACCGCGCCCAGGACTACGTCAACCTCTTCGACTCCAAGGCGGGCTTCTTCCAGGGCCGCGACGAGAAGGGCGACTGGCGCGTCGAGTCCTCGAAGTACGACCCGCGCGTGTGGGGCTACGACTACACGGAGACGAACGGCTGGGGCTATGCCTTCACCGCCCCGCAGGACAGCCGGGGCCTGGCCAACCTCTACGGCGGCCGCAGCGGCCTCGCGGACAAGCTCGACGAGTACTTCGCCACCCCGGAGACGGCCTCGCCCGACTTCGTCGGCTCCTACGGAGGCGTCATCCACGAGATGACGGAGGCGCGGGACGTCCGGATGGGCATGTACGGCCACTCCAACCAGGTCGCCCATCACGCGAACTACATGTACAACGCCGCAGGGCAGCCCTGGAAGGCGCAGAAGAACGTCCGTGAGGTGCTGTCCCGCCTCTACGTCGGCAGCGAGATCGGGCAGGGCTACCACGGCGACGAGGACAACGGCGAGCAGTCGGCCTGGTTCCTGTTCTCCGCGCTGGGCTTCTATCCGCTGGTCATGGGCAGTGGCGAGTACGCCATCGGGTCGCCCCTGTTCACCAAGGCGACGGTCCAGCTGGAGAACGGCCGCAAGCTCGTCGTCAAGGCACCGAAGAACAGCGCCCGCAATGTGTACGTGCAGGGCCTGAAGGTCAACGCCGCTTCGTGGAAGTCGACTTCGCTCCCCCACTCGCTGATCGCGAAGGGTGGCGTCCTGGAGTTCGACATGGGCCCGCGGCCCTCCTCGTGGGGCACCGGCAAGAACGCCGCGCCGGTGTCGATCACCGAGGACGACGAGGTGCCGACGCCCCGTACGGACGTACTGAAGGGTGACGGTGCGCTGTTCGACAACACGTCGGCGACGCAGGCGAGTGTCACCTCGCCGGAGCTGCAGCTGTCGGTGTCCGAGCGCACCAAGGCCGTGCAGTACACCCTGACGTCACCGGCCGAGCGGGCGAAGGCTCCGACTGGCTGGAAGCTCCAGGGATCGAACGACGGTACCTCTTGGCGGACCCTCGACGAGCGCTCCGGGCAGTCCTTCGCCTGGGACCGGCAGACACGGGCGTTCTCCGTGGGGTCACCGGGTACGTACGGGAAGTACCGCCTCGTGTTCGACGGTGAGGCGGTGGTGTCGGAAGTGGAACTGCTCGCCTGAGCAAGCGCATTGGGGGTCTCATGCAGGGTGTCGATCCGGCCTGGCTGCCGGACGCGGCGTTCCGGCCGAGACCTGCACCTTCGGATGCGGTGACGGCCCTACGACCGTCACCGCGTCCGGCGCGTCCGGGCTGCTGTACGGCCTCTCGCGGTGCATGTGTGACCGCCAACTAGACTGACTGGACGTCTAGTTGAACCCCTGAGGTCTCAGCTCACGGCCAGCGTGAACACATGCAGGTCGCTGTCCTCGGGCAGCGTCACGCGTGCGATCGCCTTGCCCGCCGGCGCGCTGAACGGCCGGGTGGCGAAGACGTACGTGTCGACGGGGTCCCGGTCCGCGCCGGCGACGTTCCGGTACGCGGCCCGGGCGACGATCTCGTTGCCGTACTGGACCGTCCCGGCGCCACCGCCGACGGTCCAGTCGGTCAGGGCGAGGTCGACGGTGTCGGTGCTACCGTCGGTGTAGGTGACGGTGGCCCTGGACTGCTGGTTGCCGTTCACGCCGCTGCCGAGGAAGGACAACTGGCGTGCCGGGCGCGCGAGTTCGACGACCTGCCCCGCTGCCGAGACGTTGTCCGGACGGCCGCTCGTCGAGTCCGGCCAGATGAAGCTGAGCCCGCCGCCGACCGTGCCCTGCTTGCCCGGCGCCAGACCGGCCCCGGCGAGCGCCTGGCGCGAGTAGCTCCAGCCGCCGCCGTCGAAGTCGGCCTCGTCGTGGTCACCCGCGTCGTCGGAGACGCCGGTGTTGTTGTAGGCGGCGAGGAGGGTCCCGGGCGCGGCGACGGTCAGGGAGACGGGCTGTGCGTAGGAGGTGTCGACCGAGGTCACGGTCACCTCCACGTCGTAGAAGCCCTGAGCCGCGCCCTCTGCGGTGCTCAGCGTGATCTCCTGTGAGCCGTCGACCACCGTGCCTTCAGCCGGAGTTGCCGTGACGCCGTCGGGCACGTCGACCCGGTAGCGCACCTCGGGGCCCTCTCCCCCGCCCATCGACAGGGCGCGAATGCCGACCTTCGCCGTCCCACCGGGCGCGACGGTCGCCGTGGTCGGGCCGACGCCGATCTGGTACGGCTGCTCGCCCTCGCGGAAGGACGGCGGGGCCTCCGACGCTCCCCAGGCGGGGTCGGGCGTACCGGAGAGGGCGTAGTCCAGTCGGCCACCGTCACGTACGAGGGACGCCGGCAGCCAAGGACGGTCGCTCGTGCGGCCGCTGACCTTCAGGGAGCGGATGTAAGGGGCGTCGGCGGCGGCGCCCTCCGCGTGCACGGAGATGTCGTTGCCGTTCGGGCGGTCGATCTCGATGCGGGGGAACAGCGGTGAGGCGAGGACCAGTTCGCCGCGGGACGGCACCTGGGGGTACATGCCGAGCGCCGAGAAGACGTACCAGGACGACATGGCACCGAGGTCGTCGTTGCCGGGGATGCCTTCGGGCTCGGTGGACCACAGCTCACGCATCGCCGCCCGGACCGTCTCCTGTGTCCTGTGCGGGGCGCCCGCGTAGGCGTACAGGTAGGGCACGTTGATGGACGGCTCGTTGTCCAGCTCGGACTTCTCACCGCCGCTGCCGGTGAAGGCCCAGCTGCCGTCGGCGTTGCGGAAGAAGGCGTCGAGGCGTTTCACGGCCGCGTCCCGACCGCCCATCGCGGCGAACAGACCCGCCGGGTTGTGCTGGACCATCCACGTGTACTGGGCCGCCGTACCCTCCACGAACCCGTTCCCGGTGGCCGGGGTGAAGCCCGTGACCCAGCTGCCGTCGGCCTTGCGGTTGGCGATGTAGCCGCCGGTCGGGGTGGCGGCGATGTTGAAGTTGTTCTGCCACCACTGGGAGCGGCGGGCGAAGGCCGTCGCCGTGTCCTTCTGCCCTGCCTCGGCGGCGAGTCGGGAGAGGGCGAAGTCGGCGCCGGACATTTCCAGCGTCTCGGCGGCACCGCCCCACGCGTTCGACACGGACGGCATGTAGTGGTGCTCGAGGTACTTGTCCAGGGAGGGGCGCTGCCCGACGGACAGCACCGGCTTGCCGGCCGGCGACAGGTCCTCGTCCGTGGGCACGATCGCGGCCTTCACCAGCGACTTCAGTGCCCCACGGAGGTCGAAGTCCGTGCCGCCGAAGGCGCGGATGCCGGCCAGCGCGATGGGTGAGGGGTCGCCGTTCATGACGTGGGTGCCGCTCGCGCCCTGCAGCCAGCGGTCCCAGATGCCGCCGTTCTGCTCCGCCAGTTCGTACAGGGACTGGGCGATGTCCGAGCCGACGCGGGGGTTCAGCAGGGTGAGCAGCTGGACCTGGTCGCGGTAGACGTCCCAGCCGGAGAAGGTGCCGTACTGGGCCCGGTGGCCGCGGCTGACGGTGTGGACCTTGCCGTCGGGGCCGCGGTATCGGCGGTCGGCGTCGCTGATGACGTTCGGGTGCAGGAGGGCGTGGTACAGCGCGGTGTAGAAGGTGGTGCGCTCGGCGTCGGTGCCGCCGCCGACGCGGATCGCGGACAGGCGGTCACGCCAGGCGCGGCGGGCCGCGTCGAGTACGGCGTCGAAGGAGCGCTGTGGCGGGTTCTCCGCGGCGAGGTTGGCCTCGGCGCCGGCCCGGCTGACGTACGAGATGCCGACCTTGACGTTCACCGGTCCGGCGCCGGGCGCGAACTGGACGTAGCCGCCGGCGCCCTTGCCCGCCACCGGCCGCCCGCCGTTCGCGAACCCGCCGGTGCCGCCGCTCGCGGAAGTGGACCCGGGGTTGAGGTGATCGTCCTGCCAGGTGCCCGTGGCCTTGAAGGCACGGTCGAAGCGAGCGACGAAGTGGACGGTGTAGTAGGCGCGTTGGCCCTCGGGGTCGAGGTACCCGCAGAAGTTGCCGGACCTGACCGACCCGGAGACCGTGCGCTTCGCCGGATCGATCCGGACCGTCGAATCGGTCGACCCCACCTCGGAGTTGGCGGTCCTGACCAGCAGCGAGGCCGGCTTGTCGGCCGGGAAGGTGAAGCGCGCCGAGCCGGTGCGGGCGGTGGCGGTGAGGTCGGCGGTGACACCGGACGCGAGGCGGACCTTGTAGCGGCCGGGTTCGGCGGTTTCGTCGGCGTGAGCGAAGTCGGAGGCGTAGACGGCGTCCTTGGTGTCGCTCGCGGGCGACGAGGTGACCTCGCCGGCGTACGGGAAGAAGGGGATGTCACCGCTGCCGCCCGCGCACCCGGTACCGGACATGTGGGTCAGGCTGAAGCCCCGGATGCGGGTGGCGTCGTAGTGGTAACCACCGGGCGCTGCCGTGCGGGTGGCATCGCCTCGGGTGTTCTCCGGGCTGAAGGAGAACATGCCGAACGGGGTGACGGCGCCCGGGAAGACATTGCCGCCGTTCCGGGTGCCGATGAGTGGATCGACGTACGGGGTGGGGTCCTGGACCAGGCCCGGGGGTGCGGTGGTCGCCGCGAGGGCGGGGGTGGCGCCGGTGACCGCGAGAACGGCGGCCAGCAGCAGGGACGTGGGACGGAAGCGCATGACGCGGCCCCTCCTCCTTCGGACGGGTCGCGCACCACAGGTCGCACAAGCCGCAGGGACAGTAGCGTGCGCCACGCGTACCACGGAAGAACGCCTGCGGGGGCGAGGGCACGCAGGCGGGGCACCCGAACGGCTGAGCAGGCCAACTGAGTTGACATCGTTGTCCGTTGAGGCGGTAGAGTCATGTGCAGACCGATCGACAACGTTGTCGCATCACGGCAGCGCACAAGCCACGCACCATCCGGACGGCCCCACTTCCCCCCTCGGGCCCGTCCGGCTCGCGGACCCGGTGGACGGCGGCTCAGCGTCCACCGGGTCCGCCCGGAGCTACGGCCTCCGGCGGATCGGGCCCCGGGGTTCAGCCCACCCGGCAGGGCACAGTCGTCGCACTGTCACCACCGGAGCCGGAGACGACGTAGCCGAACGTCGCGCTCTCCCCCGGATCGAGGGAGCCGTTCCAGTCGGCGTTGTGGACCATCACGTCCTGGCCGGTGTAGGTCGCGTTGCCGCTCCAGAGGCTCTCGACCTTCTGGCCGGCCGCAAGGGTCCAGTCGACCATCCAGCCGAGCATCGGGACGTCGCCACTGTTGGTGACGGTCACCTCGGACTGGTAGCCGCCTGACCAACTGCCGGTCGTGCGGCGCGTGGCGGAGCAAACGCCGGGCACCGGGTCGGTCGGGTTGCCGGGCTCCTTGATGCCGGTCACCTCGCCGTTGCCGCCGTCGAAGACGATGTCGGAGCAGGAGTAGAAGGTCTCCGCGCTGTCCGAGCGCTGCCAGACCATGTAGACGAGGTGGCGGCCCGACTTGTTCGCCGGAAGCTGCCCGCTCCAGGAGTAGTTGGCCTCGACCGTGCCCGGGGAGCCGTTGAGCGGCGGGTGATCGACGCTCAGGAACGGGCGCTCCTCCATGTCGTCCCAGGTGAGGGGCTGGGTCGGGTCGAAGCCGTCCTTGGTGATGTAGACGTGGAACCAACCCGGGTGCGCCGCCCAGGCGTTGTAGGAGAAGTCGACCGTCGCGCCCGACGTGAGATGAGTGAGCGGCCAGTCCTTGCTCGGCGTGTTGAAGCCGGTGAAGTTGGTGTTGCCGCCGCTGCACAGCTCGCCGTCGGGCACGAAGCCACGGGTGCGGCCGGCGCCGTCGGAGCGCAGCACGGAGAACCAGTTGTAGAACGGCGTGGTCCCGCTGACCTGCTGGGCCGCCCGGCAGGCCGGGTTGACGGGCTTGATCTCACCGGTCTCGGTGAGGCCGTCCTGCCAGCACAGGAAGGTGCGGCTGCCCGGCTTCATGGGCGTGCCGTGAGCCTCGGCCGCGCTGCCGGTACTCATGACCAGGGCCACGGCCGGGATGGTGGCGAGGAGGGAGATCAGGACGAGGAAGAAGGCTCTGGTGCGGGTGGGGCGGGTTAATCGGCGGGGTGGCGGGGTGGTCGCCCGCAGGGCACGCGTTGTCAGGGTCATGACAGTCGAGTCCGTTCCTTCAGATACGGGCCGTATGGATGCGTGTGTGTGGGGGGTGCGGCTGTTGGGTGCGGTCGCGCGGGGCGGGAGCGGTCCGGGCGGCGGGTTCCGGTCCACCAGTTATGGGAGCGCTCCCACCCCGTCTGTTGCGGAAGGTAGCGCCGGGGGGCGTGGTTGTAAACGGCTTTCACAACCGTCAATGGCGCGCCATGGCATCGCCGGTTCGGGCGGCGATACCTTCGTACGTACGATCACGCCACGTACCGGCGTCCACACTGGCGTCCACGGGAGCAGTGATGACCACACCCCAGCGGGGACCGGCTACCGAGGACACCTGGATGTTCCCTCCGGCCGACGGCTGGACCTTCGACCAGGTCAAGGACTTGGAGCTGCCCTTCGACTGGGAACTCGTGGACGGAGTGATCGTGGCTCGTGGGCAGACCAATGTCTGGCACAACGAAGTGCGGGACGGGATCGCCGACGCACTCAAGGCCGCGCGAGTGTCGCCCTACCGGGTCCTGACCGAACAGTGCGTAATGGTGGACGACCGGAACACACCCAAACCCGACGCGATCGTCTACGACCCTCGGAATCTGAACTTCTTCGAGGCCGAGTGCATCCCGGTAGCGAAGGTCGCACTGGCGGTGGAAGTCGTCTCCCCCGGCTCCCGCCAGGACGACCGCGTACACAAGCCCGCCCCCTTCGCCGCGCACCGGGTCCCGTACTACTGGCGCATGGAACTGGACCGGGATCAGAAGCTCGCGGTGCACGAGTACTGGCTCAACGCGGACACTCTCACTTACTTCCCCGCGCCGTCACATCCGGTGCACCACGACAAGCTCGGCACCGAGTTGCCGTTCCCGATCGAGATCGACCTCGACGCGCTCGTGCGGCTGACCTGGCCGTACGCACTCCCGAAACCCGTCCACCGATTGGACGGCCATAGCCACCAGGCATGAGCGGTGCTACAAATGCCCGCATGGCGGAGCGTTTCGCCCGTTTTGGGCGCCACTCCCTTCGGTCCTTGATCGGCAAGAGCCCCCGAAGCGTCGCCGGACAGGTTTTCGTGCTGCAGGTGGCGCTCGTCGTGCTGCTCGTGGCCGGCGCCGTCGTCGCGCTGGTTCTGCAGTCGGATCGGGACACCAACGCGGAGGCCAAGCGCCGCTCCGTCGCTGTCGCGCAGACCTTCGCGCACGCTCCGGGCGTCGAGGCGTCGCTGCGGACGGCTGACCCGTCGAGCGTCCTTCAGCCGCTCACCGAAGCGGGGCGCAAGGCCGCGGGCGTCGACTTCATCGTGATCATGGACACCAAGGGCATCCGCTACACCCACCCCCTCCCGGACCGGATCGGCAAACGGTTCGTGGGCCGGATCGAGCCGTCGCTGGACGGGAAGGTCTACACCGAGAGCGTCCAGGGTCCGCTGGGCGACGAGGTGCAGGCGACGGTTCCCATCCACGACGCCGCCGGCCGGGTGACCGCCCTCGTCTCCTCGGGCATGAAGGTCGAGAACGTGACCAGCCAGGTGTACCGACAACTGCCGATCATCCTGGGCGCCGGGGCCGGCGCGCTCGTGGTGTCGACCGGCGGGATGGCGCTGGTGGGCCGGCGGCTGCGGCGGCAGACCCATAGCCTGGCCCCGGACGAGATGAGCCGCATGTACGAGCACCACGACGCGGTGCTGCACTCCGTACGGGAAGGGGTGCTCATCGTCGGTGACGACGGGCGGCTGCTCCTCGCCAACGACGAGGCCAGGCGGCTGCTGGAGCTGTCCGCCGACGCCGAGGGGCGGCACGTCCGGGAGCTCTCCGGTCTCGACCCCGAGACGGCGGCCCTGCTCGTCTCCGGGCGCGAGGCCACCGACGAGGTGCACATCGCCGGGGGACGCCTGCTGGCGGTCAACCAGCGGACCACGGACCGTGACGGAGGCCCCAGGGGAACAGTGGTGACCCTCCGCGACACCACCGAGCTCCAAGCGGTGTCCGGCAGGGCGCAGCTCGCACGTGAGCGACTGGATCTGCTGTACGACGCGGGACTGGGCATCGGCACCACCCTCGACGTGATCCGCACGGCCGACGAGCTGGCGCAGGTCGCCGTCCCCCGCTTCGCCGACTTCGTCACCGTGGACCTGGCCGACGGCGTCGTGCACGGGGACGAGCCGCCGCCCACCGCGACGGACATACGACGCGTCACCGTGCGCGGCATCCGCGACGACCATCCGCTCTACGAACAGGGCCGGCTGATCGACTTCCTGCCCTCCTCACCCCAGGGCCGTGGCTACGGCACCGGCCGCTCCGAGCTGGTGACCGACCTGTCGACCGCGACGGACTGGCACGAGCAGGACCGGGAAACCACCCGGGACATCCTCGAGTACGGAATCCACTCGCTGATCACCGCCCCGATCCGGGCACGCGGGGTCGTGCTGGGCATGGCCAACTTCTGGCGCGCCGCGGGGCACGACCCCTTCGACGAGGAGGACCTGTCGCTGGCGGAGGAGCTGGTGGCCCGGGCCGCCGTCAGCATCGACAACGCACGCCGGTACACCCGGGAGCACGCCCTGGCGGTCACCCTCCAGCGCAGCCTGCTGCCGCGGGCCCTGCCCGAGCAGAGCGCCCTCGACGTCGGCTACCGCTACATCCCGGCGCAGTCGGGCGTGAGCGGTGACTGGTTCGATGTGATTCCGCTGCCGGGGAGCCGGGTGGCGCTGGTCGTCGGCGACGTGGTCGGGCACGGTCTGCACGCCGCCGCCACGATGGGACGGCTGCGTACCGCGGTGCACAACTTCTCCACGCTCGACCTGCCGCCCGACGAGTTGCTGGGCCATCTGGACGACCTGGTGGGCCGTATCGACCAGGACGAGTCCTCGAGCGCGGACACGGCCGCGGAGATCGTGGGCGCCACCTGCCTGTACGCGATCTACGACCCCACGAGGCGCCGCTGCGCCATGGCACGGGCGGGGCACCTGGCGCCGGCGCTGGTCCAGCGCGACGGCAGCGTGACCTTCCCCGAACTGCCGGCAGGCCCGCCCCTCGGCCTCGGCGGCATGCCGTTCCAGACGGCGGAGCTGGACCTCGACGAGGGCTCCCAGCTCGTCCTGTACACCGACGGCCTCGTGGAGGACCGCGCGCGGGACCTCGACGTGGGCATGGAGCTGCTGCGCAAGGCGCTGACGGGCCACCCCGACCGGCCGCCGGAGGAGAGCTGCCAGGCCGTGCTGGACGAACTCCTTCCCGGGCGGCCCAAGGACGACGTCGCTCTCCTCATCGCGCGCACCCGGGCGCTGCCGCCGGACCGGGTCGCCGACTGGGACGTGCCACGCGACCCGGCCGCCGTGTCGGGGATGCGCGAAGCCGTGTCCGGGAAGCTCGCGGAGTGGGGCCTGTCCGAGCTGGACTTCGCCACGGAACTCGTACTGAGCGAACTCGTCACCAACGCCATCCGCTACGGCTGCGGGCCGATCCACGTGCGGCTGATCCGCGACCGCACGCTGATCTGCGAGGTCGCCGACGCCAGCAGCACCTCCCCGCACCTGCGGTACGCCGCGACGACCGATGAGGGAGGCCGGGGCCTGTTCCTGGTCTCGCAGATGACCGAGCGCTGGGGCACCCGGTACACGCCGCAGGGCAAGGTGATCTGGGCCGAACAGGCGCTGCCGGAGATCGTCCCGGACGACAGGGTCTAGGTCTAAAACTGACGGACGTTATTGACAGGTGGGTCTCTCGTATCTAGGAGACCTGCATGATGACCGAACGCGAGCTTTCAAGGCGTGCCAGGCACCGGTTGGCGGTGCTGCGCCACGTGGAAGAGGCGAGCGGGGTGCGCAGTTCGTGGCCGGCGTCGGCGAGGAAGCGACGCATGCGTGCCTCGGTGTGCCGGCGGGCGGTGAGGGAGGACTCGACGTGGTCGATCATGCGGTTGAGGGCGGCGCCGACCTGTCCGGCCTCGCTGGCGGGGTCGGTGTCCCCGGCCGGGACACGGGTGAGGCCGGTGACCTCGCCACGGTCGAGCGGGGCGCGGGAGACCTCGGCGGCGGTGGCGGCGACCCGGCCGAGGGGGCGCAGTTGGCGTCGTATGACCACGGTGCAGATGCAGCCCGCCACGAAGAGCCCGGCCACCGCTACGACCGCCTCGGCGACGACCAGTCCGCCGATCATGCGCTGCACGTCGTCCATGGGCAGCCCGGCGAGGACGCGGACGCGCCCGCTTTCGACGGCGGTGAGCCGGTAGGCGCCGAGCCCCGGCACGGTCCGGGTGTGCTGGGAGCCGTCCGTCGCGATGTCCGCCTGGGCCGCGGTCTGCGCGGCGGTGAGGCCCTTGGGTGAGCCGCCGAGGCTGACCTCGGCGGCGACGATCGCGCCGTCCTCGTCGAGGCGGGCGGCGAGCAGGCCGGTGGCGTGGCCGTTGTCGTCGAGGAAGCCCAGGTCGTCGTCGATCTCCGGGTGCAGCGAGGCCCCGCCCAGGCTGCGCGAGGCAGCCGCCGCGACCCGGCCGTCCAGGTCGCCCATGAGGTAGGCGCGTTGGACGAAGGCGGTGGTCAGCGCCATCGTGGCGCAGACGAGGACGAGGGTGGCGCTGACGAGGACGAGCAGGCGGGTGCGCAGCGAGCGGGTGCGCACCCGTGGGCGGTGCACGCGGGTGCGCCCCTGAGGTCGGCTGCGGCGCGGGCGCAGGCTCATCTCCCGTCCTCCACCCGGACGCGGCCGTTTCGGAACCCTGCGGTGCCAGTCATGTCCGGATCGTGTCCCGGTCCGCTGAGGGAACGCTGTGTTCCACCTGAGGGTGGGTGATGACCTGGGGTTTTCCCCGCGCGGACATGGCGAAGGGCCGCACCCCCGTCGCGGGGGGTGCGGCCCTTGCAGGGCTGTCAACTGCCCTGCCGTACTGCCTGCTTGACCGCTTACTTGCGGATCAGGGAGCGCAGCACGTACTGCATGATGCCGCCGTTGCGGTAGTAGTCGGCCTCACCGGGGGTGTCGATGCGGACGACCGCGTCGAACTCGACGCCCGTGTCGGTGGTGACCTTGACCGTGCGCGGCGTGGTGCCGTTGTTGAGCTCCTCGACACCGGTGAAGGAGAAGGTCTCCTCGCCGGTCAGGCCGAGGGTCCCGGCGGACTGGCCCTCCGGGAACTGGAGCGGCAGGACGCCCATGCCGATGAGGTTCGAGCGGTGGATGCGCTCGTAGGACTCGGCGATGACGGCCTTGACGCCGAGCAGCGCGGTGCCCTTCGCGGCCCAGTCGCGGGACGAGCCGGAGCCGTACTCCTTGCCGGCCAGGATGGCCAGCGGGGTGCCCTGCTCGATGTAGTTGCGCGAGGCGTCGTAGATGAACGACACCGGGCCGTCGGCCTGGGTGAAGTCGCGGGTGTAGCCGCCCTCGGTGCCCGGCGCGATCTGGTTGCGCAGGCGGATGTTGGCGAACGTGCCGCGGATCATGACCTCGTGGTTGCCGCGGCGCGAGCCGTAGCTGTTGAAGTCGCGCCGCTCGACGCCGTGCTCCGTGAGGTACTTGCCGGCCGGGGTGTCGGCCTTGATGGCGCCGGCGGGCGAGATGTGGTCCGTCGTCACCGAGTCGCCGAGCTTGGCCAGGACGCGGGCGCCGGTGATGTCGGAGACCGGGGTGGTCTCCATCGTCATGCCCTCGAAGTACGGGGGCTTGCGGACGTACGTCGACTCCGCGTCCCACTCGAAGGTGTTGCCGGTCGGGATCGGCAGCGCCTGCCACTGGGCGTCGCCCGCGAAGACGTCCTGGTAGGACTTGTTGAACATGTCCTCGCCGATGGCGTTCGCCACGACGTCGTTGACCTCGGCCTCGGAGGGCCAGATGTCGGCCAGGAAGACCGGCTTGCCCTCCTGGTCGACGCCGAGGGCGTCGCGCGTGATGTCCACCTTCATGGAGCCCGCGAGGGCGTACGCGACGACCAGGGGCGGGGAGGCCAGGTAGTTCATCTTGACGTCGGGGTTGATACGGCCCTCGAAGTTCCGGTTGCCGGAGAGGACCGAGGTGACCGCGAGGTCGTGGTCGTTGACGGCCTTGGAGACCTCCTCCGGCAGCGGACCGGAGTTGCCGATGCAGGTGGTGCAGCCGTAGCCGACGAGGTTGAAGCCGACCTTGTCGAGGTACGGGGTCAGGCCCGCCTTGTCGAAGTAGTCGGTGACGACCTTCGAACCCGGGGCGAGGGTGGTCTTGACCCACGGCTTGCGGGTCAGGCCCTTCTCGACCGCCTTCTTGGCCACCAGCGCGGCGGCGACCATGACGTACGGGTTGGAGGTGTTGGTGCAGGAGGTGATGGCCGCGACCGTGACCGCACCGTGGTCGATCTCGTAGGTCGAGCCGTCGGGGGCGGTGACGGTGACCGGGTTCGACGGGGCGCCGTTCGGGGCGACGGCCGGCGAGTCGGAGGCCGGGAAGGACTCCTTGCCGGACTCGTCCACGGAGTCGACGTAGTTGAGGACGTCCTGGGAGAACTGCTGGGCCGCGTTGGCCAGGACGATACGGTCCTGCGGGCGCTTCGGGCCGGCGATCGACGGGACGACCGTCGACAGGTCCAGCTCCAGCTTCTCGGAGAAGTCCGGCTCGGCGGCCGGGTCCAGCCAGAGGCCCTGCTCCTTGGCGTACGCCTCGACCAGCGCGAGCTGCTGGGCGTCACGGCCGGTCAGCTTCAGGTACTTGATGGTCTCGCCGTCGATCGGGAAGATCGCGGCGGTGGAGCCGAACTCCGGCGACATGTTGCCGATGGTGGCGCGGTTGGCCAGCGAGGTGGCGGCGACGCCCTCGCCGTAGAACTCGACGAACTTGCCGACGACACCGTGCTTGCGGAGCATCTCGGTGATGGTCAGCACGAGGTCGGTGGCGGTGGTGCCGGGCTTGAGCTCACCGGTCAGCTTGAAGCCGACGACGCGCGGGATGAGCATGGAGACCGGCTGGCCGAGCATCGCGGCCTCGGCCTCGATGCCGCCGACGCCCCAGCCGAGGACGCCGAGGCCGTTGACCATGGTGGTGTGCGAGTCGGTGCCGACGAGGGTGTCGGGGTAGGCCTGGCCGTTACGGACCATGACCGTGCGCGCCAGGTGCTCGATGTTCACCTGGTGGACGATGCCGGTGCCCGGCGGGACGACCTTGAAGTCGTCGAAGGCGGTCTGGCCCCAGCGCAGGAACTGGTAGCGCTCGCGGTTGCGGCCGTACTCCAGCTCGACGTTCTGCGCGAAGGCGTCGTTGGTGCCGAACTTGTCGGCGATGACGGAGTGGTCGATGACCAGCTCGGCCGGGGAGAGCGGGTTGACCTTCGCGGGGTCGCCGCCGAGCTCCTTCACGGCCTCACGCATGGTGGCGAGGTCCACGACACAGGGCACGCCGGTGAAGTCCTGCATGATCACGCGGGCGGGCGTGAACTGGATCTCCTGCGACGGCTGGGCCTGGGAGTCCCAGCTGCCGAGGGCACGGATGTGGTCGGCGGTGATGTTCGCGCCGTCCTCGGTGCGGAGGAGGTTCTCCAGCAGCACCTTCAGGCTGTAGGGGAGGCGCGCGGAGCCCTCGACCTTGTCCAGCCGGAAGATCTCGTACGACTCGTCGCCCACCTGCAGCGTGCTGCGGGCGTCGAAGCTGTTCGCCGACACGACAGTCTCCTTCATTGATGTGCGCGTACCACCACGATCCTGCCGCCACGGCTACTTGGCCGATCCGCTAAGGTAAGGCTAAGTTAGGTAACCCTTACCGTCAGACCGGTGGCGCCGCGCGGCTGCGGTGCACCTCGGCAGATATCTCGATGTCGAGATAACTCTAGTACATGGGGCCGAGATGGTCATGCCCGGGCTTCGGCATGCCTCCTTTCCTTGGATTTCCCTGGGTTCCACAGGCCCCCATTGCATGAACATGCGCGATGATGCATACTCTTCCTATGAGCAAGGTCCTCACCTCCCTCCCCACCGGCGAGCGCGTCGGCATCGCCTTCTCCGGCGGCCTCGACACTTCGGTCGCGGTCGCCTGGATGCGCGACAAGGGCGCCGTCCCGTGCACCTACACCGCCGACATCGGCCAGTACGACGAGCCCGACATCGCCTCGGTGCCCGGCCGTGCGAAGACCTACGGCGCCGAGGTGGCGCGCCTGGTCGACTGCCGCGCGGCGCTGGTCGAGGAGGGGCTGGCCGCGCTGACCTGCGGCGCGTTCCACATCCGCTCGGGCGGACGGGCGTACTTCAACACCACGCCGCTCGGCCGCGCGGTCACCGGCACCCTGCTCGTGCGCGCGATGCTCGAGGACGACGTCCAGATCTGGGGGGACGGCTCGACCTTCAAGGGCAACGACATCGAGCGGTTCTACCGCTACGGCCTGCTCGCCAACCCGAACCTGCGGATCTACAAGCCCTGGCTCGACGCGGACTTCGTGACCGAACTCGGCGGCCGCAAGGAGATGTCGGAGTGGCTGGTCGCGCACCAGCTGCCCTACCGCGACAGCACGGAGAAGGCCTACTCCACCGACGCCAACATCTGGGGCGCCACCCACGAGGCCAAGACGCTGGAGCACCTGGACACCGGCATCGAGACCGTCCAGCCCATCATGGGTGTGCGGTTCTGGGACCCGTCGGTCGAGATCGCCGCCGAGGACGTGACGATCGGCTTCGAGCAGGGCCGCCCGGTCACCGTCAACGGCAAGGAGTTCGCCTCCCCCGTCGACCTGGTGATGGAGGCCAACGCGATCGGCGGCCGGCACGGCCTGGGCATGTCGGACCAGATCGAGAACCGGATCATCGAGGCCAAGAGCCGCGGCATCTACGAGGCGCCCGGCATGGCCCTGCTGCACGCCGCGTACGAGCGCCTGGTCAACGCGATCCACAACGAGGACACCCTCGCCCAGTACCACAACGAGGGCCGGCGCCTCGGCCGCCTCATGTACGAGGGCCGCTGGCTGGACCCGCAGGCGCTGATGATCCGCGAGTCGCTGCAGCGGTGGGTCGGCGCGGCCGTCACCGGCGAGGTCACCCTCCGCCTGCGGCGCGGCGAGGACTACTCGATCCTCGACACCACCGGCCCGGCCTTCAGCTACCACCCGGACAAGCTGTCCATGGAGCGCACCGAGGACTCCGCGTTCGGCCCGGTGGACCGGATCGGCCAGCTCACCATGCGCAACCTCGACATCGCCGACTCGCGCGCCAAGCTGGAGCAGTACGCCGGGATCGGCCTGATCGGCACCGGCAGCCCCGCCGTCGGCGCCGCCCAGGCGGCCGCGACCGGTCTGATCGGCAGCATGCCGGAGGGCGGCGCCGAGGCCATCGCCTCGCGCGGCGAGGTCTCCGAGGAGGACGCGCTGCTGGACCGCGCCGCGATGGAGTCCGGCACGGACTGATCGAGCACGAGGGAGACGGACCACCGGGAAGGCCGGCTGGGCGCTGTGTGCGCCCAGCCGGCCTTTTCGCTGCCCCGCTCTTCCCGCATCCGGCTCTTCCTTCGCCCGGCTCTTCCCGACATGCCATCAGTTCGCCAAGTCGGGGTAACCGAGAGGTACGCATCACGACCCCGACGGGAGGCGTCCATGCCCCTCACATTCCGTAAGAGTTTCCGGATCCTGCCCGGAGTGCGGCTGAACATCAACCGGCACTCCTGGTCCATCACCACCGGTGGCAAGCACGGGCCGCGCCGCACACACAGCAGCACCGGACGTCGTACGACATCGATGGATTTGCCCGGACCTTTCGGGTGGCGTCGCACCCGTAGCGCCAGGAGGCGTTGACGGCTCGTCACCCGAATGGCCCCCCTTGGAAGGTGCCATCTCATATCTGAGATAGCCTCAACCTCATGGCAGACGACTACCTCGTACGCATCGGCAGGCTCATCCGTGACGCCCGGCAACATCGGGGCTGGACACAGACGCAGCTGGCTGAGGCGCTCGGCACTTCCCAGAGCGCCGTCAATCGCATCGAGCGCGGCAACCAGAACATCAGCCTTGAGATGATCGCCCGAATCGGTGAAGCCCTGGACAGCGAGATCGTGTCGCTGGGCTACGCGGGTCCGATGCATCTGAGGGTCGTCGGCGGACGTCGGCTGTCGGGTTCCATCGATGTCAAGACCAGCAAGAACGCCTGCGTGGCCCTGCTGTGCGCCTCGCTGCTCAACAAGGGGCGCACAGTGCTGCGCCGGGTCGCCCGCATCGAGGAGGTGTACCGCCTTCTGGAGGTGCTCAACTCCATCGGTGTGCGCACCCGTTGGATCAACGACGGCGTCGACCTGGAGATCGTGCCGCCGGCCGAGCTGGACATGGGCGCCATCGACGCCGAGGCGGCCGTGCGCACCCGCTCCATCATCATGTTCCTCGGCCCGCTGCTGCACCGCATGAGCCACTTCAAGCTGCCGTACGCCGGCGGCTGCGACCTCGGCACGCGGACCATCGAGCCGCACATGATCGCGCTGCGCCGGTTCGGCCTGGACGTCGCGGCGACCGAGGGGCAGTACCACGCCGTGGTGGACCGTGGCGTACGTCCCGACCGGCCGATCGTGCTGACCGAGCGCGGCGACACCGTGACCGAGAACGCCCTGCTGGCCGCCGCGCGGCACGACGGCGTCACGGTGATCCGCAACGCCTCCTCCAACTACATGGTCCAGGACCTCTGCTTCTTCCTGGAGACGCTCGGCGTCCGGGTCGAGGGCATCGGCACGACGACGCTGACGGTCCACGGCGTACCGAACATCGACGTGGACGTCGACTACTCCCCCTCCGAGGACCCGGTCGAGGCGATGAGCCTGCTGGCCGCCGCCGTGGTCACCGAGTCGGAGCTGACGGTGTGCCGGGTGCCGATCGAGTTCCTGGAGATCGAGCTGGCGGTCCTGGAGGAGATGGGGCTCGACCACGACCGTACGCCCGAGTACTTCGCGGACAACGGCCGTACCCGGCTGGTGGACCTCACCGTCCGGCCCTCCAAGCTGGAGGCGCCGATCGACAAGATCCACCCGATGCCGTTCCCGGGCCTGAACATCGACAACGTCCCGTTCTTCGCGGCCATCGCCGCCGCCGCGCAGGGCAAGACGCTGATCCACGACTGGGTCTACGACAACCGCGCGATCTATCTGACGGACCTCAACCGCCTCGGCGGCCGGCTGCAGTTGCTGGACCCGCACCGCGTCCTGGTCGAGGGCCCGACCCGCTGGCGCGCCGCCGAGATGATGTGCCCGCCCGCCCTGCGACCCGCCGTGGTCGTGCTGCTGGCGATGATGGCGGCCGAGGGCACGTCCGTGCTGCGCAACGTCTATGTCATCAACCGCGGTTACGAGGACCTCGCGGAGCGGCTGAACTCCATTGGGGCGCAGATCGAGATCTTCCGGGACATCTGAGTCGCTGGTGTCCTGAATGAGTAGACCCGCCGCACCACCTCTATACCGGTGGTGCGGCGGGTCTGGTCACTCGCTGGCAGACGGTCCGCGAAAGTGCTACTGGGTCTTGCGGAACGCATCCACAGCCTTTTCCAACCGCTCCCGGAGCGGCGTGGTCCGCCATGTCCGTGACCACTGGTGAACGCGGCCGAGGCTGTATCCGACGACGATTGGGGCCACGGTCTGAAAGTATTCCAAGTGCTGCATGGGTGCCTCCGCACGAGCCTGGTTTCCTCGGTGCTCTGCCCCGAGCACCGACCTGCATCCAGACTGCGGCCGGCGGCCCACACCCATCGGCAGCACACTGGCGGGTTTCTGACATACCACTGACCTGCAAAAACAGGTGCAATGGCAGCGCAGTGGCAGACGCTCGGCAGAGCGTTGACGTACCTTCGCCGCTTTTCGGTGTCGAGCCCCGTCCGCTGCGCTAGCCTCCCAACAGGGCGCGATGAATGGGGGGTCCTTGTCTTCAGCCGACATCGACACGGAACGCATGAAGGAACTCGAGCGCCTCATCGATAAACGAGCAATGTGGTCCGTCATCGAAACCTGCTCGAGTCTGCTCGACTGGTTACCAGCCGCCCGGGTTCCCACGAACGACACACCCGCCAACCGCGCACGCGCGTTTCACAACCTGCTGCGCGAAATCATCGATGACGCGCAAGCCGCGTACGAGGAAGCCCCTGAGGATTCCGCCGCACGCAATACCCTCGCCATTGGTGCGCTGCTCGGCTTGGTGACATGGGGACCCAAGCAGCCGAAGGCGCAGTCAACTCGCCCCGCAGACAGCAAAGAAGTACGCCAAGGTCTGGCAGGGAGCTGGCTGGAACCTCCCGTACAGGCGAACACCATCCGCCGTAGGGAGCACAAGGCGCGCCTTCTGACGGAATTCTGGTTCAAGCTGTACGACTACATTGAGTCCACGCCACAGGTACCAGGCGAGCCCGTACGGTCCGACTCCGGCGGCCGGGAGCAGAATCAATCCGATCCCACCGCGTTCGAACCCGACGGCGTTCCCGCATTCTCAACGGCGACCGCACGGCCGACCTTACGGCGGCCCACACCATTGGCGAGACTGGCCGGCCACCAAAAGGCTGTTGTGGCGGGTGCTGTCGCGGTTGTCCTGGGTGTGGCAGCCCTGCTGACGTGGCGCCTGCTTCCGACGACGGACGAACCTGACGACCCGGTCTCCATCGACGATGTGGCCCGCGCTGAGGGGGCGGGAAGCTTCGTCCTGCCCCTCCGGCTCGACTTGGCGCCGGCCCAGTTGGAGGAGATCAACCATGACAAGTACTGGCAGGGCGGCGCCGGCCACGTTGAGTCCTTCACGTCATGGTTCACCAAGCAAAAAGGTGTCTGGGCGGAGAACTCCCTGGTCAACGTGACCCTGAGCGGCGCGGCGGACAAGACCGTACGGATCACCCGGATCGACGTGGACAAGCGCAACTGCCGTGCCCCGGCAGGCGGCGGAACCCTCTTCTATGCACCCGTCGGCGGTTCCGGCGAGGACGAGAACATCACCTTCCTGTTCGACCTGGACCTGCCGCAGCCTGTCGCCAGGGACGAGGACGGGGAGGATTACTTCTCCCGGCGCGCCATCACCCTCAAGCCCGGCGAGGCCGAAACGCTCAGCCTGTTCGTCAGCACCCGCCGCCAGGACTGTGAGTATGTGTTCCGGCTGCGCGTCGTGGTGCCCGGCAGCAAGCAGGCCGTCACGCGAACCATTCCCGAGCAGGGAAGCCCGGCCTTCCGTCTCACCGCGCTCGCCAAGCACTCCGACTCCCGCCCCTACTCCGCCTACCGGGCCCTGTATGTGGGAGGTGCCGCGTCTCCGGCCCAGGGAGCCTTCGTACAAGCCGACCCGCTGGCCTACAACGACGATCCGGCGACCCTCAGCCAAGCACCCTGATCGGCGGGGCCCCCTTGGCCGACCCGCGGCCTCGGCCTATTCGTGGGCGGCAATGCAGCGGGGGTCCTCGGGCCCCGCGGCGCAGAAATAGCCGTGATCACGATCGTCGACCCGCACGAAGACGGCGCTGTACGGCATCCGCTTCACCTCGATCGTCGCGCCCTCGTGGTAGTTGGGATCGTCGGGAGTGTTGGTGACGTTCAACCGGCCACGCAGTGTGCCGTCGTCGCTGCTGGACTTGAGGGTGCCGGTCGCCTTGCCTCCCCAAGCGGTGGCCGTGTCGCACGGCGCGGGATGGCTGTCGCAGTCGCGGAAGAGACGCCGGCGATACGTGAAGTGCCCCTTCTTGTCGATGGCCAGGGAGCCGTGCCCCCACGTCCAGGTGCCCGTGAAGGACGCCGTCCCCCGTTGCTGTCGTAGAGGGGGCGCGGTGCCGAAGCGGCCGAGCCACAGTCGGGCGGGTTCGGTGTCCCCCGACTTTCGGAGATCGCCCTGTCCCAACAGGATGTACCGACCGTGAAGGCCTGCTGCCCCGTACAGATCGAAGACCTGGTCGAACTGGTTCTTCTTCGTGGCTTGTTTGGTCCAGCGCCTGCCGTCCTGCGAGGTCCACAGAGCTCCGACCGGGCCAAGGCCCAGGTCCATGGACCGGCCCGAGGCGATGAATCCGCCGGGCACAGCGTTGACGGCGTTGAGGCTCTGCTGCTCACGGGGCGCTACCCCGGTGTCGGGGATGCGTCCCACGTCGAGCGGACGACCGCGCTTCCAGCCGTCGGCCCCCTTCGTACGGCTCCACAGCGTGGACAGGAAATAGCCGGGGTCGGCGTCGCTGCTTTCCGTGCGAGTCACCAGGATGCTGCCCTGTTCGCCGGATGCGCCTGTCACAGTTGTCTGCTGTTTGAACTGGTCCGGTCCGCTGCCCCATTGAGCACCGTCGCGTGAGGTGACGACGAGTCGCTTGGTGTACTGCGATCTGTTGGTGCAGGCGGCCGTCACCACGAAGCCGGCGGCGTCGGCCACTGCGGATACCTGCGGCTCATCGGTCGGGGAGGCCGGGCAGGGCACCTCACGCGGTTGCCCAAAAGGGCCGTCGGCCTTGGCCGTCCAAAGCCGTAGCGACTCCCCGCGGTAGGCGGATGTTCCGTCCTCCGCGCTCTCGGAGAAGGGGCCGCCGTCGTGCGCCACCACGACCGTCCCTCGTGGGCCGTGTGCCACCGCCAAGACCTCGTCCGAGGCGACGCCACCGGGCAGGATCTCCGGCCGTTTCCAGTGCCGGGCGTCCTGGGTCCGCCATACGGCCGGCACCAGGCTGCCGCCGTTACTCACCTGGCCCGCCAAGGTGACCCAGGTTTCGAAGGCGGCGACGAACGCGGGAATCCCTTCGCCAGGCTGCGCCCGGTACCAGGATGTTCCGTTCCTGGACCCGTACAGACGGACGGCGCTGTCCTCCGACTCTCCGGAGACTACGAATTCGTTCGTTGTGGCCAGGACTTGGCGGGGCCGGAAGTCGAGAAGGGCTGCTGGGAGCAAGGTTGTCGGCACGCTGCGCCACTGGATGGCGGACGGTGGTCGGCCGTCGTCGGAACCTTCGCCAGATGATGATTGGCAGGCCGCGCCGCACACCACGGACAGTGCGGTCAGCCCGGCCATGATCCATCCGCTTCGGCGTGGGCAGGAGGACGACGGAGAGGGGCGCCCCATCAGTCGGCTCCGTGGCAGGTCTGCGAATCTGCGGGCATCAGCCAGTAGCCGCTCCCTTTGCGGGCGGTGACGCATGTCGAGTCGGCGGCGGAGGTGGCGGTGACGCGGAAGGGCTTGCCTTGATCGTCAAGTGTCAAACGGCCCTTGTGTCCGCCGCTGCTCCAGAAGACGACCAGGCGGAATTCAGTGTCGTACTTGGTGGACTGGGGGCGGACGACGAAAAATTCCGCGTCGCCGTGCTTGACCGCGTAGGGCCAGCTCTTGAACTCGCGTGCGCCCGACTCGGTTCTGTCGTCCGGAACCGCCTTGAGCTCAGGTGCGTCCCGGTCGAGATCGACGGTGAAGAGGCGCATGGGAGCATCGGAGCCGCACGGGTTGACCACCTGCGCGCCGCGGGCGGGGCGATGCCGGGCAACGATCTCGGCCTGTGCGCCGGTGAGCAGCAGCTCTTGGTCGCTGCTGCCCTGCAGAACGATGCTGATGCTGCTGCCAGAGGCCCGAATCCCGCCCTGAGGGAACGACGGCAACGGCGCCATGCCCTGCAGGCCCACCTTCAGCCCGGGGACGACCGCTGACTCCCCGCACCCCCAGGCGGTCACGTCCGCATCGGCCACGGGTTTGCCCGGCGCGGACTTGGCGTTGCCTGCTGCGGACCGGTCGTCGTCGAGCCTTCCCGCAATCAACAGCCCCGCAGTGATCACGAGGGCCGTCAACAACACCGTGCCGACGACTTCGACTCTTCGTAAACCGCTGCGAATGAAGTAGCTGATGCTGCCGACTTGATTGATGTCGTTGCCGGCTTGGGTGACGGGCCCGTGGATTTCGGAGTTGTCGGCCGTGTTGCGTGTGCCGTCGCGGCTCTCCGCCTGATGCGCCATCGTTCGCCCCCGATGCCCCCGTTTCGCTCCGATGGAACCAGAGCGCGCCCTACGCTGTCTACTCGTGGTGACCAAGCCACTTCAGGGGGTGTTCGAATGGATCCGGTGTCCGTGGGACTGCTGCTCGCTCTCGCCGGCGGCGCGGGTGGCGAGATCGGCCGCCAAGTGTGGACAGGACTGACAGCTCTGGTGCGGCGCCCCGCTCCGACGCTGCCGGACGGCTCCTTCGCGAGCACGGGCGAAAGCGAATTGAGCGCGCTGGCCGACGACCCCGCGAACGCGGATCGCGCTCATGCACTGAGCACCGCGCTGGCGGTTCGGGCCGCCCTGGACGCGGACTTCCGCGAACGGTTGCAACAGTGGACCAGCCAGGCGAGGGCGGCGGCCACCGCTCAGGGAGACGTGCACAACAGCGTCAGCGGCAGCACGGTCCATGGCCCTGTGATCCAAAGTGGGCGCGACGTGCACACCAATACCCTTCCGTCGCCGCCTCCTTCCTCTTCTCACTGAGGCCGGCCAGCCCATGACGAACGGATCCAAGCAGCGCGGACCGGTGCTCGCCGCGACGATCGCCACGGTGATCGTCCTGCTCGCCGTCGGAGCCTGGTGGCTGTACAGAGCGGATGACGGTACCCCGACGCAGCACGAAGGCACCTCCGCGAAGCCCGGGAGCAAGCCGCTCGACCTGGAAGTACTCGACTGGCGCAACACTGCCATTCCTGGTGGCCTGTGCCGTCACCAAGGCTCCATCAGCCTGCGCGACGGCACGGCGACCAACGTGCCATCGACCTTCGACGGACCCGAGCCGAACATGCCCCAGGACGTCAGCGCCTTCACCGACGAAGTGGTCTATGGGGACCTCACAGGCGACGGCCGCTGGGAAGCTGCCCTGCCGGTGCTCTGCTCCAACCACGACTCGACCGCCGCGGGCCAACGAGCCATGGGCGTCATGGTGTTTGACGGAGCCGCCGGACGACTCCGTCTCATCGGCACTCTCACAACCCAACAGCCACGACTCGGCGAGCCGCCCAACTACATTCGCGTCGAAAAGATCACCCGCGGCAGCATCACGACCACCGAGACGTTCTACGGCACCGCGGACGCCAACTGCTGCCCCACGGGCCTGGCGGACAGCGCCTGGCACTTCACCCAGGGCAAGTTGGTCGCGGAAAGCAGCACAGTGCGGGCCACGCCGTCGGCGGCGCCCTAGACGCCGTCATTTGGCGCGGAGGAAGCCCTGGATACGAGAAGGGCGAGCTGGCGCAAGCGCTGGTAGTACTGGGTTGCGCGGCATGGGCACGGCGAGCGCACGACACTGCTCGGGCGTGCCCGATGCCCATGGTCAGTCGTCCGGACCGGTGCCGCTGAGGCCTGGAACGGTGTGCTCCGGGTGGGCCAGGGAGCGGGCGCCGAGGCGGAACTGGGCGAGTTTGTCGACGATCGTTCGGCCGACCGGGGTGTGGCCCCAGATGCTGATGCCCTGGTGGGTGGTGGGCTGCCAGGTGGTCTCGTCGATGACGACGGGGTTCCAGCCGACCTCCCACTCGAAGCCCGAGGGGGTGCGGGCGTAGTAGGAGAAGTCGAAGACGGTGTTGAAGTAGCCGCGCATCACGGTCGGCCGGGTCGAGGTGATGGCGACATGGCCCATGCCCGAGTCGCCCGTTACCCAGCCGGACGCGAGCATCCGCAGTGGTTCCGGGGACAGAACCGGGGTGGTGTAGATCTCCTGGGTGATGCCCTTGGGGCCGGGGAAGCGCAGGAGCCGTTCGACGCCGCGCAGCCTCGCCTCCTCGGCGGTGCCCTCAGCGACAGGGACGCCGTGAGCGCGGACGCGGGCCTCGATCTGCTCGAAGGTGGTGTGGTCGTCGAGGTGCCAGCCGATGGCGACGACGTCCTCGGCGGGGCCCCGGCGCAGCAGGAAGCGGCACTCGTGGTCGTCGATACGGAAGCGCATCAGGCCGGTGTCCAGGTCGTCGAGGTGCATGCCGATGGCGTCGGTGCCGAAGCGGCGCCAGTCGGCGAACCGGTTGGTCTCGAGGACGAGGTAGCCGAGGTGGACCGCGCCGAAGACGGACGGGGCGTCACGCCCCTGATACGTGGTCATCGCCGGCCGGCCAGGAAGTCGGCGCAGATCCGGTTGAACAGCTCGGCCCGCTCGAACTGCACCCAGTGCCCGGTGTTGGCGACCTCGTACAGGTCGCAGTCGGGCATGCGGTCGGCCAGCATCCGGCCGCCCGAGGGCCGGTTGACCTTGTCGGCGGCGCCCCAGAGCACCAAGGTCGGCACGGGCAGCCGGGACAGGCGGGCGTCGCGGGTGAAGTCCATCCTCCACAGCGTGCGCAGCGCGTTCGGGCCGGACGGCCGCCGCAGCGGCGGCGCCGCGATCACCTCGGGGTCGATGCTCGCCTCGTAGCGGGCGTCGATGACGGAGTCCGGGACGTCGGCGGCGTTGAAGACGAGGTAGGTGCGGATGAACCGCTCCAGTTTCAGGCGCGAAGGGCCGTCCCCGGCGTAGTAGCTGAGGAGGCTGCTCAGACCGGGGGTCGGCAGGGCGCGGGTGGTGCCGATGCCGCCGGGGCCCATCAGCACCAGGCGGTCGACCCGGTCGGGTGTGTCCAGGGCGAGGCGCAGCGCGCAGGCGCCGCCGTAGGAGTTGCCGACCAGGTGGGCCTTGTCCAGGCCGAGTTCGTCGAGCAGGCCGCGGATGCCGGCGGCGAGGTGCCCGAACGGGTCGGCGCCGTCCACGCCCTTGGTGCTGCGGCCGTAGCCGGGCAGGTCGGGGACGACGACCCGGTACTCCCTGGCCAGCGCGGCGATGTTGCGGGTGTAGTTGGAGACACCCGAGGCACCGGGGCCGCCGCCGTGCAGCAGCAGAACGGGCGGTCCTTCGCCGGTCTCCGCGACGAAGATCTTCCTGCCGTGGACGTCGAGCAGCCGTTCCCGCATCGGCGGGGGCGCGGTGTGAGTGGTCATGGCGTTCCTTGGGTGGCGGTCGAGGTGGCCATGCGCGTTGCCGGTGCGAACCCGGCTGGGGGCGGCGGGAGTTGGGCGGCCGAGGGGGCGGCGGCGTAGACGTAGGCGTCGGGGCGCAGGGCGAGGGTGGTGGCGCGGCGCCCGGTCATCCAGGGCAGCAGCACGCCCTCGTCGTCGACGACCACGCCCGGCGCCGGACGTGAGCCGGCCGGCAGGACGGTCAGGGAGGGGACGCCGCAGCGGTCCCACGCGGGCTGCGGGGTGGGCGGTTCGGCGTGCAGGAGCAGCCAGCGTCCGGCGAGTACGTCGTCCAGGCGGACCCGGGTGCCGTCCGGGCCGGTCACCCAGGGCTGGGGTATCTGGTGCCCGGCGGCCCTGGTGCGGGGGCGGGCCTGCAGGCCCTCGGCGTAGTGGGCGGCGGGGATCCAGTTGGAGTCCTGCAGCAGGCGGGCGAAGCCGGGGACGCGGTTCAGGAACGGAAGTACGGCGTCCCGGACCCCGGTGACGGCGAGCCGCCGTTCGGTGATGATCCGGCCGACGAACACCGCCCGCTTCGTGATCTCCTTGACGTGCGGCTTGCGCTCCGCCTCGTAGCTGTCGAGCACTGATTCGGGCAACTCTCCGCGCAGCACGGCGTCGAGCTTCCAGCACAGGTTGGCCACGTCACGCACTCCGGCGGCCATGCCCTGGCCGATCCACGGCGGCATCGCGTGGGCCGCGTCACCGGCGAGGAAGACCCGGCCCACCCGGAAGCGGGCGGCGAAGCGGACGTGGTGGCTGTAGACGGTGGCCCGCAGGATCTTGATCTGGTGCTCGCCGATCCCGTACCGGGACACCAGCGCGTGAATCGCCTCGTCGCTGGTCAGGTACTCCTCGTCGTCGCCCGGCAGGATCGGGAACTCCCACCGGTGGTGCCCCAGCGGAGTCGGACAGTCCACCGCCGGGCGGCCCGCGTCGCAGCGGAAGCGCAGCCGGTCGTGGTCCGGCCACGGTTCGATCATCTTCGTGTCGATGACGACCCAGCGGTCCTCGTACGTCCGCCCCTCGTAGCCCACGTTGAGCTGTGCGCGCGTGAGGCTGGAGCCGCCGTCGGCCGCGATGACGTACCTGGCGCGCAGCCGCCCTACGGAGTCGTCGGCCGTCCCGGCCACCGTCAGTTCCACCCCGGCGCCGTCCGCGGTCGGACGCAGCCGCAGGCACTCGTGCCGCAGCAGCACCTCGACGTTGGGGTAGCGGTCGACACCGTCGCGCAGGACCTGCTCCAGCGCGGGCTGGTAGAGGAACATCTGCGGCGGGTGACCGTGCCCGCGCGGGGTGGGGTGCGCGCTGAGGATCGTACGGCCCCGCGCGTCGACGAAGTCCAGCGGCCGGTCGGCGAGCATGTCCAGCTTCAGCCGCTCGGCCAGGCCGGCGCGCTGCCAGATCCGCAGGACCTCCTCGTCGGTCGAGATCGCCCGGGCCCGGGCGTAGATCTCGGCGTCGCGCTCCAGCACGACGACCCGCAGGCCGGCCGCGCCCAGCAGGTTCGCCGCGGTCACCCCCGTCGGCCCGTACCCGATCACCGCCACGTCGTACGTGTCCTGGTCGGCTCTGTCCTCGGCTTCGTCCTCGGCCCTGCTCCCGGCACTGATCCCACTCACCAGGCCACCTCACTGTCGTCCCTGTTGCGGCTCTTTGTTGTAGCGTTCACTCCAATTGGAATGGCCGCTACGGTAAGCTCGGCGTCCGGGTCGGTCAAGGGCCGGCACGAAGGGAAGGGCGTCTCCCATCACCAGGCCGCACACCGGGCCTCAGACGGCGCGGAAGAAGCGTGCGAACGGATTGGAGTCGCGGCAGCGCATCCTCGACGCCGCTGTCGCGACGGCCTGCCGAGCGCCGGGGGCGGACGGTGTTCCTCCAGGTCCGCGATCTCTCCCGGCAGCGGATATCGGACGTGATCGGCATCCTCTTCCCGGCCCTGGACGAGGAAGCCTTCCGCACCCTGACGACATACGCCGTGGCCGGTACCGACGGGCAGTTCGTGGAGCGCGAGGTGGGTGGCGGTGACTGTGTCGACCTGGTGGCGATGTTCGAGCTGCACGCGCGGCTCGTCCACGACGCGGCGGTCCGCATGGCAGGGAGGAGCAAGGGATGAGCCTGACCTACGTCCAGCGCGAGGAGACCGCCCGGCTGCTGCGGGAGGCGGAGCACCGCGCGGTGCCAATCGACCCGCTGTCGGCCCTGCTGCCCGCCCTCGACCTGACCGACGCCTACGCCGTCCAGCGCGACAACGTCTCCTGGCGGCTGGCCGACGGGGCGACGGTCATCGGGCACAAGGTCGGCCTGACGTCCCCGGCCATGCGGGGGCTCCTCGGCGTCGACGAACCCGACTTCGGGCATCTGCTGGACGACATGGTCCACCGTGACGGCGCCCCGGTCTTCGCGGCGCACTACTGCCGACCCCGGATCGAACCGGAGATCTGCTTCCACCTCGGCGAGCGGCTGTCCGGACCCGGCGTCACGGTCGAGGACGTGCTCAGGGCGACCGACGCCGTCGCGCCCGCCCTGGAGATCGTCGACAGCCGGATCCGGGACTGGCGGATCACCCTCGTCGACACGGTCGCCGACAACGCCTCCTGCGCCGGCCTCGTCTGCGGCCCCTGGATCCCGGTCCGGGACGCGCCCGACCTTGCCTCCGTCACCGCCGACCTGATCGTGGACGGTGAGCCGGCCGGGTCGGGCAGCGGGCGCGAGGTGCTGGGCCACCCCGCGGCCGCGGTCGCCTGGCTGGCCAACACGCTCGCCGCGTTCGGCTCCGCTCTGGAGCCCGGCCACGTCGTGCTGTCCGGCGCCATGGCCCAGGCCCCCTTCGTCAGGGCCGGCCAGAAGGCCGAGGCGCGCTTCGACGTCCTGGGGCCGGTGTCGGTGACCTTCGTGTGACGCCCGTTGAACTTCCTCCGACGGCCGAGGAATGCGTCCAGGCCTACCAAATGGACCCGCTCCCCGAGAAACCCGAGCAACCCAAGAAACCCACGAAAACCACGAAACCCTGAAAGCCCTGAAATCCGAGAAACCCGAGAAAGCCGAGAGAGCCGCCCCATGACCACCGCACCCCGCCGGATCGACGTCCATCAGCACCTCGTCCCGCCCCTCTACCGCGACGCCCTCGCCAAGGCCGGTATCACCGAGGCGGGCGGCCGTGCCCTGCCCGACTGGAGCGCCGAAGCCGCGCTGGAGGCGATGGATCTGCTGGGCACCGAGACGGCGATCCTCTCCGTCTCGACCCCCGGCACCGGCTTCCTCGGCGACCCGGACGAGGCGGCCGGCCTGGCCCGAAGGCTCAACGACTTCTCCGCCGCCGTCGCCGCCGAACACCCCGCCCGCCTCGGCTGGTTCGCCACTCTGCCCATGCCCGACGTCGAGGCGGCGGCGCAGGAGGCCGAGCGGGCTCTCGCCGAGCTCGGCGCCGACGGGGTCACCCTGCTCGCCAACAGCCAGGGCGCCTACCTCGGCGCCGACGGCCAGGACCCCCTGTGGCGGGTCCTCGACGAGCACGGCGCCGTCGTGTTCGTCCACCCGGCCGACCTGCCCGCCCCACCGGTCGACGGCATCCCCCCGTTCGCCGCCGACTTCCTCCTCGACACCACCCGCGCCGCCTACCTCCTGGTACGCAACGGCATCCCGCGCCGCCACCCGAACATCCGGTTCGTGCTGAGCCATGGCGGCGGCTTCCTGCCGTACGCCTCCCACCGCATGGCCGTCGCCCTCGCCAGTGACATCGGGCGCAGCCCCCTCGACCTCCTGGACGACTTCCGCGGCTTCTACTTCGACACCGCGCTGTCCTCCAGCCCCGCCGCCCTGCCCACCCTGCTGGCGTTCGCGCGCCCCGGGCACGTCCTGTTCGGCAGCGACTGGCCGTTCGCGCCCACCCCGGCGGGCCAGTACTTCGCGAGCGGCCTCGACGCCGGCGTCGATCCTGGCACCCTCACCGCGATCAACCGCACCAACGCCGAGGCCCTGTTCCCCCGCCTGGCGGGCGGTCCCCCCTCCCCAACCGCACCCCGCCCCCCCGGCACGCCTGCGCCGGTCCGCCCGGCGGGCCGCCGCCCGCCTCGTCTTCAAGCTGGTCCAGCCCGGAACCGACTGAGCGCCCGGCAGCCGCCCGCCTACCCGAAGGCCAGGGCCGGGAACTCGGCCGAGTCGTCCAGCTCGGCCCAGACCGTCTTGCCGCGCCGGGCGTGCCGCGTCCCCCACTGCCCGGCGAGCTGCGCGACCAGCAGCAAGCCCCGCCCACCCTCGTCGAGGACGCGGGCCCGGCGCAGGTGTGGGGTGGTGCTGCTGGCGTCGGAGACCTCGCACAGGAGGGTGCGGTCGTGGATGAGGCGCAGGCTGATCGGGGAACGGCCGTAGCGGATGGCGTTGGTGACGAGTTCGCTGACCACCAGTTCGGCGGTGAACTCGAGGTTCTCCAGGCCCCAGGCGGCCAGTTGGCGGGAGACGTCCGAACGGGCCCTGGCCACCACCGCCGGGTCGGCTTCCAGGTCCCAGGTGGCGACCCGGTCGGCCCCGAGCGCGCGGGTGCGGGCGAGGAGCAAGGCGATGTCGTCGTCGCCCCGGCCGGGCCGCAGTGCTTCCAGCACGGTGTCGCAGGCCGCTTCCAAGGAGGACGCCGACCGGGCGAGGATCTGTCGCAGCGCGGTGAGCCCCGCGTCGGCGTCGTGGTCGGGGGCCCCGATCAGACCGTCGGTGTACAGGGCGAGCAGGCTGCCCTCGGGCAGGTCGACCTCCACCGTCTCGAAGGGCAGTCCGCCCCGTCCGAGCGGCGGGCCTGGCGGCGGATCCAGCAGCTCCGCCGTGCCGTCCCGGACCAGCACGGCCGGGGGCACATCCCCCGCGCGGGCCAGGGTGCAGCGGCGGGAGACGGGGTCGTAGACGGCGTAGAGGCAGGTGGCGCCGTTGTCTCCGCCGACGTCGGCGCCGGGCTCGGCATCCGGGTCCGTGCACGCCTCGGTGGCCACGCGCACGACGACGTCGTTCAGGTGGGTGAGGAGTTCGTCGGGCGGCAGATCGATGTCGGCCAGGGTGCGTACGGCGGTCCGCAGCCGGCCCATCGTGGCGGCGGCACGGATGCCGTGGCCGACCACGTCGCCGACCACGAGGGCCACCCGGGCGCCGGACAGCGGAATGACGTCGTACCAGTCGCCGCCCACGCCGGCGCCGGAGCCGGCCGGCAGGTACCGGTAGGCGACGTCCACGGCCGACTGCTGGGGCACCTCCTGCGGAAGCAGGCTGCGCTGGAGGGTGACGGCGGTGGCGCGGGCGTGGGTGTAGCGGCGGGCGTTGTCGACGGCGACGGCGGCCCTCGCGGCGATCTCCTGGGCGAGGAGCAGGTCCTCGTCGTCGTAGCGGGCGGGGTTGGCGAGGCGGTGGAACTCGGCGACGCCCAGCGTGGTGCCGCGGGCGCGCAGCGGGACGGCGAGGGACGAGTGGGCTCGCGGGACGCCCCGGCCCCTGCCGTGCTGGTGCCGGGAGGGACGCCCACTGGCCAGGGCCTGCGCCGACGGCGAGCCGTCCGCCGGGATGTGGAGCTGCTGCGGTGCGATCGCATCCTGCGGGTCGGGACCGTCCGCCGGTCCCCGGGCCATCCGGCGCAGCACCGGCGGGCCCTCCGCGACGTCCTCGCCTCGAAGCACGGTGTCGAGCAGGTCGACGGTGACGACGTCGGCGAAGTGGTCGGTGGCGAGATCCGCCAGCTCCTGTGCGGTGCGGGCGATGTCGAGGGTGGTGCCGATGCGCATGCCCGCCTCGTTCACCATCGCCGATCGCCACCGCAGCCGCCGGTCCCGCTCCTCCTGGAACGCGACGACGCCCTGTTCGGAGACCCGGTCCACGTACATCGTCGACATCGCGTTCAGCTGCCGGGCCGCCTCGCTGACCTGCTTGGCGTCGTCACTCAGCCGGGGCAGCTCCGCGAGCAGCCGGTCGAGGACGATCTCCTCCGCCAGCCGGAAGGCGCGGAGCATCGCGCTGAGCGGTATGCCGTGCCGGGCCAGTATCTGCGCGCGTTCCAGGTCGGCGGGCGGCAGCTCGATCAGCCTCGCCTCGATGGCGTGCTCCAGGCCGAACAGGGCCGCGCCGATGTGCTCGGCGACATTCTCACCGGCCATCCGGGCCACGTCCGGGTCGTCCCACAGCGCGGGGAGTTCGCGCAGCAGGCGCCGCTGCACGTCGGTGGTGAGCTCGTCCGCTCGCGAACTGAGCTCGCGCGCCGCGCGCGACACAAGACCGCCGGCCGTGGGCTCCACACAGTCGACGGTACGCCGCTCACGCGGGCGCCTCAGTCCGTACGGCGGGAGGGGCGCCGGCCGTTTGTCAGCCGCCCTCGCGCAGCACCCGGGACAGCCCCAGCGCCGCGGTCCGTACGGCGGGCGCCAACTGGGCGGGGCTGAAACGGGAGCGCGGCACCGCCACCGAGAGGGCGGCGACAGCGGTGCCGCCGGCGAAGACGGGAGCCGCGATGCAGGCAACGCCGAGGGCGGCCTCCTGCTCCTCGTAGGCCAGGCCGGAGACCTGGATCTTCTCCAGGGCCATGCGCAGCCGGTTCGGATCGGTGAGGGAGTGCGGTGTGAGGCTCGGCAGCGGCCGGGACAGCACCTCCTCGGTCAGCTCGGCGCCGGAGAAGGCCAGCAGGGCCTTGCCGACACCGGTGCAGGTCAGCGGCAGGCTGCCGCCGATGCGGGAGGGCAGCTGGAGGGCCTCGTGGCCGTGGATGCGTTCGAGGTAGACGACGTCCATGCCGTCCCGCACCCCGAGGTGGACGGTCTCGCGGGTGGCCTCGAACAGGTCCTGCAGGAACGGCAGGGCCGCCTCGCGCAGATCGAGCCGGTGCGGCACCAGCGAGCCGAGCTCGAACAGCTTCGCCCCGAGCCGGTACTGGGGCCCCGAGCGCTCCAGCCAGCCCAGCCGGACGAGGTCCGCGGCCAGCCGGTGCACCGTGGGCTTGGGCAGGCCGGTGCGCTCCGAAAGTTCCGACAGGCGGTACGGGCCGCCGCTCGGACTGAAGCACTCCAAGATGGTCGCGGCCTTCTCCAGCATGCTGCCGCCCGCGCTGTTCCGTGTCACGGAACAAAGTTTGTCCCCTCGCGGCGGGGCGTGTCTATATCGGTGTCGAACCGCCATCGGCGCCAACCGGCTCCTTCCCATCCGCTCGCCCGCCGCTGCACCTTCCCCGGAGGTATCCCGTGTCGACCCCACCCGACGGTGTCCGTCCGGACGCCGCCCCGCCGGCCGTGGTCAAGGCCGCCGACCTGCTTGCGGAGGCCGCCCGCACCGGGACCGCCTGTGCTCCGGTGCGTGACCTGTTCGACGCCGGCGCGGATCTGGAGACCGCGTACGCCGTGCAGCAGCTGAACGTGCGGCGCGGGCTGGACGCCGGCCGCCGGATCGTCGGCCGCAAGATCGGCCTGACCTCCGCGGCCGTGCAGCGCCAACTCGGTGTGGACCGGCCCGACTTCGGTGCGCTCTTCGCGGACATGGCCGTACCGGACGGCGGTGAGGTGCCCGCCGGGCGGCTGCTCCAGCCGAAGGTGGAGGCCGAGGTGGCGCTCGTCCTCGGGCGCGACCTGCCGCACCCCGCGTGCACGGTCGTCGATTTCCTGCGCGCGGTCGACTTCGCGCTGCCCGCGCTGGAGATCGTCGACAGCCGGGTGCGGGGCTGGGACATCTCCCTGGTCGACACCGTCGCCGACAACGCCTCCTGCGGCCTGTACGTCCTCGGCGCAACTCCCGTGCCGCTCACCGCCGTCGATCTGCGGACGGTGACGATGACCATGACGCGGGGCGGCGAGACCGTGTCCGAGGGCACCGGCGCCGACTGTCTCGGCAGTCCCCTCAACGCGGCCGTGTGGCTGGCCTGCGCGCTCGCCGAACGGGGCGATCCGCTGCGCGCGGGCGACCTGGTGCTGACCGGTGCGCTGGGCCCGATGTCGCCCGCCGCGCCGGGCGACGTGTTCGAGGCCCATGTACACGGGCTGGGTTCCGTGCGGGTCGGCTTCGCGCCCGAAGCCGGGGTCGCGCACGAGGGGGGCGAGCTGTGAGCACCAAGGTCGCCGTCATCGGGTCCGGCAACATCGGTACCGACCTCATGATCAAGATTCTGCGGCTCTCGGAGTCGCTGGAGATCGCCGCACTTGCCGGCATCGACCCGGCCTCCGACGGCTTGGCCCGCGCCTGCCGGCTGAAGGTCGCCACGACCCACGACGGCGTCGAAGGGCTCGTCGCGCTGGACGAGTTCGCCGATGTGGAGATCGTCTTCGACGCGACCTCGGCCGGCGCCCACCGTCACCACGACGACGTACCGCGCCCGCTCGGCCGCACCCTGGTCGATCTCACCCCGGCCGCGCTCGGTCCGTACGTCGTGCCGCCGGTCAACGGCGACGCCCACCTCGACGCCCCGAACGTCAACATGGTCACCTGCGGCGGCCAGGCCACCATCCCGATCGTCGCCGCCGTGGGCGCCGTCACGCCGGTCCACTACGGCGAGATCGTCGCGTCCATCGCCTCCCGCTCGGCCGGTCCCGGAACCCGGGCCAACATCGACGAGTTCACCGAGACGACCTCCTCCGCCATCGAGCGGGTCGGCGGTGCCGCGCACGGCAAGGCGATCATCGTGCTCAACCCGGCCGAACCGCCCCTGATCATGCGGGACACCGTGCACTGCCTGGTCTCCGACTGCGCGACGGAGGCGGTCACCGCGTCGGTCGAGGAGATGGCCGGGCGGGTGCAGGCGTACGTGCCCGGCTACCGGCTCAAGCAGAAGGTGCAGTTCGAGCGGGTGCCGTCCGACGACCCGCTGCGCACTCTCGTCCCCGGCGCGGGCGAGGCCCTGAAGGTGTCCGTCTTCCTGGAGGTCGAGGGCGCCGCGCACTACCTCCCGGCCTACGCCGGGAACCTCGACATCATGACCTCGGCCGCGCTGCGCACCGCGGAACGCATGGCCGCCCTCCCCCACGCCACGGAGGTGGCCTCCCGATGACCCGGCTGTACGTCCAGGACGTGACCCTGCGGGACGGCATGCACGCCGTCCGGCACCGCTACACCGTCCACCAGGCCCGCTCCATCGCCGCCGCGCTGGACGCCGCCGGGGTCGCCGCGATCGAGATCGCCCACGGCGACGGCCTCGCCGGCTCCAGCATCAACTACGGCGTCGGCGCCCACACCGACTGGGAGTGGATCGAGGCCGTGGTGGACGCCGCGCAGCACGCGGTGCCCACCACTCTGCTGCTGCCCGGCATCGGCACGCTGCACGACCTCAGGCAGGCGCACGCCCTGGGCGTCCGCAGCGTCCGCGTCGCCACGCACTGCACCGAGGCCGACATCTCCGCACAACACATCGCCGCCGCGCGGGAGTTGGGCATGGATGTCGCCGGGTTCCTGATGATGTCCCACATGACCGAACCGGCCGAACTGGCCCGCCAGGCCAAGCTGATGGAGTCCTACGGCGCCCACTGCGTCTACGTCACCGACTCCGGCGGCCGCCTCACCATGGACGGCGTCCGCGACCGCTTCCACGCCTACCGCGACGTCCTCGACCCGGCCACCGAGCTGGGCATCCACGCCCACCACAACCTCGCACTCGGCGTCGCCAACACCGTCGTCGCCGTCGAGAGCGGCGTGACCCGGGTGGACGCCTCGCTCGCGGGGCAGGGGGCGGGCGCCGGCAACTGCCCGTTGGAGGCGTTCGTCGCGGTCGCCGACCTGATGGGCTGGGACCACGGCTGCGACCTGTTCCCCCTGATGGACGCGGCCGACGATCTCGTACGCCCCCTTCAGGACCGCGAGGTGCGGGTGGACCGCGAGACCCTCAGCCTCGGCTACGCGGGCGTGTACTCCAGCTTCCTGCGGCACGCCGAGACCGCTGCCGCCCGCCACGGTCTGGACACTCGCAGCATCCTCGTCGAGGCCGGCCGGCGCGGCATGGTCGGCGGCCAGGAGGACATGATCACCGACATCGCGCTGGACCTGGTCGCCCGCGCCTGAGCGACGCGACCGCGCCCCTTCCGGTCGGCCGGAAGGGGCGCGGTCAATGGTGGCGACGGGAGGCCGCGCAGCCGTCACGCCTTGGGCTTCGACAGCGTGATGTCCTTCTTCACCACCGCGTGGAAGTGCGGCAGGGGCAGCCCGCCCAGGCCGTCCACGGGGCGCAGCTCCACGACGGTGACCTCGACGTTCGCCTTGCCGTGCTTGAGGGTGGCGTCCGCGGGGGCCTTGCTCTTGTTCTCCCAGCGGTGCTGCTTGCCGTCACACTCGGCGAGGGTGCCGCCGATGGCGTACCGGGTGGTGGAGTCCTTCTGTCCGATGGAGGCGCTCACGAACGTGGGTCCGGTGCTGTCGATGCAGCGGTAGGTGCCGGAGACGGTGATGGTGCCGTCCGCGGCCATGGGGGTCTTGGTGCCGACGCTGACGGTCTCCTCGGGCTCGGTGGGGGCGTCGGAGTCGGCGGGCGCCGAGGGCGCGGCGAGCAGCAGGAACAGGGCGGCGCCGGCGGCGGTGGCGAGAGCGGGGCGCAGGGGCATGGGATGACCTCCCGGTGGGCGGAGTGGGGGCTTCCACTGGTACCCGGCGGGTGTGCCCGTGGGCGTGACCGTCACCCCTTCGGTGGCGAGTCCGCTGCGACCTTCGTGGATCGGTCAGAGAGTTGTCCGCGTGTTGTCACGGTTCACAGCGGCCCGTTCCGATGAGTTCGCGACGGGAGCATGGTCTACCCATATGGACGACGCATACGGTTCGTCCGCCCGACGTGGAGGTGCGCCATGTGTTCCTACCAGCCTTCGTGCCCTTCCTCCGACGACCGCACCGCACATGTGGTGGCCGCCCGCCCCGAGCAGGGCTGGAGTCTTCTGTGTGACGGCGCCATCGTCTTCGACGACAGCGGTGAGCTGCTGCCCGACGGCCGCGTCGTCGCCCCGCAGCGGGTGCCGGCCGAGCGGCTCGTGATGGCCGCGTGAGCACGGCCTACGGCAGTACCGCGAACCCGTCCAGCTCCACCATGGCCTCTTCGTCCCAGAGGCGTACGACCTGGACGACCGCCATCGCCGGGTAGTCCCGCCCCGCCAACTGCCGCCAGATGCGGCCGAGTTCGGCGACCTGGGCGCGATAGGCCGCGACGTCGGTGGCGTAGACGGTGACCCGCGCGAGGTCGGCCGGGTTGCCGCCGGCCGCCGCCAGCGCGGCCAGCAGATTGGTGAGCGCCCGCTCGAACTGCTCCGGCAGCGTCTTGCCCACCACCTTGCCGTCGGTGTCGAGCGCGGTCTGCCCGGCCAGGAACACGACCCGGGATCCGGTGGCGACGACCGCGTGGGAGAAGCCGGTGGGCGGGGACAGGTCGGGCGGGTTGACCCGCTCGGTAGTCACTGACCGGCCTCCATGTTCGTGTACAACTCCTTGGCGATGATGCCGCGTTGGACCTCGCTGGCGCCTTCGTACACGCGCGGGGCACGCACCTCGCGGTAGAGGTGCTCCAGCAGATGACCGCGGCGCAGGGCACGCGCACCGTGCAACTGGACCGCCTTGTCGACGACATACTGCGCCGTCTCCGTCGCGAGCAGCTTCGCCATCGCGGCCCGCTTCGGGACGTCCGGGGCGCCTTCGTCGTACGCCGTCGCCGCCGCGTACACCATGAGACGGGCCGCCTCGATGCGCAGGGCCATCTCGGCGACCTGATGGGCGACCGTCTGGAGGTCCTTCAACTTGCCGCCGAACGCGTCTCGTTGGGCGGTGTGGATGAGGGTGGCGTCCAGGGCCGCCCGGGCCATGCCGACGGCGAAGGCACCGACGCTCGGCCGGAAGAGGTTGAGGGTGCCCATCGCGACCCTGAAGCCGCGGTCGGGCTCGCCCAGGACGTCGTCGGCGGTGACGGGGACGGCGTCGAAGTCGAGGGCGCCGATGGGGTGCGGGGACAGCATGTCCAGGCCCGCTCCGGTGAGGCCGGGCCGGTCGGCGGGGACCAGGAAGGCGGTGACGCCACGGGCACCGGCGTCGGGGGTGGTGCGGGCGAAGACGGTGTAGAAGTCGGCCTCGGGGGCGTTGGAGATCCAGCACTTCTCACCGGTGAGGCGCCAGCGGGCGGGGCCGTCGGCTTCGGCGGCGACCGAGGCGGCAAGTGTCTCCCCCGGTCCTCCCGGCCGCGAGGTGTCCCGTTCCGCCCGCAGCTCCAGCGCCGCCGCGTCCGACCCGGCGCCCGGCTCGCTCAGCGCGAAGGCCGCCACCGCGCTGCCCTCGGCCACCCGGGGCAGCCAGCGCTCCCGCTGGGCCGGGGTGCCGTGGGCGTGGACGGGATGCGCGCCCAGGCCCTGGAGGGCGAGTGCGGTCTCCGCCTCCGTGCAGGCGTACGCGAGGGATTCCCGCATCAGGCACAAGTCGACCGCACCGGCGGTGAACAGCCGCCGCAGCAGCCCCAGTTGGCCGAGCTCGGCGACCAGCGGGCGGTTGACGTGCCCGGGTTCACCTTTCTCGGCGAGCGGGCGCAGCCGGTCGTCGGCCAGGGTGCGCAGCTCGGCACACCAGGCGGTTTGCGCCGGATCGAGCGAGAATGCGGGCATTGCCGACCTCCCTGCGGGGCCGTACTCGACGGACCCTCCCGACGATATCGCGCACCATTGACTGTCGTCACCAACACGATACGCTCCCTGTGCTGGGACCCGCTCACCCCACCACGACGCCCACAGGCAGCCCACAAGGCAAGGGGGCGAACCGCAATGGCCGGTCTGCACCGCTCCGCCCACGTCGACACTTTCGCCCGCGAGCACCTGCCACCGCCCGACCAGTGGCCCGAGCTCCGCTTCGACCTTTCGGGGCTGGACTACCCCGATCGGCTCAACGCGGCAGCCGAGTTGCTCGCCGGCCCGCCCGACGAGCGACCCGTGTTCCACACCCCGTCCGGCGACACATGGACGTACGGCACACTGCGCGCCCGCGTCGACCGGCTCGCGCATGTGCTCACCTGCGACCTCGGCGTCGTCCCGGGCAACCGGGTGCTGCTGCGCGGCCCGACCACGCCCTGGCTGGCGGCCTGCTGGCTGGCGGTGCTGAAGGCGGGCGCGGTCGCCGTCACCGTGCTGGCCCAGCAGCGGCCGCACGAGCTGAAGACCATGTGCGAGATAGCGCAGGTGCGGCACGCGATGTGCGACATCCGCGCCGTCGACGACCTCGCCAAGGCCGAGATACCCGGGCTGCGGATCGCGACGTTCGGCGGCGACGCCCCCGACGACCTGCTGCACCGCCCGGCGCCCGACACGCCGTACGACGCCGCCGGCACCGCGGCCGATGACGTGGCCCTCATCGCCTTCACGTCCGGGACCACCGGACGCCCCAAGGGCTGTATGCACTTCCACCGGGATGTGCTCGCGATAGCCGACACCTTCTCGGAACATGTGCTGCAACCACATGTGGGCGATGTCTTCGCCGGCAGCCCCCCGCTCGGCTTCACCTTCGGCCTCGGCGGCCTCGTCGTCTTCCCGCTGCGGGCCGGCGCCAGCTCCCTGCTCCTCGAACAGGCAGGGCCCAAGCAGCTGCTGCCCGCGATCGCCGAGCACCGGGTGTCCGTGCTGTTCACCGCGCCGACGGCGTACCGCGCGATGCTCGACGAACTCGACTCGCACGACATCTCCTCGCTGCGCCGCTGCGTCTCGGCGGGCGAGAACCTGCCCGCCGCCACCTGGCAGGCCTGGCAGGAGCGGACCGGGCTGAGCGTCATCAACGGCATCGGGGCCACCGAACTGCTGCACATCTTCATCTCCGCGGCCGACGAGCACATCAGGCCGGGGACGACAGGGGTGGCGGTGCCGGGCTGGCAGGCACGCGTGGTCGACCACGAGGGCCGGGAGATGCCCGACGGGGAGCCCGGCCTGCTCGCCGTGCGCGGGCCCGTCGGCTGCCGCTATCTCGCCGATCCACGGCAGCGCGAGTACGTGCGCCACGGCTGGAACATCACCGGCGACACCTACGTCCGGGAGAGTGACGGCTACTTCCGCTACGTCGCCCGCGCGGACGACATGATCATCTCGGCCGGCTACAACATCGCGGGTCCCGAGGTCGAAGAGGCGCTTCTGCGCCACCCGGACGTGCTGGAGACGGCGGTCGTGGGGCGGCCCGACGAGGCGCGCGGACAGGTCGTGGTGGCATACGCGGTGCTCAGGGACGGGGCGCGTCAGGACGCCGAGGCGCTGCGCGCGTTCGTGAAGGCCGAGCTGGCGCCGTACAAGTGCCCGCGCGAGATCGTCTTCCTGGACGCCCTGCCACGCACGGCGACCGGCAAGCTCCAGCGCTTCCGTTTGCGCGACGGTGATGACCCGCCGGGTGACCAGCAGTGATCCGTACGACCTAAGATGATCAACGTGTCCGACCAGCATGCACCACGGTCTCTCATCGTCACGCTCTACGGCGCCTACGGCCGCTACATGCCCGGCCCGGTGCCGGTCGCCGAGCTGATCAGACTGCTGGCCGCGGTCGGCGTGGACGCTCCCTCGGTACGTTCGTCCGTGTCGCGGCTGAAGCGGCGCGGGCTGCTGCTCCCGGCCCGCACGGCACAGGGTGCGGCGGGCTACGAACTCTCCACGGACGCCCGCCAGTTGCTCGACGACGGCGACCGGCGCATCTACGCCACCGCGCCGCCCGACGACGAGGGCTGGGTGCTCGCGGTGTTCTCGGTCCCGGAGTCGGAGCGGCAGAAGCGCCATGTGCTGCGCTCCCGGCTGGCCGGCCTCGGCTTCGGGACGGCCGCCCCGGGCGTGTGGATCGCACCGGCACGGCTGTACGAGGAGGCCCGGCACACCCTTCAGCGGCTGCGCCTGGAGGGGTACGTCGACTTCTTCCGCGGCGAGCATCTCGGCTTCACGGCGACCGCGGAAGCCGTCGCCCGCTGGTGGGACCTGGCCGCGATCGCCAAGGAGCACGACGCGTTCCTCGACCGCCACGCGCGCGTGCTGGCCGACTGGGAGCAGCGGCACGACACCCCTCCCGAGGAGGCGTACCGCGACTACCTCCTCGCCCTGGACTCCTGGCGCCACCTCCCCTACACCGACCCGGGCCTGCCCGCCCGGCTGCTTCCCGCGGACTGGCCGGGCGCGCGGTCGGCCGCCGTGTTCCGGGGGCTGCACGAGCGCCTGCGGGACGCGGGAGCCGGCTACGCCGGTCTGTGACCTCGCCGTTCCGTGCCCTCGTCGGTCTGTGACCTCGGGCGCACCATGAGCCACTAACAGAACCCTCAGGTTCCTCTGCGTCTCCTCTCAAGTTTCTTACCTAGCGTCCATCGGGTCGTCGCGAAGTAGGACGCGGGGTAAGAGATGAGGACTGTTGCGCATGACCACCACGGCCCGAAAGGCAGGCCCAAGGGCTCAGGGAGCCACCGTCTGGCTCACCGGGCTGCCGAGCGCGGGCAAGACGACCATCGCCCGCCGGCTCGGTGACCGGCTGAAGGCCGAGGGACATCGCGTGGAGGTCCTCGACGGCGACGAGATCCGCCGCTTCCTCTCCGCCGGCCTCGGCTTCTCCCGGGAGGACCGGAACACCAACGTGCAGCGCATCGGGCTGGTCTCGGAGGTGCTCGCACGCAACGGCGTGCTGTCCGTCGTCCCGGTCATCGCACCGTACGCCGACAGCCGCGAGGCGGTGCGCAAGCGGCACGAGGCGAGCGGGACGCCGTACATCGAGGTGCATGTCGCCACCCCGGTGGACGTGTGCAGCGAGCGGGACGTGAAAGGGCTGTACGCCCGGCATGCCGCGGGGCAGTTGTCCGGACTGACGGGTGTCGACGACCCGTACGAGCCGCCCGAGGCCCCCTCCCTCGTCCTTCCCACACAGCTCCAGACACCCCAGGAATCGGCCGCCGCCGTCTACGCCGTACTGGCGGAACGGGGGCTGGTGTGAGCGGGTTCGCTCTCTCCCACCTGGACGCGTTGGAGTCCGAGGCGGTTCACATCTTCCGTGAGGTGGCGGGTGAGTTCGAGCGGCCGGTGATCCTGTTCTCCGGTGGCAAGGACTCCATCGTCATGCTGCATCTGGCGCTGAAGGCGTTCGCTCCCGCGGCGATCCCGTTCACGCTGCTGCACGTCGACACCGGGCACAACTTCCCCGAGGTCATCGAGTACAGGGACCGTGTGGTGGCCGCCCATGGGCTGCGCCTCCACGTGGCCTCCGTACAGGACTACATCGACCGGGGTGTGCTGCGCGAACGTCCCGACGGGACACGGAATCCGCTGCAGACCCTGCCGTTGACGGAGAAGATCCAGAGCGAGCGGTTCGACGCGGTCTTCGGCGGCGGGCGTAGGGACGAGGAGAAGGCGCGGGCCAAGGAGCGCGTCTTCTCGCTGCGGGACGAGTTCTCGCAGTGGGACCCGCGCCGCCAGCGGCCCGAGCTGTGGAACCTCTACAACGGCCGGCACGCGCCCGGCGAGCACGTGCGCGTGTTCCCGCTCTCCAACTGGACCGAACTGGACGTGTGGCAGTACATCGCCCGCGAAGGCATCGAGCTGCCGGACATCTATTACGCCCATCGGCGTGAGGTGTTCCGGCGGGGCGGGATGTGGCTGACGGCGGGTGAGTGGGGCGGGCCCCGCGAGCACGAGGTCGTCGAGAAGCGTCAGGTCCGCTATCGCACGGTCGGCGACATGTCGTGCACCGGCGCGGTGGACTCCGACGCCGACACCATCGAGAAGGTGATCACCGAGATCGCCGCGTCGCGGCTGACGGAGCGTGGCGCGACGCGTGCCGACGACAAGATGTCCGAGGCCGCGATGGAAGACCGTAAGCGCGAAGGGTACTTCTGAGCATGACCGTGAACACGCTTCGGTTCGCCACCGCAGGGTCCGTCGACGACGGCAAGTCGACGCTGGTCGGACGCCTGCTGCACGACTCGAAATCAGTCCTGACCGACCAGCTGGAGGCCGTGGAGCACGCCTCCCGCAACCGCGGCCAGGACGCCCCCGACCTCGCACTGCTCACCGACGGCCTGCGCGCCGAGCGGGAACAGGGCATCACCATCGACGTGGCCTACCGCTACTTCGCCACCCCGCGGCGGCGGTTCATCCTCGCCGACACCCCCGGCCACGTGCAGTACACCCGCAACATGGTCACCGGCGCCTCCACCGCCGAGCTGACAGTGATCCTCGTCGACGCCCGAAACGGGGTCGTCGAGCAGACCCGCCGGCACGCGGCGATCACCGCACTGCTGCGGGTTCCCCATGTGGTCCTCGCCGTCAACAAGATGGACCTGGTCGGGTACGAGGAGCGGGAGTTCGACGCGATCGTCGAGGACTTCGCGGGCCATGCGGCCGAGTTGGGGCTGGCCGGCTTCACTCCGATCCCGGTCTCGGCGCTCGTCGGGGACAACGTCGTGGACCGCTCGGCCCACATGGACTGGTACCGCGGCCCGGCGCTCCTGGAGTTTCTGGAGAACGTCCCGGTCGGCACCGATCCCGCCGACGCCCCTGCCCGCTTCCCTGTCCAGTACGTGATCCGGCACGGTGAAGCCCGCCACTACGCGGGCCAGTTGACGTCGGGTGGGTTGCGGGTCGGCGACCGGGTGACCGTGCACCCGTCCGGCGCGACGTCCGAGATCACCGGCATCGACGTACTCGGCCGGGACGTCGACGTGGCGTACGCGCCGCAGTCGATCAGCGTGCGCCTCACCGACCAGCGGGACGTCTCGCGAGGCGACCTGCTCACCACGGGCGTCGACGTCCCCGCGCTCACCCGGTACGTCCGGGCGGCCGTGTGCCACCTGGCCGACCGCGCGCTGAGGGTCGGCGACCGGGTACTGGTCCGGCACACCACCCGAACCGTGACGGCCGTCGTCAAGGACCTCGGCGGGGCAGCCGAGTTGAGGGCCAACGACCTGGGCCGGATCACCCTGCGCACCGCCGAGCCGCTCGCCCTCGACGACTACGCGGCCTCCCGGCGCACCGGCGCGTTCCTCCTGATCGACCCGGCGGACGGCACGACGCTGACCGCCGGTATGGCCGAGCTCAACTCCCCAGACTGAGCCGGGGTTTGGGCGCGTCCGTGCGCCCCGTCTGCGGACGCCGGCTGCCCGCACGGTACGGCGCCGGCCAGACGACGCCGGGGCCGTCGTAGCCCTGCTCGGCCGCCGCGTGCAGGGTCCAGTGCGGGTCGTAGAGGTGGGGTCGGGCGAGGGCGCACAGGTCCGTACGGCCCGCCAGAATCAGGGAGTTGACGTCGTCCCAGGAGGAGATCGCACCGACCGCGATCACCGGCAGACGGGTGGCGTGGCGGATCCGGTCCGCATACGGCGTCTGGTACGACCGCCCGAACTCCGGCCGCTCGTCGGCCACGACCTGGCCGGTCGACACGTCGATCGCGTCGGCGCCGTGCGCGGCGAAGGCGCGGGCGATCTCGACGGCGTCCTCGGCCGTCGTCCCGCCCTCGGCCCAGTCCGTGGCGGAGATACGGACGGTCATGGGCCGTTCCTCCGGCCAGACGGCCCGAATGGCGTCGAAGACCTCGAGCGGGAAGCGGAGCCGCTTCTCCAGGGAGCCGCCGTACGCGTCGGTGCGTCGGTTGGTCAGCGGGGAGAGGAAGCCGGAGAGCAGGTAGCCGTGCGCGCAGTGGAGTTCGAGGAGGTCGAATCCGGCGCGGGCGGCGCGCCAGGTGGCGGCGGTGAACTGCTCGCGAATGTCGGTGAGTTGGGACCGCGTCAGCTCGCGCGGGGTCTGGCTGTACGGCTTGTAGGGGAGCGGGGACGGGGCCACGAGCGGCCAGTTGCCGTCCTCCAGCGGCTCGTCCATGCCCTCCCACATGAGCCTGGTCGAGCCCTTGCGCCCGCTGTGGCCGAGCTGCACACCGATCGCGGTGCCGGGGGCCTGCGTGTGCACGAACTGGACGATCCGCCGCCAGGCCTCCCCCTGCTTGCCGGTGTAGAGGCCGGTGCAGCCGGGGGTGATCCGGCCCTCCGGGCTGACGCACACCATCTCGGTCATCACCAGGCCGGCCCCGCCGAGGGCGCGGGCGCCGAGGTGGACGAGGTGGAAGTCGCCGGGGACGCCGTCGGTGGCCGAGTACATGTCCATCGGGGACACGACGACCCGGTTGCGCAGGGTCAGGCCGCGCAGCCGGAACGGGGTGAACATCGGGGGCGTGCCGGCCGGGCAGCCGAAGTCCCGCTCAACGGCCTCGGTGAAACCGGCGTCACGCAGGCGCAGGTTGTGGTGCGTGACGCGGCGGCTGCGGGTGAGGAGGTTGAAGGCGAACTGGCGCGGCGGCTGGTCGAGGTAGAGGCCGAGGTTCTCGAACCACTCCAGGCTGGCGCGGGCGGCGCGCTGCGTGGAGGCCACGACGGTCTTGCGCTCCTCCTCGTACGCCCTCAGAGCGGCGGGGATGTCGGGCTGTTCCTCCAGGCAGGCGGCGAGCGCGAGGGCGTCCTCGACGGCCAGCTTGGTGCCGGAGCCGATGGAGAAGTGGGCGGTGTGGGCGGCGTCGCCGAGCAGGACGACGTTGTCGTGCGACCAGCGCTCGTTGACGACCGTGCGGAAGGTGGTCCATGCCGACTTGTTGGACTTGAGGGACCGTCCGCCGAGCGCGTCCGCGAAGATCTTGGCGCAGCGGGCGATCGACTCCTGCTCGTCGAGCTCGTCGAATCCGGCGACTCGCCACACCTCCTCGTGCATCTCGACGATCACGGTGGAGGCGTCGGGTGCGTAGGGGTAGCCGTGCAGCTGCATCACGCCGTGCTCGGTCTCCGCGATCTCGAAGCGGAAGGCGTCGAAGGCGAAGTCGGCGGCCAGCCAGATGTAACGGCACTGGTGCGTGGCCACATGGGGGCGGAACACATGGGCGTAGGCCTCGCGGGTGGTGCTGTTCACACCGTCTGCGGCGATGACGAGGTCGTACGTCTCTGCCAGCGAGGCCGGGTCCGGGGCCTGTGCGCGGAAGCGGAGCTCCACGCCGAGGGTGCGGCAGCGCTCGTGGAGGATCTCCAGGAGGCGTTTTCTGCCGAGTGCCGCGAAGCCGTGTCCTCCGGAGGTCTGGCGGGTGTTGCGGTGGACGATGTCGATGTCGTCCCAGCGGGTGAAGTGTTGTTGGAGGGCGGCGTAGACGTGAGGGTCGGCGTGTTCGATGCCGCCGAGGGTTTCGTCGGAGAGGACCACTCCGAAGCCGAAGGTGTCGTCGGGGGCGTTGCGTTCCCAGACGGTGATTTCTCGGGTGGGGTCGAGGCGTTTGAGGAGGGCGGCGGCGTAGAGGCCGGCGGGGCCGCCGCCGATGACGGCGACTCTTTGGGGGTGGTCGGTCGACTTGGGCGGCCGCGGGTCCGATGCCGAGAGCATCCCCCTACCTCCCTTGCCATGTGGGCGGGCGCTTCTCCGTGAAGGCCGCGTGGAACTCTGCGTAGTCCTCGCCGTTCATCAGCAGCGCCTGCGTCGACGCGTCCATCTCCACCGATGCCGCCAACGGCATGTCCAGCTCGGCCGTCAGCAGGGCCTTCGTCTGGGCGTACGCCAGAGCCGGGCCCTCGGCCAGGCGGCGGGCGAGTGCCTGCGCGGCCTCATCCACCTTGCCCTCGTCCGTCATCTCGCTGATCAGGCCGATGCGCTCGGCCTCCGGTGCCCGGACCGGTTCGCCCAGCATCAGCAGCCGGGTCGCGTGACCGAGGCCGACGATCCGGGGCAGCAGGTACGCGGCGCCCATGTCGCCGCCGGACAGCCCGACCCGGGTGAAGAGGAAGGCGAAGCGGGCGGTGGGGTCGGCGACCCGGAAGTCGGCCGCGAGTGCCAGTACCGCCCCGGCCCCGGCCGCCACCCCGTGCACCGCCGCGATCACCGGGAACGGGCACTCCCGTACCGCCCGCACGACCTGCCCGGTCATCCGGTTGAAGTCGAGGAGCTCGGCGGTGTCCATGGCCAGGGTGGCGCCGATGATCTCGTCGACGTCGCCGCCGGAGCAGAAGCCGCGGCCCTCCCCGGCCAGCACCAGGGCCCGCACCGCCCGCTCCCGGGACAGCTCGGCGAGCAGATCGCGCAGGTCGGCATAGGCGCCGAAGGTGAGCGCGTTGAGTTTCTCGGGGCGGGCGAGGGTGACGGTGGCGACCCCGTCGGCCTGCTCGACCCGCAGATGTTTCCAGTCGGGGGTGCGGGCGGCGGAGCCGGTGAAGGGACTCATGACGTGCGGCCTCCTCGGGCGGACGGCGGGCACTGCCTCGCTGAGCTCTACCCTCCGAGCTCTACCCCTCGAAACTATCACTCAACTTTGACCGTCGTCACGAGCACGCAATAAGCCGACCGGGTGTGACCTTGCTCCGTCACATCCGTCACGGCTCGTCGACACCCCCGTAACGACGGGATCAACCGCGCGAGGGCGGCCGTTCACCTGGGTAAGTCGCCCAGCAGTCGGGGCCGAAGGTTCCGAACGGTGCCCTTCGGAGGCCCTTCGCCGGGTGGCGCCGTACCATTCATAAGGTTGAAAGCAGGACAGCCTGCTCATGAACGGACCCGCCTTGCAAGATCGCCCCTCAGCCTCCGCCTCCTGGCGTATCGCGCTGCCGCACACGGTCGCGGCCGTGCCCGTCGCGCGTGCCCTGGTCCGTACGGCGCTGGCCGAGCTGCAGCACGCCGCCGACAGCGACACCGCGGAGCTGCTCACGGCGGAGCTGGTCGCGAACGCCGTGGAGCACACTGCCGGCGAGGGCCCGATAGAGCTGGTCGTGGAGTTGCTGCCGTCCGGCTGCCAGGTCGAGGTCCACGACCCGGACCCGGCGCCGCCCGGCGACCTGACCCGCCCCACCAGGGGCGAGCCCGACCCCTGGCAGGAGCACGGCCGGGGCCTCCTCCTGATCCGCACCCTGAGCTCGTCCTGCGGCCACCGCCCGACGGACTCCGGCAAGGCGGTCTGGTTCAGACTGCCGGTCGTGCCGGCTCAGCGCCGCCCGCTGTAGCCGCCTCAGGCCAGGGTCGCCACCAGGACGGCCTTGATCGTGTGCATCCGGTTCTCCGCCTCGTCGAAAACGACGGAGTGCGCGGACTCGAAGACCTCGTCCGTGACCTCCAGCGACTCCAGTCCGTGCCGCTCGAAGATCTCGCGCCCGACCTTCGTACCCAGGTCGTGGAACGCCGGCAGGCAGTGGAGGAACTTCACGGCCGGGTTCCCGGTGGCCCGCAGCACGTCCATGGTCACGGCATACGGAGCCAGCGCGGCGATCCGCTCGTCCCACACATCCTTGGGCTCCCCCATGGAGACCCAGACGTCCGTGGCGACGAAGTCCGCCCCGAGGACCCCCTCGTCGACCTTCTCCGTGATCGTGATGCGGGCACCGCTGGTCTCGGAGAGCTTGAGGGCCTGCTCGATGATCGCCTGCGCGGGCCAGTACGCCTGGGGGGCGACGATGCGCACGTCCATGCCGAGCAGCGCCCCGGTGATCAGGTACGAGTTGCCCATGTTGAAGCGGGCGTCGCCGAGGTAGGCGAAGGCGATCTCCTTCGGGGGCTTGCCGCTGTGCTCCGTCATCGTCAGCACGTCGGCCAGCATCTGCGTCGGGTGCCAGTCGTCGGTCAGACCGTTGAAGACGGGCACGCCCGCGTACGCCGCCAGCTCCTCCACGTTCGCCTGGCTGTCCCCGCGGTACTCGATCCCGTCGTACATCCGCCCCAGCACCCGCGCGGTGTCCTTCACGGACTCCTTGTGGCCGATCTGCGAGCCCGACGGGTCGAGGTACGTCGTCGAGGCGCCCTGGTCGGCGGCCGCGACCTCGAACGCGCAGCGGGTGCGCGTCGAGGTCTTCTCGAAGATCAGCGCGATGTTCCGGCCCCGCAGGTACTGCGTCTCGGCCCCGGCCTTCTTGGCGGCCTTCAGCTCGGCGGCCAGCTCGACCAGCCCGAGGAACTCCCGCCCGGTGAAGTCGAGCTCCTTGAGGAAGTGGCGGCCGGCGAGGGCGGTCGGGACAGTCGCCATGGGGGCGCTCCAGAGGTACGTGAACAGGGACCTTGGAAGTCTATACGACCATAGGCATTTCTATACAGTCGGCTCTCGGTCTATACGGCCGCGCGCTCGACCGGACAGCTCATGCACCGCGGCCCGCCCCTCCCCCGCCCCAGCTCGCTCCCCGGGATCTCGATGACCTCGATGCCCTGCTTGCGCAGATGCGTGTTGGTGGTGGAGTTCCGCTCATAGGCGACGACCACACCCGGCTCGACGGCCAGCACGTTGCAGCCGTCGTCCCACTGCTCACGCTCGGCCGCGTGGACGTCCTGGGTGGCGGTCAGGACACGGATCTCGCTGAGGCCGAGCGCGGCGGCGATCGCGCGGTGCATGTGCTCCGGCGGGTGGTCGGTGACCTTGAGCTCCTTGTCGCCGGCGCCCGGTTCGATGGTGTACGAGCGGAGCATGCCGAGCCCGGCGTACTGGGTGAACACGTCGCCGTCGACCATCGTCATCACGGTGTCGAGATGCATCAGGGCGCGCCGCTTGGGCATGTCGAGGGCCACGATCGTCTGCGCCGACCCGGCGGCGAACAGCTTGTGGGCGAGCATCTCGACAGCCTGGGGCGTGGTCCGCTCGCTCATCCCGATGAGCACGGCCCCGCTGCCGATCACGAGGACGTCCCCGCCCTCGATGGTGGAGGGATAGTCGGCCTGCCCCTCGGACCAGACGTGGAACGCTTCGTCGCGGAACAGCGGGTGGTGCCGGTAGATCGCCTCGAAGTGGACCGTCTCGCGCTGCCGGGCGGGCCAGCGCATGGCGTTGACGGAGACGCCGTCGTAGATCCAGGCGGAGGTGTCCCGGGTGAAGAGGTGATTGGGCAGAGGCGCGAGGAGGAAGTCGTCCAGCTCCATGACATGGAAGCGCACGGAGATCGGCTCGGAGTGCGCCTCCAGGAACTCCCGTTTGGTCATGCCGCCGACGAGGGCTTCGGCCAGTTCGGGTGAGGGCAGGCCTTCGTAGGCCGCACGGAGATGATCCGTGGCCAGCACCCCGTACTCCTTCTCGTCGAAGACCCTGTCCAGGACGAGCTTCCGGGCCGCCGGGATCTCCAGGGCCTCGGTGAGCAGGTCGCCGAACAGATGGACGGTGACCCCGCGGTCGCGCAGGACGTCGGCGAACCCGTCGTGCTCGGCGCGCGCCCGGCGCACCCACAGCACGTCGTCGAAGAGCAGGGCGTCCTTGTTGCTGGGGGTGAGCCTTTTGAGCTCGAGATCGGGCCGGTGCAGGATGACGCGGCTCAGCCGCCCGGCCTCGGAGTCGACATGGAATCCCATGCCTCCATCCTGACCATCGCCGACCGGGTTCACCCCCTGCTTGACCGTTTCCGTTTTCGTCCTCTTGACGACAAGCAGGTATCGCGATTATCGTCTACATGACGAAAAGCGAGGGGGTCCCCATGGCCGACATCACCCGGCGCCTCGGCTGGCGCCATCTGCGCGGCGCGCCCACGGCGCACATCCGCCACCATCGCGGCGGCAAGCTGCTGCACGACGGTCCCGGCCTCAGCTTCTGGTTCCGGGCGCTGACCGCCGCGCTGTCCGAAGTGCCGGTCGACGACCGGGAGCTGGCGATGACCTTCCATGCCCGTACGTCCGACTTCCAGGACGTGGCCGCACAGGCGACGGTCACCTACCGGATCAGCGACCCGGCGGTGGCGGCGTCGCGCCTGGACTTCTCCATCGACCCGGACACGGGCGCGTGGCGGGGCACGCCGCTGGAGCAGCTGGGGACGCTCCTGACGGAGACGGCCCAGCAGCACGCGCTGGACGTCCTGTCCCGTACGCCGCTGTCGGCGGCACTGGTCGACGGCGTGACGGCGGTGCGGGAGCGGATCGCCGCGGGCCTGGCCGGCGAGCCGCGGCTCCCGTCGACGGGCATCGAGGTGGTCGCCGTACGCGTCATGGCGCTGCGCCCCGAACCGGAGGTGGAGCGGGCGCTGCGCACCCCGGCCCGCGAGCAGATCCAGCAGGAGGCGGACCGGGCGACGTACGAGCGCCGGGCGGTGGCCGTCGAGCGGGAACGCGCGATCGCCGAGAACGAACTGGCCAGCCAGATCGAACTCGCCCGCCGCGAGGAGCAGTTGGTGGACCAGCAGGGCACGAACGCGCGGCGGGAGGCCGAGGAGCACGCGGCGGCCGACGCGGTCCGGGCCGAGGCGGAGGCGGCACGGACGGTACGGCTGGCCGACGCCGAGGCGGCTCGTTCCGTACGGCTGGCCCGGGCGGAGGCCGAGGGCGCGCGCGAGGTCGGTGAAGCGCGGGCCCAGGCGCAGGCCGCCTGGCTGCGGGTGCACGGCGAGGTCGACGTGGCGACGCTGCACGCCCTCACCGGGACACGGCTCGCGGAGAACCTGCCGCGGATCGACAGCGTGACGGTGTCGCCGGACGTGCTGACGGGGCTGCTCGCCAGACTCGGCACCCAGGAGCAGGCGTGAGCCTCGCTCCCCGGGTCGTCCTCGTCCATCGCACCACGGAGTACGAGGAGCTGGTGGCCCGGCACGGCACGCACGGCCAGGCCGCCTTCTTCCTCGCCTCCCGGGGCCGGGACATCGCGGAGGTCGCCGAACGCCACCACCGGACGCGCCGGGCCCTGGCGGACGTGACGTCGGCGATTCCGCTGACCTGGCGTCAGAGCCGGGTCGAGCGGGCCGACTTGGACCGGTTCCTGTTCGCACCGGAGGACGTGGTGGTCGTGGTCGGGCAGGACGGCCTGGTCGCGAACGTGGCCAAGTACCTCGCGGGACAACCGGTGCTGGGCATCGACAGCGATCCAGGCCGCAACCCGGGCGTCCTGGTGCGCCACCGCCCCGAGAACACCGGCCCGCTGCTCACCGCGGCGCAATCCGCGAGGGGCACCTTCGACGAACTCACCATGGTCGAGGCCGTGGCCGACGACACCCAGCGGCTCGTGGCGCTGAACGAGATCTACCTGGGCGCCGTCGGACACCAGACGGCCCGATACCGCCTGGGCCTGGAGGACGACGGGGGTGTCGTCGAGGCCCAGGCCTCGTCCGGGGTGCTGATCGGCACCGGGACGGGGGCGACCAGCTGGATCCGGTCGGTGTGGCAGGAGCGGGGAGGGCAGCTCCGGCTGCCCTCCCCGACAGAGGAACGCCTGCTCTGGTACGTCCGCGAGGCCTGGCCGTCCCCGGCCACCGGTACGTCACGGGTGGCCGGGGAACTCGCCGCCGCGGCCCGTCTCCACCTCACCGTCGAGTCCGAGCGGCTCGTCGCCTTCGGGGACGGGATGGAGACGGACGCGGTCGAGCTGACCTGGGGGCAGACGGTCCGGGTCGGCGTGTGCCGGGAGCGGCTGCGGCTGGTCGGCTGAAGCCGCTCCCCCGGCTCACAGCCGGGGGTCGACCGGCTCCGACTCCAGCGCCAGCACCCCGAACACCGCCTCGTGCACCCGCCACAGCGGCTCGCCCTCCGCCAACCGGTCCAGGGCTTCGAGGCCCAGCGCGTACTCGCGGATGGCGAGGGACCGCTTGTGGTTGAGGAACCGCTGCCGCAGCCGGGCCAGGTTGTCCGGCCGCGTGTACTCCGGACCGTAGATGATCCGCAGGTACTCCCGGCCCCGGCACTTGATCCCGGGCTGGACCAGGCGCCCTTCCCCTCCCCCACTCTCGGCTTCGCTCGAGCGGGGGGACCCCCATCGAACCACCGCGCCGACCGGCTTGACGACCATGCCCTCGCCGCCGCGGCCCGTCATCTCCAGCCACCAGTCGACACCGGCCTGCACCGACTCCGGGTCACCGGTGTCGACGTAGAGGCGCCGTGTCGTCTGCAGCAGGCCGGTGCTGTCGTGCTCCACCAGCCGGTCGAGAAGGGCGAGCTGCTCGTTGTGCGGGAGCGCGGCCAAGCTGCGGCCCTGGACCGCCAGGATCTGGAACGGCGCCAGGCGTACACCGTCCAGGCCGTCCGTGGTCCAGCAGTACCGGCGGTACGCCTCCGTGAACGCGGCGGCGTCCGTGGCCCGTCCGCGCTGGCGGGCGAGCAGGTCGGACACGTCGACTCCGCGCGCCGCGGCACCCTCCAGGGCGGCCAGCGCACCCGGGAACACCGCCCCGGAGGCGGCGCCGACCGCGGCGTACTGCGACCGCAGCAGACCGTGCGCCTTGAGCGACCACGGCATCAACTCCGCGTCGAGCAGCAGCCAGTCGGTCTCCAGCTCGGCCCACAGGCCCGCCTCGGTGACCGCGGTACGGAGCCGCTCCAGGATCGTCTCCGTGACCGACTCGTCGTCGAAGAACGGGCGACCGGTGCGGGTGTACAGCGACCCTGTGGGACCGTCGACCCCGAACCTCTTGCGCGCGGCCTCCGCGTCCCGGCACACCAGCGCCACAGCGCGCGAGCCCATGTGCTTCTCCTCGCACACGACCCGCTCGACACCGTCCGCCGCGTACTGCGCGAAGGCCTCCGCCGGGTGCTCCAGGTAGCCCTCGATGTGGCTGGTCGCCGTGGGTGCCATGGTCGGCGGGAGGTACGGCAGCAGGCGCGGGTCGACGGCGAAGCGGCTCATGACCTCCAGGGCCGCGGCCGCGTTCTCCTCACGGACCGACACCCGCCCGGCGTGCCGGGTCTCGACGACCCTGCGGCCGTGGACGTCGTTCAGGTCGAGCGGCCGTCCGTCGTGCCCGCCCGGCGCCTCCGTCCGCAGCGGCTTGGTCGGCTCGTACCAGACCTGCTCGGCCGGTACGTCGACCAGTTCCCGCTCCGGCCAGCGCAGCGCGGTCAGTTTGCCGCCGAAGACGGCACCGGTGTCGAGGCAGATGGTGTTGTTCAGCCATGTGGCCTCCGGCACCGGGGTGTGGCCGTACACCACAGCCGCGCGGCCCCGGTAGTCCTCCGCCCAGGGGTAGCGCACCGGCAGCCCGAACTCGTCGGTCTCCCCGGTGGTGTCGCCGTACAGCGCGTGCGAGCGCACCCGCCCCGAGGTGCGGCCGTGGTACTTCTCCGGCAGACCGGCGTGGCAGACCACGAGCCGGCCGCCGTCGAGGACGTAGTGGCTGACGAGCCCGTCGATGAACTCCCGCACCTCGGCGCGGAACTCCTCGCTCGCGCCCTCCATCTGCTCGATGGTCTCGGCGAGTCCGTGCGTGTGCTGGACCTTGCGGCCCTTGAGGTAGCGGCCGTACTTGTTCTCGTGGTTGCCCGGCACGCACAGTGCGTTGCCCGACTTCACCATCGACATCACGCGGCGCAGCACGCCCGGGCTGTCCGGGCCGCGGTCGACGAGGTCGCCGACGAAGACGGCGGTACGGCCGTCCGGGTGCACGCCGTCGACATAGCCCAGCTTGCCGAGCAGCGACTCCAGTTCGGACGCGCAGCCGTGGATGTCACCGACGATGTCGAACGGCCCGGTGAGGTGGGTGAGGTCGTTGAAGCGCTTCTCGGTGACGACGGACGCGTTCTCGACATCGTCCACCCCGCGCAGGACGTGCACCTTGCGGAAGCCCTCGCGCTCCAGGTGCCGCAGGGACCGGCGGAGTTCACGGGTGTGCCGCTGGATGACCCGGCGCGGCATGTCGGCCCGGTCGGTGCGGCCCGCGTTGCGCTCGGCGCACACGTCCTCCGGCACGTCGAGCACGATGGCTATCGGCAGCACGTCGTACTGCCTGGCCAGCTCGATCAGCTGCCGCCGGGAGTCCTGCTGCACGCTGGTGGCGTCGACGACCGTACGGCGGCCGGCCGCCAGGCGCTTGCCCGCGATGTAGTGCAGGACGTCGAAGGCGTCCCGGGTCACGCTCTGGTCGTTCTCGTCGTCGGAGACCAGGCCGCGGCAGAAGTCGGAGGAGATGATCTCCGTCGGCTTGAAGTGCCGGTGGGCGAACGTGGACTTGCCGGAGCCGGAGGCGCCGACGAGCACGACGAGGGAGAGGTCGGTGACGGGCAGGACCCGTCCCTTGGTCGCCTGGGTGGTGTTCTCGCTCATGCCGCCTTCGCCTCCTTCTCGTCGTTCACACTGCTCTTCATGCCGGCTGTGCTGATTTCAAACAGGGCCATCTGCGTGGGCGGCCCCACCTCCGGGTCGTCCGGCCCGACAGGTACGAACTCCACGCCGTACCCGTGCCGTTCGGCCACCGCCTCGGCCCACGCCCGGAACTCCTCGCGCGTCCACTCGAACCGGTGGTCGCCGTGCCGGACATGGCCGGCCGGGAGGGACTCCCAGCGGACGTTGTACTCGACGTTCGGGGTGGTCACCACAACCGTCCGCGGACGCGCGGAACCGAACACCGCGTACTCCAGGGCGGGCAGCCGCGGCAGGTCGAGGTGCTCGATGACCTCGCTGAGCACGGCGGCGTCGTAGCCCTTGAGCCGGCTGTCGGTGTAGGCGAGGGAGCTCTGGAAGAGCTGCACGCGCGAGGCCTGCCGCTCCCCCATCCGGTCCAGCTTCAGCCGCCGCCCGGCGATGGTCAGCGCCCGCATCGACACGTCCACGCCGACGATCTCGGTGTACGCCGGGTCCTTGAGCAGCGCCTGCACCAACTGCCCCTGCCCGCACCCGAGATCGAGCACGCGCGCGGCACCGGACGTCTTCAGCGCGGCCATGATCGCGTCCCGGCGCTGCACGGCGAGCGGCGTCGGCTTCTCCTCGGCCTCGCTCTCCGCCTCGACCGCGTTGTCGATGTCCTCGACCTCGCTGTCGTCGGCCTCCGCGAGCCGCACCAGCTCCAGCCGCTCCATCGCCTGCCGGGTCAGCGACCAGCGGCGCGACAGATACCGGCTGGTGATCAGCTTCTGCTCCGGGTGCTCCGCCAGCCAGCCCTCACCGGCCCGCAGCAGCTTGTCGACCTCCTCGGACGAGACCCAGTAGTGCTTGGCGTCGTCGAGGACGGGCAGCAGGACATAGAGGTGACGCAGGGCCTCGGCGAGGGTCAGCGCCTCCGACTCCAGCACGAGCCGCACATAGCGCGAGTCTCCCCACTCGGGGAACTGCACGTCCAGCGGCACGGGTTCGGCGGTCACCGCCCAGCCGAGCGGCTCGAACAGCCCCCGTACGAGATCGGGGCCGCCCCGGGCCGGAAGCGCGGGCACCTCGATCCGCAGCGACCGCGGCTGAGCCGGCAGGTCAGGACGGGCGGTGCACACACCCCGCATCGCGCTGGAGAACACGCCGCTGAGCGCGACCGCGAGCAGCGAGGAGGCGGCGTACGGCCGGTCGTTGACGTACTGCGCGAGCGCCGCGTCGGGAGCGCCGCCCCGCCCCTTGCCCTTGCCGCGCCGGACCAGTGCCACCGCGTCGACCTCCAACAGCAGCGCCGCCGTGCAGCGCTCGGCATCGGCCTCGGGGTAGAGGACGTGCGCCTTGCCGTACGAGGTGGAGAACACCTGCGCCTTCTCGGGATGCTTGTGCAACAGGAAACCGAGATCGGTGGCGGGGCGTTCCGGGGTGCCGGTGGCAGTGATGGTCAGAAACACGTTGGGTCGGCCTTTGAATAGGGTCTGAGCTGCGCATGTGCGCCGCCAGTACAACGTACAGAGCAGACGCCGCAACCACCCGGGGTTTTCGTCCCGCCCGGTTCCGCCCGCTGCTGTTTCTGGGCCTCTCCACCTGCCCGTCCGACCGCCGCGCGACCCCGATTGTCAGTGCCCTCTGTCAGGATCCGGCCATGGATCTCGCAGATGCTCTCGCCGGGCTCGACGACCGGCCCTGGGCCACCTTGCAGCACGCGTACGGCAGCGCGGAGGACGTGCCTGCCGTGCTGCGTGCGCTGACGGCCGCCGACTCGGAGGCGGCCGGACAGGCACTGCACGAGCTCTACGGCAACATCTGGCACCAGGGGACGGTGTATGAGGCCACGGTGGAGGTGGTGCCGTTCCTTGCGCGGCTGGCGGCGGGCGGGTGCCGGAGCGCCGACGTGCTGGTACTGCTGGGTTCCATAGCCGAGAGCGAGGACGAGCACGAGGTGGCCCGCGGCGCATGCCGTGCCGCGGTGGCCGCCCAACTCCCCTTGCTCCTCCCTCTGTTGGACGAAGGGGATGCACAGGTGCGCCAGGCCACGGCCTGGATGGCCGGACACACAGACGCGCGGGACGAGACCTGGCCGGCGCTGCAGCGGCGCTGGGCCGTGGAAGGGGAGCCGGTCGTCCGGGCGGAACTGCTGGCCGCGATGACCAGGTTGGATCCGGGAGCGAGCGCGGACACGGCCACGGCGGCACTGGAACCGACGGGCCCGGCACAACTGCGCCTCGCCGCCGTGCTGGCCTGCCTGGACGCGGGCCTGCCATGGACAGCGACCTGCCACGACACGCTCCTCTCCATACTCCCCGCCGACGATCTGGTCGCCGAACGGTTCGACGAGAACCAGCGCGAGCCGTTGCAGACCGTGGTCGACGCGCTGCTGCGCCGGGACACGGACGAGGAGCGCGAGGCCGCGTTCGGTCTCCTGGCCGCCGCATTGGCGCTTCCGGAGCCGGAGATCCGCGCGGAAGCGGTGTGGGCCGCCGACCACGCCTGCATGATCTCGCGTGCCGCCCCGGGACGCCTGCTCCCCCGCCTGCTCCCCCTCCTCGACGATCCGTTGTCCGCGCCGCGTGTCCTGAGCCTGCTGGGCAAGATCACGGGCGTGCCGTCAGTCACAGCGCACGATGCTCTCACCGACGCCCTCGCCAGCCTCGCCGTCGACGGCGACGACACGGCGGACAGCGCCCTGGCGGCACTCGTGCCCCTGGCTCCCGAACGGGCCGCGCGTCTGCTCGCGGCCGACCTGCCGCGGCGCCCACGAGCACTGGCTGTCGCGGCCGGTGCCCGCGGCTTCGGTGCGACGGGCGAGGCGACGCTGCCCTTCGAGCCCGCGCTCCTCGACGCGGTCCGCCGACGTCTCGCAAACCCGAAGGTGAGCGGCAACGAACCGATCCATCTCGCCCTCCTGCTGACCTCCTGGGGCACGCAGGCCTCGCCCGCGGTCCCCGAACTGCTCGACGCCCTACCCCGCATTCCGCTCGCCGGACCGGGGGCACTGGCAGCCGCGTGCCCCACCGAGGGCCGGATCCGCAAACGCATCGAGGACGAGCTGCGCAAGGCAGCCCGCAAGGGCCCCGAGGAGGGCCGCCCGGCCGCCGCGCACGCGCTGCACGAGTTGACCGGCGACGCATCCCCGCTCCACACCGCCATCCGCTCCGGCCTCGCCGGCAAGGCCTACGACGTCCTCGAGGCCGCCCGACGCTGCGCCCAACTCGGCAGGAGGGCAGCCGATTTGCTGCCGGACATACGCGCAGCGCTGAGCGACCCCGCCCAGCCCCGGACCACGCCGCAGCTGGACGCCGACGTGGAACTGGCCGAGGCGCTCTGGAACATCACAGGTGACGCCACCGAGCCCGTACGGATCCTCGACGCGGTGCTCGCGGAGTCCGACGGGCCCTGGTTCACCTGGACGGGAGTCCGCGCCGCGCGCGTGGCGGCCCGGCTCGGCCCCGCCGCGGCGCCCTTGCGCCCACCACTCGAGCGCATGCTCGCCACGCCCCTGCACGCACCGGCCTGCGTGCTGGCCCTGCTGACGATCGGCATCGAGGAAGAGCTGCGCAGGACGCTGCCCGATACGGTCCTGACCGCGGCGGAACACAACGCCGACCCGGACACGGCACTCGACGCACTCCTGTCCCTGGGCCTCCCCACCCTCACGGACGCGCACCTGAACCGCCTGGCAGCCCTGGCCGACGGGGACCGCCGAGTCGTGAACTTCGGGCTGGAGGACGGGATCATCCACGCCGACGAACGACTGCGCACGAGGGCCCGGGCCACCATGTCGGCCCTGGAGGAACGGGCGACGCCGGAGGTGTGAGGCGCGGAACCACGACGGCCCCCGGAAGGCATGCTCTCGGGGGCCGCGAAGGGGGCAGGCAGGTCAGGCGCTACGACAGCTGGGACTGAACCTGGGAGGAGATGAGCTCCAGGTGGTCCAGGTCGTCCAGGTCGAGAACCTGGAGGTAGATCCGCCGGGAGCCGATCTCCTGGTACCGGCCGATCTTGTCGACGACCTCGTGCGGAGACCCGGCGAGCCCGTTGACCTTGAGCTCGTCGACCTCCCGCCCGATCGCGGCGGCACGACGGGCGACCTCCTTCTCGTCCTTGCCCACGCACACCACAAGGGCGTTGGAGTAGACGAGGTCGTCACCCTTGCGCCCGGCGTCCTCGGCGGCGGCGCGCACCCGCCCGAACTGCCGCTCACTGTCCTCGACCGAAGCGAACGGCATGTTGAACTCATCGGCGTACTTGCCGGCCAGCCGCGGAGTACGGGTGGCGCCGTGCCCGCCGATCAGAACCGGAATCCTGTCCTGGGCGGGCTTGGGCAGGGCGGGCGACTCGGTCAAGTCGTAGAAGCTGCCGTGGAAGTCGAAGGTCTCGCCGGCCTTGGTCGCCCACAGCCCCGTGACGATGGCGAGCTGCTCCTCCAGCCGCGCGAACTTCTCCTTCGGGAACGGGATGCCGTACGCCTTGTGCTCCTCCTCGAACCAGCCCGCACCCAGCCCGAGTTCCACGCGGCCGCCGGACATCTGGTCGACCTGGGCGACCTGGATGGCGAGCACGCCGGGCAGCCGGAAGGTGCCGGCGGTCATCAGGGTGCCGAGGCGAATGCGCTTGGTCTCACGTGCGAGACCGGCAAGTGTGATCCAGGCGTCGGTGGGCCCGGGCAGGCCGTCCCCGGAGCCCATCTTCAGGTAGTGGTCGGACCGGAAGAACGCGTCAAAGCCGAGATCCTCGGTGGCTTTCGCCACGGTGAGGAGGGTGTCGTAGGTGGCCCCCTGCTGGGGCTCGGTGAAGATGCGAAGATCCATGTCTCCATCCTGCACGCCGAGGCACCCGTCAACCGCGCGGGTCCCCCTGCCCCCCGCGTCCCCGGTCGGGTGAATTCCGTCAACGCCGGAGCCGCCCCCTGCCCGGGCCAGTGACCGGCCCTCACGGTGATCGTTGGCTCGATCGGAGCCGGACCGCCCGGCCCTCGCGCCGGCCCTGCCGGCCGGAGCGTCACCGTGTCGGCCCACTGCCACTGGGGGCCGGAGGCCCGAGGAGGCCGTCATGTCCGAGGAAATCGCGCCACAGCAGACCACCAGCGACGCCGGCCAGCCCAAGGGGCTGCTGCAGCAGATGGAGGAGCTGATGGCAGCCCTGAACGCGGACCTGTCGGCCCTGGACGCGGACCTGCAGTCAACGGGGCCCCAGCGCCAGGACACCGACGCCGGCTGACCCTCCACCCCCGCCAAGGGCGGAGCCCCCTGGACCCCATCGACCCGAACGGCCTCGTCTCCATCGCCGGACGGGCTGAGATTGCCCGGACCGGCACCACGTCACCCTCAAGCACCCGACAGGCTGGAATGCCGGGACCGGCACCGACCAGTGACCGGCGAAGTGGCCGTGGTGGCGGTGTCGCACCCCCGCGGCGCCGCAGTCGCCCACGGCGGCAAGGGGACGTGCCGGGGGGTGTCCGCCCGCAGTGGCCGGCGTCAACACGCGGTTCCTCCTGGCCCAAGGTGACCGCCGGTCCGAGGACGGACACCCCCGGCACGGCCCCGACCCACAACGAACCCGCAGGCGCTACGCGCACCCCCACCCACCCCGCACAGGCCGCCGAAGGCATCCCGCAGACCTACCCCGCCGCAGGCAACCCCTCCCGGTCCGCCAGCCTGCGCAGCATCTCCCGCACCCGATCCCGAGACTCGTCCGCCGCGTCGATCGCCTCCATGCACTGCCAGTACGTCGTCTCGTCATCCGCCGCGCTGGCCATACCCACCAGAGCGATCCCCACCTCCCCCAACAGGCTGTCCAGATGCATCAGCGACTGCCGAGCATCGCCCAACTCCGTGAGCTGAGCCGCGCGTAAGTCACCCTCCGCAAGGTCCGGTACCTCCAGCACCCCACACCCACGCCCCGCCAGCTCGGTCAACCCCAGCGCCTCGCCCCGCAGTTCAGGTGGCCCGAACACCGCCAGCCGGCTGCCGATCGCCTGCGCCAGGGCCTGCGCCTGCCACACCTCGGTCAAGATCTCCGGCGCGCCCTCGCTCCCGGCCAGCGCCCGCCTGCTCGTCACGATCAGCCGCACCGCGTCCATACGCAGTCCCCGTCTGTCCCGACGCGCTGCCCACGCGCCGCCCGAACTCCCTTGTCCACTACCCAGAGTGAAGGCCCTTGAGACGAAAAGCCAGAGGAAGACGGAAATCTGCGGACAACTTTTCGGCTACAGCCAGGCAAACGAACACTCAGAGTGAAAGCGGACCGAGGCCCTCCCCACCTCTACGGCTTCGGAAACCTCCGCTCGTTCCGATCGATCTTCGCGTCCAAGGCCGCCAACGGATCGATCCCGAGCGCCTCGCACAGCTGCAACAGATAGGCGAGCACGTCCGCCACCTCATCGGTCACCCGCCCCGCGGTCTCCGCGTCGTCCATGACCCGAGCCGACTCCTCGGGCGTCAGCCACTGGAAGATCTCGACGAGTTCGGACGCCTCCACACTGAGCGCGGCGACGAGGTTCTTCGGCGTGTGGTACGGCTGCCAGTCGCGCGCGGCAGCGAACTCGGCCAGCCGGCGCTGCAGCTGGGCCACATCGAGAGGTTCGGTCACGGCTCCAGGTGTACCACCGTCACACCCCCCACCCCGGCCGCCCCAGCCGCCTCCGACACCCCCACCGACCCCGGCACCGTCCCCGCACCCGCCACCACACCCGCCAAGTCACTCACAGCCCCCACCACCCGAATATGCCCCCGCTCACACATCCGCGCAGCAAGCCCGACCAACTCCCCTCGCTGCACCGGATCCAGCCCCCGATCGAGCCCGTCCACCACCACACTCAACGTCTGCATCGCCGCAGGCACCTCCCCCACCGGATCGACCTCCAGCACCCCCGGCCCGGTCAGCAGCACCAGTGACAGCGCGAGATACCGCAGCTCACCGTCCCCCAACCGCCCGAGCTCCGTGCGAACCCCGTCCCCCCGGTCGAGCACCCCCCGTACCGTCCCGCCCCCCAGCACTTCGGCGGCCACATCGGCCACCGCCCCGGCACACCCCGCCCGCACCGCGCTCACAAGCTGCGCATGCCGCCGCGCGCACTCGGCACGAGTCCGCCAGAGCACATCGGCAAGGTTGTCGCAGCCCCTGAGCAGCCGCCCGGAACCAACCGGCACGGGACCCCGCATCCGATCGGGCCGAGGGTCACATGCGAACACCGACCGCAACGCCACGACCATCTGCTCGGCGGCGGCCAGCACCCGCCGCTGCCCCTCCGTCTTCCCGGCCACCCGCAGCGGCAACAGCGCGGTACCGAGCCGGTCGTCGGGCAGCGGCGCCCGTGTCACCGGCGACTGACCGGCCGTATGCCAGGCGGCCTGCACACAACGCCGACTCGGATCCCGCAGGGCAGTCTCCAGCAGGACGACCCCGTCCGCGCTCAACCGCTCCCCCACGATGCGCAGTTCGGGCTCGGCCTGCACGGCGACGTCGAGTCGAACGGGCCCCTCGGGACCGTCGGCGGTACAGCCGATCCGGAAGCCCCGCCGCTGCTGCACATCGGGCCGGGCCCGCTCGGGCACGCAGGCCACCGGATCGGGGAACACCTCCCCGACCTCGGCACCGCCACCGAGCCGAGCAAGCGCCTCGTAGGCCCGCAGCGCGGTCGTCTTCCCGCAGCCGCTCGGCCCGGCCAGGACCGTGAACGCCCCGAGCGGCAGCGCGACCCGCCGATGCCGGGCGAACGCGGAGAGCCGTAGCTCGGTCAGATGGGGCCGGCCGGAACACCCGCCGCCCGCGCCATCCACCCGCCGCCCCTGCGCGGGGACGGACACGACACCGGAAACCGACGACACGGACGATGCAGAGGAGCCAGCCATGCCCGGACCGTAGGCCCGCTACCGCAAGATGAACCGTTCCACCTCGGCAGCCTTCCTACGATCGAGCGACCACCGCAGGCCCGACCCCCCTCACGCACCCCTCACGTACCGGGAACCCCCGCCCCCTCCATCAACCCGCTGACCTCGGTCCCGGGCGGCGTCAGCAGGAACACGTTCCGGTCCACCCGATGCATCCCGCTCGCCAGGCCGAAGACGACCCCGGTGCTGAAGTCCAGCACCCGCTTGGCCACCTCCGTCTCGGCCCCCGTCAGATCGAGCAGCACCGGAATCCCCGCCATCAGCGTCTCGGCGACGTCGCGGGCGTCCGCGAACACATTGACCCGCAGAACGACGAACCGGCGACGCGGTTCCGTCGCCGCTTCCGGAGGCACCCGGTGGTCCACCGCGGACGGCCAGGCGTCCCGGCCCCGCAACGGCACGACCTGGGCGAGCCCTTCCCACTGTTCATCGGTGACGTCGTGGCTGTTCACCGGCTCCCCCCGCCTTGACTCGCCTTCAATGCCTGCACCAGCCAATTCTTACGCCAAGTCACCCGTTCGGCCCAACACCGACACGGTCCGCGAGCCCCTTGCGCGCATCGCGACTCCTCCCGACGCGCCCCCTCACAGCTCGAACGGGCCGCCTGTGTGGCCTACGTAACTCCTCATGATCAAGGGATGTGACATCGACGTAACGGGCAATTCGTACGCTCCAGACATCACCCCGACCGCCGGAGAAGGGCAGCACGTGACCGAGACCACCTCCACGACTCAGGTCCGGACGGTCTGCACGTACTGCGGGGTCGGCTGCGGAATCCTGCTGGACGTCGGAATGGGGCCGGACGGACGGCGTACGGTCCTGAAGGCCTCCGGCGACAAGGCGCACCCGGCGAACGCGGGCCGACTCTGCACGAAGGGCGCGACCACGGCCGAGATGCTCGCCGCGCCCGGGCGGCTGACCACGGCGCTGGTCAGGGACGACCGGGGCGAGGAGCCGGTGCCCTCCCCGATGGCCGACGCGATCTCCGAGACCGCCCGGCGGCTGCGCACGATCATCGACGAGCACGGGCCCGACGCGGTCGCCTTCTACGTCTCCGGGCAGATGAGCATGGAGGCGCAGTACCTGGCGAACAAGCTGGCCAAGGGGTTCGTAGGGACGAACCAGATCGAGTCGAACTCCCGGCTGTGCATGGCCAGTGCGGGCATGGGCTACAAGCTGTCCCTCGGCGCCGACGGGCCGCCCGGGTCGTACGAGGACTTCGACGGGGCGGACACCTTCCTGGTCATCGGCTCGAACATGGCCGACTGCCACCCGATCCTCTTCCTGCGCATGATGGAGCGGGTCAAGGCGGGCGCCAAGCTCATCGTCGTCGACCCCCGGCGTACCGCCACCGCCGCCAAGGCCGACCTCTACCTCCAGCTCAAGCCGGGCACCGACCTGGCCCTCCTCAACGGCCTTCTGCATCTGCTCGTCGAGAACGGCCACACCGACCCCGGCTTCATCGCCGCGCACACCGACGGCTGGGAGGTGATGCCCGCCTTCCTCGCCGACTACCCGCCGGCCACCGTCGCCGAGATCACCGGACTCGCCGAGGACGACCTCCGTACCGCCGCCCGGCTGATCGGTGAGGCGGGCGAGTGGATGAGCTGCTGGACGATGGGCCTGAACCAGTCCACGCACGGCACCTGGAACACGAACGCCCTGGTCAACCTGCATCTCGCCACCGGCGCCATCTGCCGCCCGGGCTCCGGCCCCTTCTCGCTCACCGGCCAGCCCAACGCCATGGGCGGCCGCGAGATGGGCTACATGGGGCCGGGACTGCCCGGCCAGCGGTCCGTCCTCGTCGACTCCGAGCGGGACTTCGTCGAGGAGATGTGGGAGCTGCAGCCGGGCACCCTGCGCGCCGACGGGGTCGGCAAGGGGACCGTCGAGATGTTCCAGAGGATGGCCGACCGGGAGATCAAGGCCTGCTGGATCATCTGCACCAATCCCGTCGCCTCTGTCGCCAATCGCCGCACCGTCATCGAGGGGCTCGAGGCCGCCGAGTTCGTCGTCACGCAGGACGTCTTCACCGACACCGAGACCAACGCGTACGCGGACATCGTGCTGCCCGGCGCCATGTGGACCGAGGGCGAGGGTGTCTTCGTCAACAGCGAGCGCAATCTGACCCTGACCCGGCCCGTCGCCGACCCGCCCGGCGAGGCGATGGCGGACTGGCGGATCATCGCGGCCGTCGCGTGTGCGATGGGGTACGAGAAGGGGTTCTCGTACGACAGTGCCGAGGACGTCTTCGAGGAGATACGGCGGGCCTGGAACCCGGTGACCGGCTGGGATCTGCGCGGGGTGACGTACGAGCGGCTGCGGGCCACACCCGTGCAGTGGCCGGCCGCCGACCCGGACGGGCCGCACCGCAATCCGATCCGGTACGTCGACCCGGACGGCGGGCTGCGGTTCCCCACCGCGAGCGGGCGAGCCGCGTTCCACGCCCGGCCGCACATGCCGGCCGCCGAGATGCCGGACGACGACTACCCCTTCGTACTGAACACCGGGCGCGTTCAGCACCAGTGGCACACGCTGACCAAGACCGGCAAGGTCGCCAAGCTCAACAAGCTGAACCCGGGGCCGTTCGTGGAACTGCATCCGGCGGACGCGCGCGAGTTGGGGATCGCCGACGGGGACCAGGTGGAGGTCGCCTCGCGGCGTGGGCGGGCCGTGCTGCCGGCGGTGGTGACCGAGCGGGTGCGGCCGGGGTGCTGTTTCGCGCCGTTCCACTGGAACGACCTGTTCGGGGAGTATCTGAGCGTCAACGCGGTGACGAGCGACGCGGTGGATCCGATCTCCTTCCAGCCGGAGTTCAAGGTGTGTGCCGTCTCCCTGGCGCGGGTCGCGGCTCCCACGACGGCGCCCGAGCCGGAGGTTCCGGCGGTACCGGTCGTGCCGGCCCTGACGCCGACAGCCGTCACCCCTGGCACATCCGCCCCCTTCGACCCCTTCGGTCTGGAACCCGCGCCGCCGCCCGTCCTGTCCGCGCAGGAACGCCTCTACCTCACGGGGTTCCTCGCCGGCCTGGACTCCGGCGCGCCTGGGGTGCCCGTGCTCCCCCCGGACGCCCCCTTCAGCCCCGAGCACGCGTTGTGGGTCAACGGCGTCCTGGCCGGCATGTACTCCCGCACGGCGGCGCAGCCGCGTACGCCGCAGGGCCGGGAGGTCGTCGTGCTGTGGGCCTCGCAGACCGGGAACGCCGAGGAGTTCGCCACCGCCACCGCCGAGCGGCTGGGCGCGGCCGGGCACCGGACCACGCTGGTCGGCATGGACGAGGCCGATGTCCGCGCCCTCGCCCGCACGGCCGACCTGCTCTTCATCACCAGCACGTTCGGCGACGGCGACGCGCCCGACAACGGAGCCGGCCTCTGGGACACCCTGTCCGAGGACGAGGCTCCGCGGCTGGACGGGGTGCGGTACGCCGTGCTCGCCTTCGGGGACTCGTCGTACGACGACTTCTGCGGGCACGGGCGCCGGCTCGACACCCGGCTGGGCGAGCTGGGCGCGGTGGCCCTGGCCCCCCGCACGGACTGCGAACCGGACTACGAGCCGTCCGCCGGCGCGTGGCTCGACCAGGTCCTCACGGCGCTCGGCGGCACGGACGCCTCCGCCGTCGAGAAGCCGAAGGGCGAGCCGAACGCCGGGCGCAGGCCCGCCCCCACCACCGCCCGCCTGGTCGGCAACCGGCTGCTCAGCCGACCCGGCGGCGGCAAGGAGGTGCGGCGCTTCACCTTCGACACGAGCGGTACCTCGCTGACGTACGAGGCGGGCGACGCGCTCGGCGTGCGGCCGGTCAACTCGTCCGCGCTGGTGGAGGAGTGGCTGGCCGCGACCGGAGTGGCCGGCTCAACTCCCGTACAGGTGGATGGCGTTGGCGAAGCCTCGTTCGCCGAGTCCTTGTACCGGCACCTCGACATCACGCGGATCACCCCGGACCTGCTCCGTTTCGTCGCCGAACGCGTCCGCGACGACCGGGAGTTGCGGCGGCTGCTGCGGCCCGACAACAAGGACGCCCTGGCGCAGTGGAGTTGGGGGCGGCAGGCCGTGGACGTCATCGCCGAGCACCCTGTGCGGGCGGACGCCGAGGAGTGGGCCGGGGTGCTGCGCAAGCTCCAACCGCGCCTGTACTCCATATCGTCGAGCCCACTCGTCGACCCGCACCTCGTTTCGCTCACCGTCTCCGTCGTCCGGTACGAGAACCTGCACGGCCGACCGCGCGGCGGTGTCTGCTCGCCCTTCCTGGCCGACGCCGACCCGGACACCGAGGTGCCGGTGTTCGTGCAGGCGTCCCCGCACTTCCGCCCGCCCGCGGACGCCTCGACGCCGATGGTGATGGTGGGCCCGGGCACCGGTGTCGCGCCGTTCGTCGGCTTCCTCCAGGAGCGGCGCGCGCTCGGGCACCGGGCGCCCAACTGGCTGTTCTTCGGCGAGCAGCACCGGGCGAGCGATTTCTACTACGAGGACGAGCTGACCGCGCTGCTCGACGAGGGCACCCTCGCCCGCCTCGACACCGCGTTCTCCCGCGACCAGCGCAACAAGGTGTACGTCCAGGACCGGATGCGCGAACACGGCCCCGAGCTGTGGCGCTGGCTGCAGGACGGCGCCCACTTCTACGTCTGCGGCGACGCCTCCCGCATGGCCAAGGACGTGGACCGGGCCCTGCGGGACATCGCGGTCGCGCACGGCGGCCTGGAAGAGGCGGAGGCGTCGGCGTACGTGAAGCGGCTGGCGGCGGCGAAGCGTTACGTCCGGGACGTGTACTGACCCTGCCACCGGGGCGCGTTGCCCTTCTCACCCGCCTCACACCGCCTCCGCCCGGCAGCCCCGGCTGCGGGTCCTGCCCCGGCGCCCGGCGCGGATCGCGACGGCCACGGGGACGCCTCCGTTGCACCTGCGGGTGACGTCGGTGCGGTGGGCGGCCCCAACGGTTCGTTCTCCCCCGCCGTCCGGGCGTACGGATCCGGCTGCGGGCCTTCACGGCCGTACCGCAGACGCTGTCGAGCGCCGACGTCAGGCTGCGGCCGTCCGCGTGAAGCGGAGCGTGGTGGCGATCGTCGTGAGGCCGCGCATCATGCCGAGCTGGTTCCAGCTCATGCCGAAGTGCTCGCGGTCCACGGAGAACTCGGCGTCCAGGGTGAGCGACCCGTCGTCGGCGCCGACGAGGCGGCCGGTGAAGGAGCTGGGCCGGCTGATGCCGCGGACGGTGAGCTGGCCGACCACGTGCACGCCGTCACCGTCGCGGAGCTCGGCGCTGCGGACCGCGAAGGTGATCTCGGGGTGGTTGGCGGCATCGAGGAAGTCGGCCGAGCGCAGATGCTCGTCGCGCTTGGCGTTGCGGGTGTCCAGGGAGGCGGCGTCCAGGGTGATCGCTCCTACGGCGGAGCCGTCGGGCCGCACCTCGCCGTTGCCGGTGACGGCGGCGAAGGCGCCCTTCACGGTGACCAGGCCCCAGAACGTCTTGTGCCGGACGGCGACGGTGGAGGTGGTGCTGTCGAGCTGCCAGGTTCCGGTTTCGACGGCGACGGTCATGATCTCACTCCTGAATCCGTATGAATCCGTAGTCCAAATTTGGATGACCTCACGCTAGCCGATACTCCAAAATTGAACAACAGCTACACTCGAATCCATGGCCGCCATCCCCGACATCCCCGACTGCCCCTCCGCCTCCGGCGACGGGCTTCTGCCCGCCGAGCTGCACGCCTGGATGCTGATGCTGGCCGCGACGGGGGCCGTCGAGCAGGAGCTGCGCTCCGTCGTCAAGGAGCGGCTGGACGTCTCGCACGACGAGTTCCTGGTCCTGTGCCTGCTCGCCGCGGACCCCGGGGAAGCCCTGCGCATGACGCGGATCGCCGAGCTCCTGGGCCGGCCCAAAACCCGGCTCACCTACCAGATCGCCTGCCTCCAGCACGCCGGCCTCGTCACCCGCAAATCGGTGTGCGGCGACAAGCGGGGCGTCGAGGTCGCCCTCACCGAGAAGGCCCGGGGCCTGCTCAAGGAGGCCTCCGGGGTCCTCGCCGAGACGGTCAAGGAAGCCCTGGCCCGGTTCATGGGCCCCACCCAGCGCCAGGCGATGTGCGCGCTGATGCCCGACTTCGCCGCGGAGGCGACGCCGGAGTAGCCCGCGGGCGGCGGCCGAGTCGTCGCAGCGCACCTCCGGCCGGCCCGCACTCGTCGTACGACGCCAACGGCTCGCGCTCCGTCCTCCACCTCGGCCGCCTCGGCCGCCTCGGCCAAGTGCCGCTGGCCAGGCGACGGGAGCCCCGTCGAGGGGTGGCACGCTCGCGGACGCCGACGGGGTCGCCGCTGCCACGGCCGACGCCTTCGGGTCCGAGCCGTTGTCCGCCTTGGCCGAACAGCCCGTGATCACGGCCGCGGTCGCCACGAGCCCTCCGGCGAGAACGCGCGGCTTTCTCCACTGCGCCGAACGTTCCTCAGAGGGCGGGCGTCATAGCGGTAGCCGCCTTCGAAGGGACTGCCGCCATGGCCGCCGTATCCCGGTCCACCCGTGCCGTGTTCAGTGCCTCACTGATCGGAGGGCTGCTCTGCGCGGCCGCCGCGTGCGGCGCCGAGACGGCGAAGAGCACGTCGGCTCACAGTCGGTCCAACTGGCAGGAGCCCTCCGCCTACACCTACACGCTCCGCTCCAGCGAGGGGGAACGGGCCTTGATCGGCACCTTCCGGATAACCGTCCGCGACGGCGCCGTGGTCAAGACGGTCGGCCTGGACGACAGCGGACGACGCGTGGCGCGGGACATCCCCGACGCGGTACCCACCATGGGGGAACTCCTGGCGGAACTGGAGCAGGCACGGCTGGACGACGCGGACGTGGCCGAGGCGGAGTACGCGGCTGAGGGGCATCCGGTGCGGATCTCGCTGGACTGGGAGAAGGACGCGATCGATGACGAGGCGCTGTATGTCATCAGCGCCTACCGGCCGATCGGCGACCAGGGGGACGGTCGGTCTCACTAGGCCAACTGGCCCATCGCCATGAGCGCCGCCACCCGGCTGAGGGACATGGTCGAGGCACGAACACCGACACGGAGCCGACCACCGATCGACCTCGCCGAACGCGCCGCCCTGCCCGCCCCACAGGCCGGCCGCTACCCCTGTGCACCAGGAGAGACCTCATGCGAGCAGCACTCATGTACGGCGCCGGCGACGTCCGCGTCGAGAACGTCCCGGACCCGGAGCTCCAGAACCCCACCGACGCCGTCGTACGCGTCACGGCCTCCTGCATCTGCGGCAGCGACCTGTGGCCGTACGCCCAGATGCCGGCAACGCCTCAGGGGCGCCGAATGGGACACGAGTTCCTCGGCGTGGTCGAGGACGTCGGTTCGGAGGTGTCCGGGTTCAAGCGCGGGGACGTGGTCGTGGCGCCCTTCGTGTGGGCCGACAACACCTGCGACTTCTGTCGTGACGGGCTGCAGACCTCCTGCCGCCACGGCGGCCAGTGGGGCTCGGACGGCGTCGACGGCGGCCAGGGCGAGGTCGTGCGCGTGCCGCAGGCGCAGGGAACGCTGGTGAAGCTGCCGGTGGCCGAGGACTCGACGCTGGTGCCCTCCCTGCTCACGCTCTCCGACGTGTACTGCACCGGCCACCACGGCGTGGTGACCTCGCGGGTCGGGCCGGGGAAGTCGGTGACGGTGATCGGCGACGGGGCGGTCGGCCTCGGCGCCGTCCTGGCCGCCAAGCGGCTCGGCGCCGAGCAGATCATCCTCATGGGCCGCCACCGGGGCCGCACCGACCTCGGCCGCGAGTTCGGCGCCACCGATGTCGTCGCCGAGCGCGGCGACGAAGGCATCGAGCGAGTGCGGGAGTTGACCGGCGGCGACGGCACCCACGCGGTCGTGGAGGCCGTCGGCGCCGAGCAGTCGATGCACACCGCTCTCGGCATCGTCCGCGACGGCGGCGCCATCAGCCGGCTCGGGGTGGCCCAGTACACGGACGTGCCGCTCGGGATGGACACGATCATGAGGAACATCACCGTGACCGGTGGCGTCGCTCCGGCCCGCGCCTACATCGAGGAACTTCTGCCGGACGTGCTGGACGGCACGGTCGAGCCGGGTCGCGTGTTCGACCGCACCATCGGCGTCGACGACGTCCCGGACGGCTATCGGGCGATGGCCGACCGCAGTGCGCTCAAGGTCCTGATCCGGCCCTGAGGCGGGCCTCGCGTCGACGGCAGTTCGACGTCCGGATCGAAGCCGGGATACCGCGGCCGGTCTCTGCGGCGACGCGGACCGTGCCGGGGTCCGGCCGGCGCCGATGAGGATCACTTCCGGTCGGAGTGAGGGGGGGGACATCAGGCGGCGAGGCCGGGCTGCTCGGCGGCGAGACGCGCGCTGTGCCGGTGGAAGATGACGGCCTTGGTGACCGCTTGGAGGAGGTTCGCGCAGATCAGTGCGGACCACAGGGCGGTGAGCCCGCCCGCCTCGGCCACCGGGACCGCGCTCAGGCGCAACAGGCCGAAGAAGGCGGCAGTGGAGACCAGGCTCGGGAAGGTCCGCTTCAGCCCGAGCATGCCGAAGCCGGCGATCGCCTGGAGGGCGTCGGTGACCACCACGGCGAACACGAGCGGGAGCTGGTCCTCCAACTGCGGCCGCAGGGCGGCGTCTTCGCTGAAGAGGGGAACGATCCAGTGGCCGAAGACCACGAGGACGAGACCGAGGGTGCCGACGCCGCACAGCGCGACCCCGCCGCCCGCGACGACGCTGCGCCGGGCCCCGGCAACGTCGGCGTCGCGTGCCGCGCCCGCCACCATGGGGACGGTCGCCTGTCCGATCGCCACGGCAAGCGTGTAGATCAGGTTGACCAGGGTCTCGGACACCCCGTGCACGGCGGCCTGTTCGGTGCCGAGCCGGGCGGCGGCGAACGTCAGCACGCCGAGGACCACGAACTTGATGAGCACGGTTCCGGCGAGCGGGATGCCGACCCTGGCGAGCCGGAACACCTGCGGCAGGTCGGGGCGTCCGGGGCGCAGTGACTGGCCGGCCAGCACCGGGAGCCGGTGCAGGGCGAGTTGGACCCGAAGGGTGGTGACGAGGCTGGACGTCAACATGGCGATGCCGGCTCCGTTCAGCCCCAAGGCCGGCAGGGGTCCGGTGCCCGCGATGAGCCCGATCGACAGAAGCACGGCGACGGCGGTGCCGACGAGTCCGGCCCGCATGACGAGTTTGCCCTGTCCGAGGGCGACCAGGACGGAGATCGCGGAGGCGCCCACCGACGTCGACAGCACGGCGACGGCCAACAGGTAGGGGAACGCGCCGAGATGGCCGAGGGTGGACTCGGGGACTCCGGTCGCGCGTCCGATGACCGGCACCCCGGCCACGGCGAGGGCGCCGAGCAGACCGATGATGAACCCCAGCCACATTCCGTTGCGGACCAGCGGTGCCATACGTTCGGGGTCGTCCTCGTGCCGGCTGACGAACGGCATGACGCCGCGCAGGGCTCCGGTGACCGTGGCGGTCGCCGGGCTGTAGACGGCGATGGTCACGGCGAACGCGGCGAGCGAGGACGTCGCGTGTCTGCCGAGCAGGACCGTGTCCACCAGGGCTCCGGCAGAGGACGCGACCATCGTGAGGTAGAGCGGCAGCGCGGTCGTCGCGATCCTGCTGAATGGCTTCTGGCGCCGCTTGGTCGTGGTGGTTTCGGCCATGGGTCCTTTCCTGTCGGTTCGGCCCGCTCGCCTTCTGCTCCGACGCCTATCCTTTCCGATCCAGCGCCCGATCGAATGATGTGGCTATAGCGATGGCCAGTTCACGTTCCGAACCGAACAGATAGACCCCGTCGAGGAGCGGACCGTCACGGCCGTTCCTTCCGACATCCCCGTCATCCCGCACGGCACCCCGCGAAGCCGCGGGTAAGCCGCGCTTCCCGGTGGAAGATCCGCAAGGCGGGAGATCCGCGACGACATCCATGCACGACACTCTGCGCCCCCGACCCGACCGCACGTTGGCTGTCAGTCGGGCCGTTGGGTGCGGTTTTCGTGGGCCAGGCCGTCCGGGCGGGCGGACGTGCGCGGGCCGAGAGGAAGGACCAGAGCCCGCAGCAGCACAGGGGCCGACGGCCGGAGGGCCATGGGATCCGACGGCCGACGGATCGCCCCGATGTCGCGCCATCCCCACGACAGGAAGGCGTCGAAGACCGGAGCGTCGGCTTGGTCGACCAATGTCGCCCCGAGCGAGGCGTGGTGGTCGGCGAGCAGCCGTTCCTGGAGCCTGCGGGCGAGGCCGTGGTCGTCCGTATGGGGATGCACCACGATCTCGGTGATCGCGAAGACGTGGCCGGACGCGGTGAGCTGTTCGATGCTCTGCGGAAGGGGCCCGTCGAACCCCCTCCACCAGGTCCCCTCCCGCGGTACGGGGAATCCGTAGGCACACCCGACGAAGGCCGTGTCCTCCGCGATCAGCAGGGCGAATCCGGCCCGCCGGATGTCGCCGGCGAGCCTGCGCAGAAACGCCTCCCGGCCTCGGTATTCCTGGCCTGCCTGCGCGCGCGAGGACTCCACGTACAGGTCGGCCAGGTCCTCCCGCAGTGTCTCCGCCTGCCAGCGGTTCACTCGGCGCAGACGTACCGCGTGGGCGGGAGTCGATGTGCTTCCCCCGCCCCCTGGCGGCACCCGGCGGGGCGGGCCCGTCACGGCGCACCGCCCGCGGCAGCGGGAATCCGGCGTGACCGTGGTCGAACTGCGTGGAGCTCATGGAGCAGGAACCCGGTGCCGGTGATCTCGATGATGCGGGCCAAGGCCGGTGGCGGATAGTGCAGTCGGAGGATGGTGCCGGCATCGGTGGCGAGCCGGGATGCGCTGAGGAAGGCGTTGAGTCCGCTGGCGTCGCAGAAGGTGACCGCCGTCAGATCGACGTCGGCGGAGCGGATGCCGTCGCGCAAGCATGCGGCCAGCGCGGCGCGCACGACAGGGGCGGTGGTGAAGTCGATCTCGCCTGCGAGGGTGATCAGCGCGCGAGTGGTGCGGTCGTGCCGGTGGACGTTCAGTTGTGGGTGGGGCACGGCTCCTCGGTTCTGACTGCAGAGGGCCCGTCGGGGAGTGCCGCGTGGCGGGGCCGGTCCGGCCCTCGCGGCATGTTGCCGATAGGGGGGGGAGGTACGCGGTGACGGCACCGTCGGAAGCCTGATCAGCGGACGGGGCCGGAGGGCGGTGGGGCGCAGGACACAGCCCAGGACCCCGGCCTGTCATGTGCCGTGCGGCGGCCGGGGTCCTGGGCTGCGGACGGTGTCTTCGGTTCGGTCGGTGCTGTCAGTTCGGTCGGTGCTGTCAGTTCGGTCGGCTCGGTCTGTTCGATCCGCTCAGGCCGCCCTCATGAGGGCGGCGGCGCCCCGCGGTGCCGCTCGCTCCCGCCCGGCCGTGGGCCTTACGCGGAGCCAACGGGTCCGGTCCCGGGATCGGCATCCCGTAACGGCCGTAGTGGAAGGCGGCCATGCCGTCACTGTGCTGCAAGTTGAGCAAGTGGATGAGGAGCACCCCGAAGGCGATCACCGCGAGGGTCACGACCACGATCACGAATGTCTGCACTGTCCTCACCTCACCATCGGCTGATGCGGCAGCGCGGCGGTCACGGTCGGGATCCGGGGACGCGCGGCCGGATCGCGGGCCTCATGGCCTCCTTCGGAGTCCCAGACCGCTTCCACGGCCCGGTCCGTCTCGGACACCGTCCGCAGGCGCGCCGCCTCCTCCATCAACCGGCTCGCGGTCGACGTGCCCAGCGGGTCGCTCGCGGCGGCCATCAGCCAGGTGGCGGAGACGGGAGTCGTCTGCGGCGGCACCACCAGGAGGTTCCAGCGGCCCGCGCGGTACGAGAGCAGCAGCAGTTCGTGCGGGTCCTGCTCGGCCAGGAACCAGCCCACCTTCACCACGTGCCCGGCGACGGACACCTTGCGCGGAACGACCGGCCAGTGGGTGGGGTTCACCGTGACCCGGGTGATCCGCCCCCACAACGGATCCAGTACGGCCGTCAGGGAGGGGAGTTCGGACTCGAGATCGCGGGAGCGCGGCCACCATGCGCCGTCCAGCAGAGCCGGTGCGGGGCCGGTGGGAGCGAGCGACAGACGGAGAGAGGGCGAGGAGAAGGCGCGGTCATCGGCTTCGGCTTCGGGCGTCGGCGGGAGGGAAATGGTCGCAGTCATGACGCGAACCCTGCCCCGGGCCGGTCATGACCGGCCCGGCGTATTCAATCGCCGAAAACGACACGAGCTGGAAGCCTGTGCGCGAAATATCCTCGGTGATTTCAGCGTACTCCTCGAACAGGCCCAACGGACCGAACGGCCAACGGAGAAACGGTCCCATGCGTCCCTGCACGGGGCCTGCGCCCCAAAGGCAACAGTCCGGTCCGCCCTGGTCCTGCGGGGAGTAGCGTGAAGTCATCGGGAGCACTTCGTACATCGGCTCCGATGCCGGTGCCGTTCCCGGTGAGTGACGACACCGGGCAGCTGTTCTCGCGCAGGAGTCCGGAGACGGGTTTGCGCGATGTCCGCGACCACCTCTCACGCCCCGCTGCGGGCCGTTCCCTTCAGGGCCCCGACCGCGCGCCTCTCGTTGAGATCCGTGAGCTCTTCCGCAGGGCCCACCGAGTTGGACGGCGCCTGGTGGCCCCGTTCACGTGACCTGCCGAGCGAGCTCTCCGCCTTGGCGGACGTGCTGGACCCGCTGTGGGGGCGGATCACCCGTATCGCGGTCGACCCCCGCCACTGGCCGACCCTCCCGCCCCGGATCGTCGTCAACGGCCATGTGGTGAAGGTCAGTTGGTTCACCTCCGAGCTGGATCCGCACGGGATCACGCTGCTGTCCTACACCGCAGGCCGATGGGACCTTCTGGTGATCCCCCCGGAGACCGGCGCCTCCTCGGCAGCCCGGCTGATGGCCGCCGCGAGTGCGGACACCGGACCGCCGACCACCGCGACCGCCCTCATGACGGCGGAACGGGCCCGCCACGCACGGGGGGCGAGGGCCGTGAAGGGCCGGAGCGGCGGTGCCCTCTCGTCCCACGGCCGGAATCAGCAACGAGCAGCCGGGACGTGACTGCACGCACAACGCGTCGCCCGCCGCGGCCGGGCAGCGCAGGGGCGGGGTCCCGTCCCACGGGATCGCCGGCGGCGCCCGCCATGAGCGGCTCCGTGGGTCAAGACCAGCATCCGGCGGGGCACCGCTTGGTCAGGCGCGGCGGGCCGCGACCCGATCCGCCGTCGGCGGGCGCAGGTGGGGTCGGCGTGGTGGAGGTTGTGCCAGCTCTCGCCGAAGGAGAGCAGGGCGAGGGGCCACAGGTTGGTGCCCCGGTCGTGGCGCCGGGTGCGGAACGGGCGCTCACCGATCAGGTGACAGAGCGAGTTCACGCTCCAGGTGACGTGGTGGAGCAGCGCGATGCGCACAAGTCCCGCCCACAGCAGGGCGGTTACGCCGTACACCCACGTACCGCCGATGGCCCAGCCCACCGCGAACGGCAGGCGAGCGTGAGGACACACAGCGCCGGGAAGGCGCGGGCGACGGCACGGGTGTCGCGATCGGCGAGGAGGTCGGGGGCGATGGGGGTCCCCCCGCGCGAGCGAAGCCGAGAGTGGGGGAGCTCCGGCGGCGTCCGGTCGTTGCGGAACAGCCAGCCGACGTGCGCGTGCAGCAGCCCGCGCAACTGGCCGCGCAGATGCGTGCCGTAGCGGTGCGGCGAGTGCGGGTCGCCGGGCCGTTCGGTGACCGCGTGGTGGCGTCGATGGGTGGCGACCCAGCCGATGACGTCGCCCTGGAAACTCATCGACCCGGCCACCGCGAGCGCGATGCGCACGGGACGGACGGCCCGGTAGCCGCCGTGGTGAGGCCGCGGTGGAAGCCGACCGTGACTCCGAGACCCGTGATCGTGTAGAGGACGGCCGCGAGCACGATGTCGGCGGGATGGATGAGACTCCCCCACAGCAGCCGGCCGAGCAGGCCGAGCGCCACGAACGGCAGGACGACGATCACCGCCGTCACCGTGACGTACAGCCGATCACCGCCGGCGCGGGCGCGGCGCCGGGCCGTCCGGCGGGAAGGGGGACGTCCCGTCGTAGCCCTGGGACGGCGGGGCGGGGTCCGACGGCGTGACCACCGCGTCCGTTTCGGAAGCGGCATCACGTTCACCCGGACAGAGCCCCCGATGAAACCCACTGGTCGTGGGCAGGTATTCGGGCCGGCACGGGTGGTGGCAACCATGGCGACACTGCACCAGCGGAAGAGCTACCGCGAAGCGATCATGAAAATCCTGTACGAGGGCATGGAAGGCAGAGGCCTTCCTGATGCTTCCGGGGCCAAGCTGCGTGACGATCTGGCGATCCCAGAGCAGGATCTGGCCGCGGCCTGCACTTATCTGGTGGGCGAAGGACTTGTCACGGTCCGCTGGGCCCATGGAGACACACCCGCGACCGTCACGCTGACACATCAGGGGATACGGCTCATGGAGGCCGAGGAGGAGGATCGCGGCTGACCCGGCGGGCCCAACGCCAGAGGGCCGGTACGGGAGGCCCTGGCCACCGGGACGGCGGCGGGCGAGCAGGACCTCGTGTCGGCCGTGCGAGCCGGTTCCCGTCAGGGGACCATCGGTACTGGGGACCATCGGTACTGAGAGCCGTCGGTACTGAGGGCCATCGGTACTGACGTGTCGGTTCCCCTGATGCGCCCGTGGTCTTCGGTCGGAGGCTGCCATGGCTGGAGGGCGGCGTGGTGAAGGATGCGGTGCCCGGTGCGGGAGGGGAAGGGCAGGCGTGGCCGTCGGCCGAGCCGGACTTCTGGCGGCAGGTCGTCGAGCAGCTGAGCACGGCCCTGATGGTGGTGGATCCAGCCGGCCGGATCCTCGCAGTCAACTCGGCCGCAGAACGGCTGCTGGGCCGAGCCACCCGTGCGATACGCGGGAAGGACGCGCACGAGCTGCTGCACCGGGACACGGACGGCGGCCCGCTCCTGCGGGAGCAGTGCCCGCTGCTCCGGGCACTCACCGAGGGGGCCGCCGCGCGCGGGGAGGGCGACAGCTACGTGCGCGGTGACGGTCGCCTGGTCACGATCTCGTGGTTCGCCTCTCCCCTGACGGACGGCGGCTCGTTCAAGGGCATGGCCGTGCTGTTCACCGACATCACCGGCGACCGCCGCACGCCCCGGGAGCGTGCGGCCTACGCGAGTGCCCTGGAGGACCTCAACGAGCGGCTGACGCTGGTCGCGGAGATCACCGACGTCCTCGGCCAGACCCTGGAGACCGACGATGCCCTCGTCCGGCTGGGCCGCCTGCTGGTTCCCCGCCTCGCCGACTGGGCGGCGGTGGACCTCCGGACCGGTTCCGGGCGGGTCCACCGGGTGGCGGTGACCGGCCCCGCGGGCCGGGACGCCAGGCTGGAGGGCGGGCGCGAGCGCCTTCCCGAGACCGGGGAGGCGGACCGCTCGGCTCTTGTCCAGGTGCTGCACGGAGGTGATCCCGTACTGCAGAACGAGCAGAACGAGCAGCACGCTCAGGGCGGGCAGGACGAGCAGGACGCTCATTCCGCGCAGGACGAGGCGGAGGCGACCGCATCGCCCGGCTCTCCCCTCGCCGCCGCCCACAGCGACTTCCTGCGGACGGTGGGTGCGACATCCGCCATCACGGTGCCGCTGGGCTCCAGTCGGCAGATCACCGGTGCCCTGACGGTGGTGCGCACCGATCCGGCGCATCCCTTCGACGCCGCCGACCTGGAGGTGGTGAGTGACATCGGCCGCCGGGTCGGTCTGGTCATCGACAACGCACGGCGGTTCGGCCGCCAGCGCGCCGTCGCCGAGGCCATGCAGCGCAACCTGCTCGCCCCGCTGCCCCAGCCCGGCCGTCTGCGGCTGGCCGCCCGCTACCAGCCCGCCCCCGCAGGCTCCCAGGTCGGCGGCGACTGGTACGACGCGTTCGAGCTGAAGGACGGCACGCTCGCGCTGGTCATCGGCGACGTCGTGGGCCACGACCTGACCGCGGCCGCCGGGATGGCCCAACTGCACGGCATCCTGCGGTCACTGGCCTGGGACCACACCGGACCGCCCGGCGCCGTCGTCGACCGCCTCGACGACGCCATGCCCGCCATCACCACCGTCCCCATGGCCACCCTCGTCCTCGCACAGGTCGAGGGCGACCCGCACACCGGCCCATGGACACTTCACTGGACCAGCGCCGGACATCCGCCGCCTCTTCTCCTGCCCCCCGGCGGAGACGCGCGGTACCTCGAAGCCGGCCAGGGACTCGTCCTCGGCGCCCCGGTGGGGACCGGCGGGGGCCGGCCGGACGCCACGCATCCCCTGCCGCCGGGTTCCACCCTGCTGCTCTACACCGACGGGCTGATCGAAATCCCAGGCAGCGACCTCGACACCGGCCTGGACCGGCTGCGTCGCCACGCCCTCGCGCTCGCCCACACACCGCTGGACACGCTGTGCGACCAGCTGCTCGCCCGTATGCCGCCCGGCAGCACCGACGACGTGGCCCTGCTCGCCCTGCGTCTGCCGGAGCTGTGACGGAGGACGTAGGCAGACCACGTCACACGGGCACCGATCCTCATGTGTCCAGACCACCGCGCTTGACGAGCTGGCTCGCGATGACGTTCCTCTGGATCTCGTTCGTGCCCTCGCCGACGATCATCAGCGGGGCGTCACGGAAGTAGCGTTCGACGTCGAACTCGGTGGAGTAGCCGTAACCGCCGTGGATGCGCACGGCGTTGAGGGCGATCTGCATGGCGGTCTCGGAGGCGAACAGCTTCGCCATGCCCGCCTCCATGTCCACCCGACGGCCGGCATCCGCCTCCCGGGCCGCGTACAGGGTGAGCTGACGGGCCGCCGTCAGTGAAGTGGCCATGTCCGCCAGGTAGTTGCCGACCGACTGGTGCTGCCAGATCGGCTTGCCGAACGACTCCCGCTCCTGGGCGTAGGCGAGGGCGTCATCGAAGGCCGCCCGGCCGACGCCGAGGGCGCGTGCGGCTACCTGGAGACGGCCGGTTTCCAGCCCCTTCATCATCTGCGCGAAGCCCCTGCCCTCCCCACCGCCGAGTACGGCCTCGGCCGGGGCCCGGTGGTCCTCGAAGGTCAGCTCGCAGCTCTCCACGCCCTTGTAGCCGAGCTTGGGCAGGTCGCGGGAGACCGTCAGCCCGGGACCGTGCTCGACCAGCAGGATCGAGATGCCCCGGTGGGCGGGCACGGCGTCCGGGTCCGTCTTGCACAGCAGGGCGATCAGGCCGGACCGGCGGGAGTTGGTGATCCAGGTCTTCGCCCCGTTGACCACGAATCCGCGATCGCCGTCCTTGCGGGCGACCGTGCGGATGGCCTGCAGGTCCGAGCCACCGCCCGGCTCGGTCAGGGCCATGGTCGCGCGGACCTCGCCAGTGGCCATCTTCGGCAGGTACCGGCGCTTCTGCTCCTCCGTGCCGAAGTGCAGCAGCAGCTTGGCGACCACGGTGTGGCCGCCCATCGCGCCCGCCAGGCTCATCCAACCGCGGGCCAGTTCCTCGGTGATCAGGACATAGCACGGGGTGGAGACGGGAGTGCCGCCGTACTCCTCCGGGACGGCGAGGCCGAAGACGCCGAGCCGCTTCATCTGCTCGATCAGAGCCTCGGGATAGGTGTTCGCGCGCTCCAGTTCCCGGACGACCGGTTTCACCCCCCTGTCGACGAAGTCGCGCACCGTGTGGACGACGAACCGCTCGTCCTCGGACAGGATGTCGAGAGTGCTCATGCTGTGGCGTTCCTCGCTGGTGGCATGGTGGCGGCGTCGGCCGGTGTTCGCCGGCGAACACCGAGTGGCCCGCGGCACGCTCCGTTGGACCGCACCGAACTTCGCACGTCGCATGACCCCGATCCTCTCCGCCCGCAGCCTCCTCTTCGTGCCGGGACCGGTCCCCGTACGTTCGTGCGGTTGCACAGGGCGAGCCAGGCCGCGGCGTTGTCGCGGACCAACGCGCCCGGGACCTCGTGGTCCGAGGCGGACCTGCGCGTGGCGGCCGACCACGGATGCCCGGTCATGGTGCCCAAGGCAGAGGACTCCGCCGTACTGGCCGACCTGGCCCGCGGGACGGCAGGCCGATGCGACTTCGTCCCGCTCATCGAAACCGCACTCGGCATGAAACGCGGGCGCGCGCGGTGTGCGCCACACAGGGCGTCGCCCGTGGCGGCCGCCGCCACGCCCATGGTCGCTTCGTGCGCGAGGACCTGTAGGCAAACCTCACGGGCGCAGAATGGACCGACGCCCCGCCCATGACACCGGGTCAGGCAGCAGCTCTACGGATCTTGCCGCTTCCTACGGGCTGCCTGCGTAGCATCAGCCTCCCGGCTCCTTCGTGCCCGCGGCGTCGGAGCGGTGACCGGAGAATCCTTCTCCGTGGCACTTGGCCTGACGGCGTGCGGCTCGCGCGCCTCGATCCCCTCGGTCCCGGGGATGGGGTCCGTCTGTATCGGTGCGGGAGCGGAGTTCGTCCCTACCGACCTGCCTCCGGTACGTGATCGCCGGTTGGGCGGTCGCCCAGACCTGCTGGGGTCCACCGGACCTCCCTGCCACCGGATCCATGTGCTGTGCGGAGGGAATCAGGTCGAGGGAACCACTCGGGCTGGCGAACCTGCAGTTCAGGCCCCCTTGGCAGCAGGCTCGAGAATCGCCACGCACTCCACATGATGAGTCATCGGAAACAGATCAAACGCCCGCAGCATCCGCACCCGATACCCCCCCTCCCGGAAGTACCCCAAGTCCCGGGCCAACGCCGCCGGATCGCAAGCCACATACGCGATGCGCCTCGCCCCCAGGGACGCCAGATGCGCCACCGTCTGCCGGCCGGCGCCCGCCCGCGGCGGGTCCAGGACGATCAGGTCCACCTCGGTGATCCCCGTACGCGGCAGTACCGACTCGACCTTGCCCTGCTCGATCCGCACGCGGTCGAAGTCGGCCAGGTTGTGCCGGGCGTCCTCCACCGCGCGCTTGCCGGACTCGATGCCGAGGACCGCGCCCTTGTCGCCGAGGCGGTCGGCGAGGGCGCCGGCGAAGAGGCCGACGCCGCAGTAGAGGTCGAGGGCCATCTCACCCTTACGGGGCAGCAGGCCCTGCATGACCGCCGTCACCAGGGTGTCCGCGGCCTTCGGGTGGACCTGCCAGAAGCCGCCGCTGCCGACCCGGTGGGTACGGCCGTCCGCGCGTTCGCGGACGAAGGGGCGGCCGTGGACACGGTGGACGCCGCCGTCCTTCTCGCCGACCCGCATCACCGAGACCGGCCGGTCCAGTTCGACGATCGGCAGGCGCCCGCCCGGCCTCGGCGTCAGGATCACCTGGCGGTCCTGCGAACCGGTGGCCGCGATCGCCTCGACACCCGCCATGCCGGTCCAGTCGCGCTTCTCGATGCCGAGTTCGCTGACGCCCTCGGCGGCGATCATGCAGTGGTCGATCGGCTCGACGTCGTGCGAGCGGTGCCGGCGCAGTCCGGCGTGGCCGTCGGCGTCGACGGCGTACTGCACGCGCGTCCGCCACTGCGGCACCTGCCCGGCCGGCAGCTTGTCGCCCTCGGCCGGCATGACCGTGCCGTCCCAGCCGATGTCCTCGGGCGTGAGTCCCGCGAGCCGCTGCAGCTGCTCGGCGATGACCTCGCCCTTCATCCGGCGCTGTGCCCCCGGCTTGGCGTGCTGCCAGTCGCAGCCGCCGCAGCGGCCGGGCCCGGCGAAGGGGCAGGGAGCCTCGATGCGGTCCTTGGACGCCGACAGGATCTCGACCGCGTCGGCGCGCAGGAAACGGTCGCCCTCATCGCCCTCGGTCACCCGGGCCACGACGCGCTCGCCGGGCAGGGTGTGCCGGACGAACAGGACCTGGCCCGCGTCCGTGCGGGCGATGCAGTGCCCGCCGTGGGCGACGGGGCCGATCTCGACCTCGTACTCCTCCCCCACCAGCGACTTCTTCTGTTCTGCCTGCATGGTGGGGTGACTCCAGATCGAGAGGCGGGACGGCGCGGCCCTCGACGGCGCTCTTCAGCGGCCCGGGCCTGACAACAGCCCACCAGTCTACGTGCTCCCGACCGCGCCCCCGGCCCCTGTCAGCGCTGGGCTCCTGTCAGCGCTGGGCATCCGTCAGCACTGGGCCCCGTCAGCGCTTGGCGTCCGGCTCCGCAGGCTCCTTCACCCGCTCCTGGGCCGGCCCCCGCCGCACCGCTCCCGGTGCGTTCCAGTCCTGCCGCTTGCGGGCCCGGGCCTTCGCCGCCTCGGACGACTGGAGCTGGTAGGGCACCGAGGTCACCATGATGCCCGGCGTGAACAGCAGCCGGCCCTTCAGCCGCAGTGCGCTCTGGTTGTGCAGCAGATGCTCGTACCAGTGGCCGACGACGTACTCCGGGATGATCACGGACACGGCGTCGCGCGGGGACTCCTTGCGCAGCCCCTTCACGTACTCGATGATCGGCCGCGTGATCTCGCGGTAGGGCGAGTCGAGCACCTTCAGCGGTACCTCGATCCCACGCCGCTCCCACTCCTCGCGCAGCGCCTTGGTCTCCGCCGGGTCGACGTTGACGCTGAGCGCCTCCAGGGTGTCCGAGCGCATCAACTTGGCGTAGGCCAGGGCGCGCAGGGCCGGGCGGTGGATCTTGGAGACCAGCACGACCGAGTGCACGCGGGACGGCCGTACGCTGTCGTCGCTCGGGCCCTCGGGGGCGGCGAGTTCCTCGGAGACGTGGTCGTAGTGGCGGCGGATCGCCGTCATCACGCCGTAGAAGATCACCATGCCGAGCAGCGCGACCCAGGCGCCGTGCGTGAACTTGGTGACGAGCACGACGATCAGGACCAGGCCGGTGAAGAAGGCTCCGAAGGTGTTGATCGCGCGGGAGCGGATCATGTGGCGGCGCTTGGCCTGGTCCTTCTCCGTCCTCAGCAGACGGTTCCAGTGGCGGACCATGCCGGTCTGGCTGAGCGTGAAGGAGACGAACACGCCGACGATGTACAGCTGGATCAGGCGGGTGGAGTCGGCGCCGTAGACCCACACCAGCAGCATGGCCGCGCCCGCCAGCAGCACGATGCCGTTGGAGAAGGCGAGCCGGTCGCCGCGGGTGTGCAGCTGGCGGGGCAGATAGCGGTCCTGGGCAAGGATCGAGCCGAGCACCGGGAAGCCGTTGTAGGCGGTGTTGGCCGCCAGGAACAGCACCAGCGCGGTGGCCGCGGCGAGCACGATGAAGAAGAAGCTGCCCTTGCCGAAGACGGCCTCGGCGACCTGGGTGATCACGGGGTTCTGGACATAGCCGGAGCCGACCGCGACGCCGTCCTTGATCAGGTCGACGGCCGGGTTCTCGGCCATGCGGACCTTGGTCACCATGGCGAGCGCGATGATGCCGCAGAACATGGTGACGGCCAGCAGGCCCATCATCGCCAGCGTGGTCGCCGCGTTCTTCGACTTGGGCTTGCGGAAGGCCGGCACGCCGTTGGAGATCGCCTCGACACCGGTGAGCGCGGCGCAGCCGGAGGAGAAGGCGCGCAGCAGGAGGAAGACGAGCGCGAAGCCCGCGAGCCCCTGGTGCTCCGGCTTGATCTCGTACGACGCCGTGGGTGCCCGCATGGTGTCGTCGAGGATCAGCCCGCGGAACGCGCCCCACGCGATCATGATGAAGACGCCCACGACGAAGACGTACGTCGGGATGGCGAAGAGGCCGCCGGACTCCCGGACGCCGCGCAGGTTCATCACCGTCAGCAGCAGGATCACCGCGGCGGCGCACTCGACCTTGTGCTCGACCACGAACGGGATCGCGGAGCCGAGGTTCTCGATGCCGGAGGAGATGGAGACGGCGACGGTCAGGACGTAGTCGACGAGCAGGGCGCTCGCGACCGTCAGGCCCGCCTTGGGGCCGAGGTTGGTGGTCGCCACCTCGTAGTCACCGCCCCCGCTGGGGTAGGCGTGCACGTTCTGCCGGTAGGAGGCGACCACGGTGAACATCAGCACGACGACCGCGACCGCGATCCAGGGGCTGAAGTGGTACGCCGACACGCCCGCGATGGAGAGGACCAGCAGTACTTCTCCGGGCGCGTATGCCACGGAGGACAGCGGGTCGGAGGCAAAGACGGGCAGTGCGATGCGCTTCGGCAGGAGCGTTTCCGCCAGCCGGTCACTGCGCAGCGCGCGCCCGATCAGAATCCGTTTGGGCACGTCGGTCAGTTTGGACACAACAGAGAATCGTAGGCCCCCTGCCTGGGCCGGAGCACATCCGGGTGAAATCACGCGCGGCGCCGGGGTGAATTCCGGGCCGCGCTCGCGCCTCGCGCCGATCCGTTCGGCGCCGCCATGCCTCCATGACCTGCGCCTGAACGCTCATCACCCCGTCTCAACGCTCATCACCACCGGGAGACCTCATGTCGCAGACGACCGCTCAGCTCGTCGGAGTCCTCGTCTCGCTCGCCGGCCTCGGCGTCCTGACTCTGGCCAGCCTACGCAGCTTCAACCGCCGCTGAGCGGGCGGGCGCGAAGGGGGCGGGACGCCCCGGTCGGCCTGTCGGACCCGGAGGTTACGGTGGACGAAGGCACACGCGAGCCCACGATCCGTACCGCGGGGGATCATCGACGGGATTCCCCGGCATGATGTTGCCCAGCGGTCCCCGACCGGCCCGCGCCTGTTGCCCGGCGAACCGAGAGAAGGATATGAGCACCACGTTCACGCAAGTCAGACGCCTCACGAGGAGTGCGGGGTAAGCGCCGTGCACATCGTCATCATGGGTTGCGGAAGGGTGGGCTCCGCTCTTGCCCAGACCCTGGAGCAACAAGGGCATACGGTCGCCGTGATCGACCAGGACCCCACCGCGTTCCGTCGGCTGGGCCCCGGGTTCGGAGGCCGCCGGGTGACCGGCGTCGGCTTCGACCAGGACACCCTGCGCGAGGCGGGCATCGAGGAGGCGGGCGCCTTCGCCGCCGTCTCCAGCGGTGACAACTCCAACATCATCTCCGCGCGCGTGGCCCGCGAGATGTTCGGCGTGGAGAACGTCGCTGCCCGGATCTACGACCCCCGTCGCGCCGAGGTCTACCAGCGCCTCGGCATCCCCACCGTGGCCACCGTCCGCTGGACGGCCGACCAGATGCTGCGCCGCCTGCTGCCCTCGGGCGCCGAGCCGCTGTGGCGTGACCCCACCGGCGGCGTGCAGCTCGCCGAGGTGCACGCGTCCACGGACTGGGTGGGCCACAAGATCAGCAGGCTGCAGGAGGAGACGGGCGTCCGCGTCGCGTTCCTGACCCGGCTCGGTGAGGCGATCCTGCCCACCTCGCAGACGGTGCTGCAGGAGGGCGACCTGGTGCACGTCATGATGCGCACCGACGAGGTCGACAAGGTCGAGGCGGCGTTCGCCAAGGGTCCCGAAGAGGAGGGCGGTCACTGATGAGGGTCGCCATTGCCGGTGCCGGTGCGGTGGGCCGCTCGATCGCGGGCGAACTGCTGGAGAACGGCCACGAGGTCCTTCTGATCGACAAGGCGCCGACCGCCATCTCGGTCGAACGCGTCCCGCAGGCGGAGTGGCTGCTGGCCGACGCCTGCGAGATCACGTCGCTGGACGAGGCAGCCCTCCAGCGCTGCAACGTGGTGATCGCCGCGACGGGCGACGACAAGGTCAACCTGGTCGTCTCCCTGCTGGCGAAGACGGAGTACGGCGTACCGCGCGTCGTGGCCCGTGTGAACAACCCCAAGAACGAGTGGCTGTTCAACGAGGCCTGGGGCGTCGACGTGGCCGTCTCCACCCCCCGTCTGATGTCGGCCCTGGTCGAGGAAGCGGTCTCGGTCGGCGACCTGGTCCGCCTCCTGCGCTTCAGCCACGGCGACGCCAACCTCGTCGAACTGACCCTCCCTGAGGAGTCGGCCCTCGCCGGCACCCAGGTAGGCGACGTGGAATGGCCCCAGGACACCTCCCTGGTGACCATCATCCGAGGCACCCGGGTCCTCACCCCGTCCCGCGAGGACTCCCTGGAAGCCGGCGACGAACTCCTCTTCGTGGCCGCCCAGGCCAGGGAGGAGCAGCTGGAGGACCTGCTGTCGGTGCGGCGCGAGGACGCGGCGGGCTAGCCCTGCGGGCATACGACGGCGGAGGGCGCCCTGGGGATCACAGGGCGCCCTTCGCTTTGGGGGGCCGGCCGGCACAATCAAGCCCGTCCGGCGTTTGAGGACGAGGCCGTTCAGGCCGACAGCGGGGGCCTGGGGGCGGCAGCCCCCGGACAGGGGCGCACCAACGGCACCAACAGCGGGTACCTACTCGGCCGAGCCGGCGGCAGCCTTACGCTCCTGCTCGGCCTTCTCCGCCGCCTCCATCTCCGCGAACACGTCGATCGGCGCGGGCGCCTTCGCCAGGAAGACCCACGTCAGCCACACGGCCAGCAGGAACGGTGGAATCTTCAGGGCGATCAGGACCCAGCCGAACTGCGTGGTGTCCGCCCACCAGTACAGCGGGAAGAGGATCGCGCACTTGGCGAGCAGGATCAGGCCCCAGGCCCAACTTGCCTTCGCGTACGCCTTCTTGCGCCCGGGATTGCGGGTGCGCCAGGAGAGGTTCTCCTTGAACACCGGCCCGAGGATCAGCCCGATCAACGGCACGCCGCACAGGGTCGTGATGATGTACGCGAGCGCCAGTCCCAGCGTGTAGAGCATGCCGGGCAGGTAGAAGTCCTTGGCGTTGCCGGTCATCATCGCGAACACGACACCGAAGGCGACGCCGAAGACGCCGCTGAACGCGTGCTTGATGGTGTCCCGCATCACCAGGCGCACCACCACCAGCACCAGGGACACCGCAAGCGCGGCGATGGCCGAGAGGTGCAGATCCTTGTTGATCGTGTAGATGGTGACGAAGAGCAGACCGGGCAGCACCGTCTCGATCATGCCGCGCATGCCGCCGAAGGCCTCGAACAGCGCAGCCTCGGTCACCGCCCGGGCATTCTGCTCGGCGTCTGCGGTGGTGTCGGTGGTGTCTTCAGTCGGCTTGTCGAGCGACGTCACCGGCTACTCCCGTCCGAGGGGTCTCAGTTCATATTTCGGGTTGAACAGCACCCGGCGGCCCCGGCTCATGGAGACCCGGCCCGATGCGATCAGCCGGCGCCCCGGCTCTATCCCGACTATGGAGCGCCTGCCGAGCCACACCACGTCCAGGGCGGCGGAGCCGTCGAACAGCTCGGCCTCCAGGGCGGGGACTCCCGCACGCGGCCGCAGGGTGACCGTGCGCAACGTACCAGTAACCGTCACTATCTGTCGGTCACGGCAGTCACCGATCTTGGTACAGCCGGTCGTCTCGGCGTCCTCACGCAGCTCCTCGGACTCCAGGTCCTCCTGCGACGAGGAGAGCCGGTCGAGCATGCGCCGGAACCGGCCCACCGACTTTTCCGAACGAGGAACAGCACTCATGTCTTGAAGCCTACCGGGGTGCACCGACACTCTCGTACCCCCGGTGCCGACGCCCGAACCAGCCGCTGCCGGCCCGCCCCACCGCTCACTTCTCGAACCGGTAGCCCATCCCGGGCTCCGTGATGAAGTGCTTGGGGTGCGACGGATCACCCTCCAGCTTCCTGCGCAGCTGGGCCATGTACACCCGCAGGTAGTTCGTCTCCGTGCCGTACGACGGCCCCCACACCTCCTGGAGCAGCTGTTTCTGGCTGACGAGCCGCCCGGTGTTGCGGACGAGAACCTCCAGCAGATGCCACTCGGTGGGGGTGAGGCGTACGTCCTTTCCGCCCCGGTTGACCTTCTTCGCGGCCAGGTCGACGGTGAACGCCTCGGTCTCCACCGTGGTCACGTCGTCCTCGCCGGGCCCGACCGGCTCGGCGCGGCGGACGGCGGCGCGGAGCCGGGCGAGCAGTTCGTCCATGCCGAAGGGCTTGGTGACGTAGTCGTCGGCGCCCGCGTCCAGCGCCTCGACCTTCTCGTCGGACGAGTGCCGGGCGGACAGCACCAGGATCGGTACCCGGGTCCAGCCGCGCAGCCCGCGGATCACCTCGACGCCGTCCATGTCGGGCAGACCGAGGTCGAGGACGACCACGTCGGGGTGGCGGGTGGCCGCGAGTTCGAGGGCGGTGGCCCCGTCGTGGGCCGCGTCGACCTCGTACTTGCGGGCCTTGAGGTTGATCACGAGGGCACGCACGATCTGCGGCTCGTCGTCGATCACCAGTACCCTCGTGGGGGCCTGGGGGGTCCCCCCGGTCGGGCTCAGCATGTGGCCTGCCTTTCGGGTTCCACGGGGCGCTCCACTGGCACGCCCCCCTCTTCGTGAAGCGCCGCGTGCGATCCTGCCGCCCGCAGCGTGAGCACCATGGTGAGGCCGCCGCCCGGCGTGTCCTCGGCGTTGAGCGTGCCGCTCATCGCCTCGGCGAAGCCGCGCGCGACCGCGAGCCCGAGCCCGACTCCGGCCCCGCGCGGGGCGTCGCCGTAACGCTGGAAGGGCGCGAAGATGCGTTCCTTCGCCTCGTCGGGCACGCCGGGACCGCGGTCGACCACGCGGACCTCGACCCGTTCGGCGATGGCGCTGGCGGCGACGAGGACCCGGCCGCCGTCCGGGCTGTACTTGACGGCGTTCTCGACCAGGTTGGCCACCGACCGCTCCAGCAGCCCGGGGTCCACGGCGACCATGGGCAGCGTCTCCGGAATGTCCAGCTCCACGCTGTCCTCCGGCACCCCGCCGAGCGCCATCGGCACCACTTCGTCGAGGTCGATCTCGCGGATGAGCGGCGTCACCGTCCCGGTCTGCAGCCGGGACATGTCCAGGAGGTTCCCCACGAGGTGGTCGAGCCGGTCGGCGCCCTCCTCGATGCCCTCCAGCAGCTCGGCCTCGTCCTCCTCGGACCACGCCACGTCGTCGGACCGCAGCGAGGAGACCGCCGCCTTGATGCCCGCGAGCGGTGTACGCAGGTCGTGGCTGACGGCGGCGAGCAGTGCCGTACGGATCCGGTTGCCCTCGGCCAGTTCCTTGGCCTGGTCGGCCTCCTCCTGGAGCCTGCGACGGTCCAGGACGACCGCGGCCTGCGCGGCGAAGGCGGCGAGCACACGGCGGTCCTCGGCGGGCAGCACACGGCCGGTCAGCGCGAGGGCCATGTGGTCGCCGACCGGCACGTCCACGTCCGCGTCCTCGGGCCGCTGCAGTGCCCGTTCCAGGCCCACCCGGCCCGCGCACGTCCACGGGTCGACGTCGCTCGCGCGCTCCAGCAGGGCCGCGGACTCCATGCCGAAGGTCTCGCGGACCCGCTCCAGCAGCTCCTCCAGGCCGGTCTCGCCGCGCAGCACGTTGCCCGCGAGGAAGGAGAGGATCTCCGACTCGGCGCGCAGACGTGCCGCCTGGTGCGTACGGCGGGCGGCGAGGTCGACCACGGAGGCGACGGACACCGCCACGAAGACGAAGATCACGAGCGCGAGCAGGTTCTTCGGGTTGGCGATGGTCAGTGTGTGGGCGGGCGGTGTGAAGAACCAGTTCAGCAGCAGTGAGCCGACCGCCGCCGACGCGAGTGCCGGGAGGAGCCCGCCGAGCAGGGCGGCGCCCACTGTCAGGGTCAGGAACAGCAGCATGTCGTTGGCGAGACCGAGGTCGGCGTCGACATGGGTCAGCAGCAGCGTGAGCAGCACCGGGCCGACGACGCCGGTGAACCAGCCCCAGATGATCCGCGCCCGGCCGAGGCGCGCCCCACGGGCCACGGGCAGACCACGCCCCTTGGCGACCTCCTCGTGCGTCACGATGTGCACGTCGAGGTCGGGGCCCGACTCCCGGGCCACCGTCACGCCCACCCCAGGTCCGAACACGTACTGCCAGCTCTTGCGGCGCGAGGAGCCGAGGACGATCTGGGTGGCGTTGACGCCGCGCGCGAAGGCCAGCAGGGCCGCCGGGATGTCGTCCCCGACGACGTGGTGGAAGGTGCCGCCGAGGTCCTCGACCAGGGTGCGCTGGACGGCCAGCTCCTTGGGCGAGGCGGAGGTCAGGCCGTCACTGCGGGCGATGTAGACGGCGAGCACCTCGCCGCCGGCGCCCTTCTCCGCGAGCCGGGCCGCCCGGCGGATCAGCGTCCGCCCTTCCGGGCCGCCGGTCAGGCCCACGACGATCCGTTCCCGCGATCCCCAGATCTTCGACACCCGGTGATCACTGCGGTACTGCTTCAGGTACTCGTCGACGCGGTCGGCCACCCAGAGCAGCGCCAGTTCGCGCAGTGCGGTCAGGTTCCCCGGCCGGAAGTAGTTGGACAGGGCCGCGTCGACCTTGTCCGGCTGGTAGATGTTGCCGTGCGCCATCCGTCGCCGAAGTGCCTGTGGCGACATGTCGACCAGCTCGATCTGGTCGGCCCGGCGCACCACCTCGTCCGGCACGGTCTCCTGCTGCCGTACGCCGGTGATCGACTCGACGACGTCACCGAGGGACTCCAGGTGCTGGATGTTGACGGTCGATATCACGTCGATGCCGGCGGCGAGCAGCTCCTCCACGTCCTGCCAGCGCTTGGCGTTGCGCGAGCCCGGAATGTTGGTGTGGGCCAGCTCGTCGACGAGCGCCACCTGCGGATGCCGGGCCAGGACGGCGTCGACGTCCATCTCGGTGAAGGCGCTCCCCCGGTACGTCAGGTCCTTGCGCCGTATCTGCTCCAGGCCGTGCAGCATCACCTCAGTGCGCGGCCGGCCGTGGTGTTCCACGAACGCGACCACGCAGTCGGTGCCCCGCTCCACCCGCCGGTGCGCCTCGGCCAGCATGGCGTACGTCTTGCCGACGCCCGGTGCCGCACCGAGATAGATCCGAAGCTTGCCGCGTCCCATGTTCCTCATTGTGTTCCGGCCACTGCTGCCTACGCAGCGTCGACCTTACGGCCAATATTCGCGACAAATGGGGCCGGGTGCGGCGGCGGGAGCGTCTTTGACGCAACTCTGACGCTCCCGCCAGGTACGTCGTGGGGACTCAGCTGGGGTTGTCGGCGTGCGTGAGGGTCTCCCAGGCCACGAAGAGGTTGTTGCTGCCGGACGGGCGGTTGCGCGTGTTCAGCGTCTCGGTGTTGGTCATGGCATGGCCGAGACGGTTGGCCAGGGCGTTGTGCCCGACCTCGGTGACCGGGCCGAGCCCGAGCTTCAGCGAGCCCCGGCACAGCCAGCTGGGCACGCCTTCACCGAGCTCGTACTTGGCCTGGAACCCGAGCGCGTGCCGCAGCCGCTCGCCGACGTCGGTGCCGTACAGGTCCTGCCCCTGGATGCGGCTGGTCTCCGCGACATGTGAGATCGCGGAGATGCCGTAGCCGGTGTGCGTGAAGTCGCGGCAGGTCTCCTGGGTGAGGCCGGGGACGAAGGTGGACTGCCCCTGCCAGTAGTTGACGATCTTCTCGCGCGTGTTGAGGTTCTGGCTCGGCACGGTCTTCGGCAGATCGCCGTCCGAGGACAGGTACACATACGCGGCGGTACGGGTGCGGAACTTCCCCATGGCCTTGTCGTACGACACCTTGTCCTCCAGGAAGACGGAGATGCCGACGGCGGCCTCCATCATCGACAGCTCCCAGTTGCCGTTGGAGTTCGAGCCGTTGATGATCTCGGGCAGGTACACAGTGCGGAGCATGGTGGCGAACCGGCCGGAGTTCGCCCAGTTCCCGGTGTACGTGTGCTTGATGATCTCGGCGGCCTTGGGCCAGGACGAGCCGGCCCAGCCCGTTTGCAGGGGCGCGTTGCTGTTGGTGTGGTCCCTGATGGTGGCCGACCAGGCGTCCATCAGCTCGATGGCCTTCTTGGCGTGCCGCTCGTCGCGGGTGATGTACCAGGCGAGGGCCTGGGTGTAGGCGGCTATCGCGTCCTCGCGCTCGTCGGTGCAGCCGTAGTTGGGGTTCGAGTACGAACCGCACTCGACGACCGCGCGGGGCTTGGGAGTGCGGTTCAGATCGGCGTACTTGCTCGCCATCATCCGGTCGAAGGCGCCCTTCCAGGGCTGGGCGCCGGCGTTGACCTTGGAGCGGGTGAAGTCCAACTGCCCCTTGGAGACGGTGACTCCGGGGTGCACGAAGGTGGTGGGAGCGGCGTCGGCGGGCCAGGCGAGAACACCGGCGACGAGGGCGGCCGCGGCCGTGAGGAGTGCGGTTCTGCGCATGCGCGGGGGGCCTTCCGTTCTCGTATGTGAACGTGAAGCGCCTTTATGAACGGCGCGTTGGGCCGAGACGGTAGGTACAGACCAATGCACCGTCAAGAGTTCACGCACGAGAAAGGGCCGCACCCCTGAGGGGTACGGCCCTGATGTCTCTACGAGTCTCAGCGAACCTCGGTGATCTCCGGTCCGCGCTGGAGCTGGCCCATGCCGCCGGAGAAGCGCGAACCGGCCTCCTCCTGCTGCACGCCCTCGGGGACCATCTGGGCGTCGGTCGGCAGCTGCAGGACGATCGGGTCACGGGGGGCCATCGGGCCTTCGCCGCGCACCACGACCGTGTCCCGGAAGATCTGCTCGAGCAGACCGGCGGCCTGTGGCTGCACGGCGCCCTGACCCGAGATCACACCGCGCAGGAACCAGCGGGGTCCGTCCACACCGACGAACCGCACGACCTGGAAACCGCCCGTGCCGTCCGGCAGCTGAACCGGTACCTGGGCCCGCAGCTCCCAGCCGAGCGGTCCCTCGACCTCGTCGATGATGCCACCCTGCTGAGTGATGCCCGAGCCGATCTCCTCGCGCACCTCGCCCCAGATGCCCTCGCGCTTGGGTGCGGCGAAGGCCTGCAACTGAATGGCGCTGTCGCGCAGCACGACGGTGGCCGCGACGATCGCGTCACCCGCGACCTCCACGCGCAGTTCCATGCCGTCGACGCCCGGCACCAACAGGCCGCCCAGGTCCACCCGGCCCTCGCCGGGCTCACGGACCTCGGAGCTGTCCCACGGCCCGTCGGGCCGCGGTTCCGGCTCCAGCCGTACGCGCTCGCGCGTACCGTCGTCGTCCGCCTCAGTGTCGATGTCGACGACCTGCTCGGGCTCGCCCGCCGCGTCCTCGGCGGCACCCTTCTTGTTGCGACGTCCGAACACGTCACTGTCCTTCCCGGTCGGATACGACCGAAGCGTATCGATTCCCACCCGTAGCGCCGCCATCGGCGGCCTGACCGCTTGTATCGCTTGTTTCGCCCACCGCGGCATGCCCGCCGGTGGACCCGAAGCCCCCCTCGGCCCGTGCCGAATCGGGAAGCTCCGCGACCTCCTGGAAGCGAACCCTCTCGACCTGCTGGACAACCAGTTGGGCAATCCGGTCGAAGCGCTCGAACCGCACGGGCTCGTGCGGGTCGAGATTCACCACGATCACCTTGATCTCCCCACGGTACCCGGCATCAACCGTCCCCGGGGCATTCACGAGGGCGACACCGCAGCGGGCGGCGAGACCGGAACGCGGGTGCACGAAGGCCGCGTACCCCTCCGGGAGGGCGACAGACACCCCGGTGGGCAGTACGGCCCGTTCCCCCGGCTTGAGTTCACGGCTCTCGGTGGTGCGCAGATCGGCTCCCGCGTCACCGGGAAGCGCGTACGTCGGAAGCGGTACGTCCGGGTCGACCCGGCGGATCAGCACGTTCAGGGGTTCACGGCTCACGGGTTCACCTCGAAGGCACGGGCACGCCGGACCTGGTCCGGGTCGCTCATGGCGGCCCGGATCTCCTCGGGGCGGCCGTTGTCGATGAAGTGGTCGACCTTCACCTCGATGAAGAGGGCGTCGGCGCGGACGGCGACGGGTCCTTCGGGGCCACCGATCCGACCGGTGGCGGTGGAGTAGATCTTGCGGCCCGCCACCGCCGTCACCTCGGCCTCCAGGTGCAGGACCGTGCCCACCGGAACCGGCCGTACGAAGTCGGTCTCCAGCCGTCCGGTCACGGCGATCGTCCGCAGCAGCCAGTTCAGCGAACCGAGGGTCTCGTCGAGGGCGGTCGCGAGGACACCGCCGTGCGCCAGTCCGGGCGCCCCCTGATGGGCGGGCTGCACGGTGAACTCGGCCGTGATGCTGACGCCGTCACCCGCCCGTGCCTCCAGGTGCAGCCCGTGGGGCTGCTCGCCGCCGCAGCCGAAACACTCGCCGTAGTGCGCGCCAAGCAGCTCACCGGGCGCGGGAGCCTCGGCATGCCGCACCGGTTTCACGGCGTCGGCCGGAGGCTTAAGAGACGGGGAAATGCCACTCACAGCCGCAGACCTTACCCGCGCGTCGGCTGTATCCGGACACCGTGCCAAGCTTGGCTCCATGCAGCTCTCCGCCGCCCCGTACGAAGAACGACTCACCGCGCCCCGCTCCTGGTGGCTGGTCTCGTGTCTGGTCGGGCTCTCCCTGGCCCTGATCCTGCTGCCGTTCGGCACGCTGCCCATGCTCGTCGGCCTGGCCGGCGGCACCGCCGCGGCGGCCGTCATGGCCAGTTCGTACGGCTCGGTCCGCATCCGCGTGGTGGGCGACGCGCTGATCGCCGGTGAGGCGAAGGTTCCGGTGCGGGCGCTGGGCGAGGCACACGTGCTGGGCCCCGAGGAGGCCCGTGCCTGGCGCACCCACAAGGCCGACACCCGGGCCTTCCTGCTGCTGCGCGCCTACATCCCCTCGGCCCTTCGCGTCGAGGTCACCGACCCCGAGGACCCGACGCCGTACCTCTACCTGTCGACCCGTGAGCCGGAGCGGCTGGCGGAGGCGATCAAGGCTGCGAAGGTCTCGGCCTAGCACACCAGAACGGGCCGTCACCGGCCCTGGTCAAGGCCTGCTCTCGCCGTCGTAAAGGTTTGGCCGCGGCATTCCGAACGCCCTCTCGCGGGCGTCCCGCCTGCCGGTTCTCAGCCGTCTCCGAGTTCCTTGCCCCGGGCTTCACGCATGATGTCGCCCATCTCGAGCGGGTGCGCGGGGCGTTCCAGGGCCGGCAGTTCCGGCAGTTCGTCCCACGGGACCTGGACCTTGCGAAGGTCGGCCCGAATGCGGGCCGCGAGTTTCTTGGTGTCCCGGCGGTTCATGACCGCGCCGACGGCGGCGCCCACCATGAAGGGCATCAGGTTCGGCAGGTTGCGCACCATGCGCTTCATGATCTGCTGACGCAGCTCGCGCTTCATCTGCCCGCCGAGAGCGGCGTTGATCGTCGCAGGCTTCATCGGGTCGATGCCGCGCTCCTCGGACCACGAGGACAGATACGCGGTGCTGCGGTCCTTGAGATTGCCGGGCGGGCGTACGCCGTACACCTCGTGCAGCTCGGCGATCATCTTCAGCTCGATCGCGGCCACGCCGGTGACCTCGGCGGCCAGTTCCGTCGGCATCGCGGGCGGCACCGGCAGCATCGCCGCCGCGCCCACTCCCGCGCCGACCGTGGAGGTCGCGTTCGCGGCGCCCGCCACGAGTTTGTCCGCGAGTTGCTCGGGCCCGAGGCCCGGGAAGTGCCGACGCAGGGTCGCGAGGTCCCGTACGGGGATCCGCGGGGCGTTCTCGATGATCCGGTCGGCGAGGTACGCCAGGCCCGCCCTGGCGCGGCTGCCGCCCTTACGGACCCCTTCCCTGGCCCTTTCCCGGAACGCCGCGACCCGCCGCTTCGCGACGGGCGCGGGAACCTCCACCGATGCCGGGAGGTCAGGCCCGGACATCGGTTCGAGCGAGGCTCCCTTGTCGGATGAGCCCCGCTCGCCTTCACGCGCGCCGTACGAGCCGTCGGACGGCTCCTGGTCCGCTCCCCGCGCGGGGAAGCGGCGCTTCCAAGGAGGGGTCGAGCCAGTCATGCCCGACCCGACCTCAGTCGCAGTCGCGGCAGATCGGCTGGCCGTTCTTCTCCCGGGCCAGCTGGCTGCGGTGGTGCACCAGGAAGCAGCTCATGCAGGTGAACTCGTCCTGCTGCTTGGGCAGCACCCGGACGGCCAGCTCCTCATTCGAGAGGTCCGCGCCGGGCAGCTCCAGGCCTTCGGCAGCCTCGAACTCGTCGACGTCCACTGCGGACGTCGACTTGTCGTTCCGCCTGGCCTTCAGCTCTTCAAGGCTGTCCGAGTCGACGTCGTCGTCGGTCTTGCGTGGGGTGTCGTAATCCGTTGCCATGTCGCTCTCCCCCTCTGGGTGTCTGCGGTGTCTCCAGCGCACGTAACGCGTGAGAGGCCGGACTTGTGCCCGACCCGAGGCGGAGATTTTGCCTCACATCAAGGTCTGTTACTCAATCGACACCCAACCGGACTCCCCAAGAGTGATCGGCTTGGATGGCGAACGGGACCGTACATGGTCCCAATGCCGCAGTTCAAAGGCGTCTCACCGTGTACTTCCCGTGATCAAGACCCCTGAAAACCCGGATTTTCCCGGCTTTTCGGCAAGGCACATGATCACGGAGAGTAGATGGCCGGAAAACCGCCCTTGTGATCGATCACACACGGAACAGCCGACCGGGTGCCCAGAAAATTCCGCGCAAAGCGAACATCCCCGAATACCCGCCGGGTGTCGGCGCACATGCTCTCAGACCGGAAGGGTCACTCGCATCACGAGACCTCCGCCCTCGCGCGGCTGCGCGTAGATGTGGCCGCCGTGCGCCCGCGCCACGGACCGCACGATGGACAGTCCCAGGCCCACACCCTTGTCGCTGCCCGTGCGCTCCGTACGCAGCCGCCGGAACGGCTCGAAGAGGTTGTCGATCTCGTACGCCGGCACCACGGGCCCGGTGTTGGAGACGACCAGGACCGCCTGCCCGTGCTGGACCTCGGTGGTGACCTCGACCCAGCCGCCCTCCGGGATGTTGTACCGGACGGCGTTCTGCACCAGGTTCAGGGCGATCCGCTCCAGCAGCACGCCGTTGCCCTGGACGACGGCGGGCTTCTGCTCGCCGCGGATCTCCACACCCTTGGCCTGCGCCTCCGCGTGCACCTGGTCGACGGCCTGCCCGGCCACCTCCGCGAGGTCCACCGGTTTGCGCTCGACGATCTGGTTGTCGCTGCGGGCGAGCAGCAGCAGGCCCTCGACGAGCTGCTCGCTGCGCTCGTTGGTGGCCAGCAGCGTCTTGCCGAGCTGCTGGAGCTCGACCGGCGCGCCCGGGTCCGACAGGTGCACCTCGAGGAGCGTGCGGTTGATCGCGAGCGGGGTGCGCAGTTCGTGCGAGGCGTTGCCCACGAACCGCTGCTGGGCGGTGAAGGCGCGCTGCAATCGCTCCAGCATCTCGTCGAAGGTGTCGGCCAGCTCCTTCAGCTCGTCGTCCGGGCCGTCCAGCTCGATGCGACGGGACAGGTCCGAGCCCGCCACCGCGCGCGCGGTCCGGGTGATCCGGCCCAGCGGCGACAGGACACGGCCGGCCATGGCGTAGCCGAAGGCGAAGGCGATGATCGCGAGGCCGAGGAGGGCCAGCAGGGAGCGGCTGAGGAGGTTGTCCAGAGCGATGTGACGCTTTTGGTCGATGCACTCGCTGATCGCGGAGTTGAACTCGTTGAGCGTCAGGCCCGTGGCGTTGTTGACCGCCGGGCAGTCGGCGCTGGCGACCTTGATCTCGTTACTCGCGCCCAGGATCTTGAACGGCGGCTGGTTGCCCGTGCTGATGGCCTGCGCGGCCAGCAGATAGATGATCGACAGCAGCAGGATGCCGGCGATCAGGAACATGCCGCCGTACAGCAGCGTGAGGCGTATGCGGATGGTCGGGCGCAGCCACGGGAAGGCGGCCTCCGCCCTGCGGGGGGCCCAGGTGGGTTTCGGCGGCGCCTGCGGAGGCGCGGGTGTCGTGGCCATGGGGTATCAGATCCGGTAGCCGGAACCGGGCACGGTGACGATCACCGGCGGCTCTCCCAGCTTGCGGCGCAGCGTCATGACGGTCACCCGGACCACGTTGGTGAACGGGTCGGTGTTCTCGTCCCAGGCCTTCTCCAGCAGCTGCTCGGCCGAGACGACCGCGCCCTCGCTGCGCATCAGCACCTCCAGGACGGCGAACTCCTTCGGCGCCAGCTGCACCTCCTTGCCGTCGCGGAAGACCTCGCGGCGGTTGGGGTCGAGCTTGATGCCGGCGCGCTCCAGGACGGGCGGCAGCGGCACGCTCGTACGGCGGCCGAGGGCACGCACGCGTGCCGTCAGCTCGCTGAACGCGAAAGGCTTCGGCAGATAGTCGTCGGCGCCGATCTCCAGCCCCTCGACACGGTCGCTGACGTCGCCCGACGCCGTGAGCATCAGCACGCGTGTGGGCATGCCGAGTTCGACGATCTTGCGGCAGACGTCGTCGCCGTGCACGAGAGGGAGGTCGCGGTCGAGGACGACCACGTCGTAGTCGTTGACGCCGATGCGCTCCAGGGCGGCCGCACCGTCGTACACGACGTCGACGGCCATGGCCTCCCGGCGCAGTCCGGTGGCCACCGCATCGGCGAGCAGTTGCTCGTCCTCGACGACGAGTACGCGCACGTCGCTTGTCCTTCCTGTGTCCACCCGCGTAGCGCGTGTCATCGCGCGCGGGCAGGGGTCTTCGTCGGGTGTCTTGACCTCCATCCTGCCCTTTTCGGCCATAAGTCGGCGGTAAGACGGGTGAGTGGGCCATGAAGGACAGGTGTGAAGCCCGGGGATGCGAGATTTTCTCTTCCGGTTGAGGTTTCCGCGGAAGAAAGCGGGGGGAGGACGGCTTTACACCCCGCGATCACGCTCTGCTTGTGCCGCACCACCATGCGGTACGAGGCGATCCGCTTCCCGCAGAGTGGATGTGGGTGTCCGGCACCGTCGCCGCCCGGCTGGGCAGCGCTGGGCATCCACCGGAGACGTGATCGTCCCTTCCGATCGGCACACCCCCGTGCCACCGACCCACCGACCCAGGACGAGGGGGCGCAGCATGGACGCATTCACCGCAGGACTTCTGCAGCGCATAAGGGCGACCGAGTCCGACCTTACGCGGGCTCTCGACGAGGGCGACGACTTCCTCGTCGAGGTGGAGCAGGGCGAGCTCGACGACCTGCGCCGCCTCGCCGCCGAGCATGGCGTGGAAGTCGGCGCGACGAGCGTCTGACCGGTTCATGAGCACCACAGGGCCCCCGGCGAATCCAGCGCCGGGGGCCCTGCTCTTTGCTGGTGCCGTGCCGTCAGTCGTGCCAGGCGCCCAAGTCCTCCAGGAGTTGCTGGAGGGGCTCGAAGACCCCCGGTGTCGCTGCGACCGCCAGATCACGTGAGGGGCGCTCTCCCGGGCGCCCACCCGTCAGCGCGCCCGCCTCACGGGCGATCAGGTCCCCGGCCGCGAGGTCCCAGGCGTTGAGGCCCCGCTCGTAGTAGCCGTCGAGTCGGCCGGCGGCGAGGTCGCACAGGTCGATCGCGGCCGAGCCGCCGCGGCGGATGTCGCGCAGGAGGGGGATCAGCCGCTGGGCGACGTCGGCCTGGTGGCTGCGCACCTCGGTGACGTAGTTGAAGCCCGTCGAGACCAGGGACTGGGCGAGAGGGGCCGTGGCGCGGCAGGTGAGCCTGCGCTCACCTGCCCAGGCGCCCGTGGCCCACGCGCCGCCGCCGCGGACCGCGTGGTACATCTCGCCCCGCATCGGGGCCGCCACGACGCCGGCGACCGTCTCTCCGTCCTGCTCGGCGGCGATGGAGACGGACCAAGTCGGCAGTCCGTAGAGGTAGTTGACGGTGCCGTCCAGGGGGTCGATCACCCAGCGGACGCCGCTCGTGCCCTCGGTGGAGGCGCCCTCCTCGCCGAGGAAGCCGTCGTCCGGGCGCTGCTCGGAGATCAGGCCCGTGATCAGCTTCTCGGCCGCGATGTCCATCTCGGTGACCACGTCGATCGGGCTCGACTTGGTCGCCGCGACGGCGAGGTCGGCCGGGCGGCCGTCGCGCAGCAGCTCTCCCGCGCGGCGGGCGGCCTCCTGAGCGAGGGTGAGCAGTTCCGTGTGCAGGGCGTCGGTCACGGGGCTCCTCATGCGTAGGGGCTGTCGGCGCCCGCCGCGGCGGGCCTGGGTGCGCGGGACGGGCAGCAGCCCACCGGGCAGAGGTTGTGGCTCGCGCCGAGGGCACCGAGAGCGCAGGGCGTGACGTCCTCCGCGCGCTCCACGGCGGCGCGCTCCAGGACCAGGTCCCGGATCGCGGCGGCGAACCGCGGATCGTCGCCGACGGTGGCCGAGCGGCGCATCGGCAGGCCCAGCTCCTCGGCCTTGGCCTTGGCCTCCGTGTCGAGGTCGTAGAGGACCTCCATGTGGTCGGAGACGAAGCCGATGGGGGCGATCACGACGGCCGGGACACCGGCGGCGTGCCGCTCCTCGAGGTGGTCGCAGATGTCGGGCTCCAGCCACGGGATGTGCGGGGCGCCGGAGCGGGACTGGTAGACGAGCCGCCAGGGGTGGTCGACGCCGGTGCGCTCGCGTACGGCGTCGACGATCAGCTGCGCGACGTCCAGGTGCTGCTCGACGTACGCCCCGCCCTCGCCGTGGTCCTCGACGGGGCCGGAGCTGTCGGCGGCCGCGGTCGGGATCGAGTGGGTGGAGAACGCGATGTGGGCGCCGTCCCGGACGTCCTCGGGGAGGTCGGCGAGGGAGTCGAGCACGCCGTCGATCATCGGCTCCAGGAAGCCGGGGTGGTTGAAGTAGTGCCGCAGCTTGTCGATCTTCGGCAGCTCCAGGCCCTCGGCCTCAAGGGCCGCGAGCGAGTCCGCGAGGTTCTCGCGGTACTGCCGGCAGCCGGAGTAGGACGCGTAGGCGCTGGTGGCGAGGACGAGGATGCGGCGGCGGCCGTCGGCGACCATCTCGCGCAGTGTGTCCGTCAGGTACGGCGCCCAGTTGCGGTTGCCCCAGTGGATCGGCAGATCCAGACCGTGCTCGGCGAAGTCCTTGCGCAGGGCGTCCAGCAGAGCGCGGTTCTGGTCGTTGATGGGGCTGACGCCGCCGAACTGGAAGTAGTGCTCGCCGACTTCCTTCAGGCGTTCGGTGGGGATGCCCCGCCCGCGGGTGACGTTCTCCAGGAACGGGATCACGTCGTCCGGGCCCTCGGGGCCGCCGAACGAGAGCAGGAGCAAGGCGTCGTAGGGGGTGGCATCGCGCGCGTCTGGCATGGATCGATCCTGTCATCCGGTACTGACAGCCTGGAAACGGCGGGGTGACCACCCGGGTTCCCCGTGCGCCCGGACGGGTGCGTTAGGGTCACCTAACTCGTAAGCTGTATCGGCCATCCACATGCCTTACGGGGCGCCTTCGAGCCCTGCCGTGCGCCCGCACGCCTGCCCGCACCACCCCGAGCCACTGCAGCCCCGCTGCTCCTGCCTGACGGAGACCCCCGTGCCGAGCCCCTACCGCGCCCTGTTCGCCGCCCCCGGCTCCAAGGGCTTCTCCGCCGCGGGGTTCCTCGGCCGGATGCCGCTGTCGATGATGGGCATCGGGGTCGTGACCATGGTGTCCCAGCTGACCGGGCGGTACGGCCTCGCCGGCGCGCTGTCGGCCACCATCGCGCTCGCCGCCGCGGTGGCGGGTCCGCAGGTCTCGCGACTGGTCGACCGGTACGGGCAGCGGCGCGTGCTGCGTCCCGCGACGCTGATCGCGCTCGTAGCGGCCGCCCTGCTGCTGTTCGCCGCGCACTACGAGTGGCCGGACTGGGTGCTGTTCGTGGCGTGCGTCGGCATCGGCTGCGTGCCGAGCATCGGGGCGATGACCCGTGCCCGCTGGGCCGCCATATACCGCGGGACGCCTCAGTTGCACACCGCGTACTCCTTCGAGTCCGTGATCGACGAGGTCTGCTTCATCTTCGGGCCGATCATCTCCATCGGCCTGTCCACGGCATGGTTCCCGGAGGCCGGGCCGCTGCTCGCGGGCTGCTTCCTGGCGGTCGGCGTCTTCTGGCTGACCGCACAGCGGGCCACCGAGCCCGCACCGCACCCGCGCGAGCACAACGACGACGGCTCGGCTCTGCGCTCGCTCGGGCTGCAGGTTCTGGTGGCCACCTTCGTGGCGACCGGAGCGATCTTCGGGTCCGTCGACGTGGTCACCGTGGCCTTCGCCGAGGAGCAGGGCCACAAGGGCGCCGCGAGCATCGTGCTCGCCCTGTACGCGGCCGGCTCCTGCGCCGCGGGCGCCGTGTTCGGGCTGCTGCGCTTCAAGGGGGCGCCCGAACGTCGTTGGCTGCTGGGCATATGCGCGATGGCCGTGAGTATGATCCCCCTCCTACTGGTCGGAAACTTGCCGTTTCTGGCCGTGGCGCTGTTCGTCTCGGGCATGGCCGTCGCTCCCACGATGATCACGACCATGTCCCTGATCGAAGAGCACGTACCACGCGCGCAACTGACCGAGGGCATGACCTGGGTGAGCACCGGGCTCGCGGTCGGGGTCGCGCTCGGCTCCTCCGCGGCCGGCTGGGTGATCGACGCCGCCGGTGCGGGTGCCGGGTACGGGGTTCCGGCGGTGTCCGGGGCCGTCGCGGTCGTGGTCGGTTTTCTGGGGTACCGCCGGCTCAGCAAGCCGGCTCCGCGTCGGGGAGGCACCGTTGAGCAGCACAGCGAGCGGCAGGAACGGCACGTGGCGTAACTGGGGCGGCACGGTCGCCGCCCGCCCCGCGCGGGAGGTCACTCCCGCCTCCGTCGAGGAGTTGGCGGAGGCGATACGCCGGGCCGGCGAGGACGGCCTGAAGGTGAAGGCGGTCGGCAGCGGGCACTCCTTCACGTCGATCGCCGCCACCGACGGCGTGCTGATCCGCCCTCAGCTGCTCACCGGCATCCGCGACATCGACCGGGAGGCCATGACGGTCACGGTCGAGGCCGGCACCCCGCTCAAGAGGCTCAACACGGCCCTCGCGCGCGAGGGGCTCTCGCTCACCAACATGGGCGACATCATGGAGCAGACCGTCTCCGGCGCCACCAGCACCGGCACCCATGGCACGGGCCGCGAGTCGGGCTCGATCGCCGCCCAGATCAAGGCCCTGGAACTGGTCACGGCCGACGGTTCGGTGCTCACCTGCTCCGAGAAGGAGAACCCCGAGGTCTTCGCGGCCGCCCGGACAGGCCTCGGCGCGCTGGGCGTCGTCACCGCGATCACCTTCGCCGTGGAGCCCGTCTTCCTGCTCGCCGCGCGCGAGGAGCCGATGCCGCTCGACAGGGTCCTGTCGGACTTCGACGAACTGTGGGCCGAGAACGAACACTTCGAGTTCTACTGGTTCCCCCACACCGGCAGCACCAACACCAAGCGCAACAACCGCAGTGCGGGCCCCGAGAAGCCGGTACCCCAGCTCCGGGGCCTGTTCGAGGACGAGTTCCTCTCCAACGGCGTGTTCCAGGTGGCCCAGTGGATCGGCCGCGCGGCGCCCGCCACCATTCCGACGATCGCCCGGGTCTCCAGCAAGGCGTTGTCCGCGCGGACCTACACCGACATCCCGTACAAGGTCTTCACATCGCCGCGCCGGGTGCGCTTCGTGGAGATGGAGTACGCCGTCCCGCGCGAGGCAGTCGTCGAGACGTTGCTCGAACTGAAGGCCATGGTCGAGCGCTCCGGCCTCAGGGTCAGCTTCCCGGTCGAGGTGCGCACCGCGCCGGCCGACGACATCACGCTGTCCACCGCCTCGGGCCGTGACAGTGCGTACATCGCCGTCCACATGGTCAAGGGCGCGCCGTACCGGCGGTACTTCACCGCCGCCGAGCACATCTTCACGGCGCACGAGGGACGTCCGCACTGGGGCAAGGTGCATACGCGGGACGCGGAGTACTTCGCTCAGGTATACCCGCGCTTCGGCGAGTTCACGGCCCTGCGGGACCGGCTGGACCCCGACCGCCGATTCCAGAACGACTACTTGCGGCGGGTGTTGGGGGCATAGCGCCCGACCGGCTCGACCCGTTCGGGCAACGGACTTCGCTGCTGGGCGGCCTACGGCTGAAAGCAATAGTTCCGTTTCCGATGTTTGCGTGAAGTACGCCACGTTCAAGATCCGCGAATCGCCCAACGGGCGGCCGAGTCACACTTCTTGCCAGAAGTTGGGCGGCGTGCCAATCCACGCACGTGGCCCAAATGGAGTACTGTTGCGAGCCCTGGGTCCGGTCTCCCGCCTGGGCGTCCGTGGCCTTCAAGGACCGCCGGGAGGGGGCTAGTTGCACAGGGTGACGGAGTTGGTCACTTAGCGTTGCGAATAGGTAACCGTGCCATAACGGCGATCCAGGGCCCGTGCCCGACACGCCGGGCAACTCGGCAAGGTTGTGGCAGGCTGCACCCGGGCAGGCCACACTCGACTAGCGGAAGCAGCGACGCACGTGACGTCGGCAGGCACCACCCGGGAGGTCCCCATGCCCGAACTGCGTGTCGTGGCCGTCTCCAATGACGGCACACGGCTGGTGCTGAAGGCTGCCGACGCAACGGAGTACACGCTTCCGATCGACGAACGCCTGCGCGCCGCCGTGCGCGGCGACCGTCCACGCCTCGGCCAGATCGAGATCGAGGTGGAGAGCCATCTCCGCCCCCGAGACATCCAGGCGCGTATACGCGCTGGTGCGACCGCGGAAGAGGTCGCCCAACTCGCCGGCATCCCCGTCGACCGCGTACGGCGCTTCGAGGGCCCTGTGCTCGCCGAGCGTGCCTTCATGGCCGAACGGGCCCGCAAGACTCCCGTCCGCCGGCCCGGCGAGAACGCCGCCGGTCCGCAGCTCGGCGAGGCCGTCCAGGAGCGGCTGCTGCTGCGCGGCGCCGACAAGGACACCGTGCAGTGGGACTCGTGGCGCCGCGACGACGGCACCTGGGAAGTACTGCTGGTCTACCTGGTGGCGGGCGAACCGCACTCGGCGAGCTGGACGTACGACCCGCCCCGGCGGCTCGTCCAGGCCGTCGACGAGGAGGCGCGCTCGCTGATCGGCGAGTCCGAGGACCTCGCCGCGCCGGAGCCCAGCTTCCCGTTCGTGCCGCGTATCGCCCGGCTTCCGCGCGAGCGGTCGATGGACCGTGCCCTCGAACGCACAGAGCGCCCGAGCCTGCCGGCTCAGGCCTCCGAGCCGGTCGAGGAGACCACGGAGGAACGGGACTCGCTCACCAGCCTGCTGGAGGCGGTGCCCAGCTTCCGCGGCGACATGGTGGTGCCGGAGCGCCCGCCGGAGCCCGAGGTGGAGGAACCCCCCACCGAGCCGGACGCGGAGGAACCTCCCGCCCCTGCCGCCTCGGCCGGTTCCGCCTACGCGGACGTCCTGATGCCCCGTTCCGTCGGCAGCCACCGCGACCGCCTCATCGGCGCCACGGACCGCCAGGCCGAAGCGGACGGCGTCCGCCCGGGCCGCCGCGCCGCGGTACCGAGCTGGGACGAGATCGTGTTCGGGACGCGGAGGAAGAAGCAGGAGTAGCAGGAGTAGTCGGTCGTACGGCTGCGGGGCGGTCGTACGAGCACGAGGGCCGCGCTGGTAGCAGCGCGGCCCTCGTGCTGTGCGGGGCCGGGCGGCGTCCCGCTGGGCGACTCGCCCCGCTCCCCCCCTCGCCACGCCCTACTGCGGATCCGCCCCCACGGCCACCGGCCGCGACGGGTCCGACGACCACTCCGACCACGAACCGACGTACAGCGCAGCCGGAATGCCGGCGACCTCCAGTGCCAGTACCTGGTGCGCGGCGGAGACACCCGAGCCGCAGTACACGCCGACCGCCGCGCCCTCGGCCGCCCCCAGGGCCTTGAAGCGTGCTGCGAGTTCCCCGGCGGGGCGGAAGCGGCCGTCCGCAACCACGTTCTCGTTCGTGGGGGCGGACAGGGCGCCCGGGATGTGGCCGCCGACCGGGTCGATCGGCTCGACCTCGCCGCGGTACCGCTCCCCCGCCCGCGCGTCCAGCAGCACCCCGGACCGGGCGAGCGCCGCGGCGCCGTCGGCGTCGAGCAGTTCCGTCGCCCCCGGAACCGGCTCGAAGTCGCCCTCCGCCGGGGTCGGCACGGACGTCTCCAGCGGTCCCTCCCAGGTGGGCAACCCGCCGTCGAGGACCCGCACATCGGGGTGACCCGTCCAGCGCAGCAGCCACCACGCCCGGGCCGCCGCCCAGCCCTGCCCGCCGTCGTACACGATCACCGGCCTCCCCGACGTCACGCCCGCACGCCGCATCGCCGTACCGAATTCGGCCAAGTCCGGCAGCGGATGACGGCCGCGCGAACCGGGCGCGGAGGCCAGTTCCCGGTCCAGATCGACGTAGATCGCGCCCGGGATGTGCCCGGCCTCGTACTCGGCGCGGCCGTCGAACGGCGGCTCGCCGGCCGCCTTGGCCAGGGACAACTGCCAGCGGACGTCCAGCAGTACCGGAGGGTTGTCGCCCGTCAGTTCGCCGGCGAGTTCTGATGCGGAGATGATGGCGTTCATGGCCACCATCCTTGCGCACGGGGTGGCCCCATCGTCGCGGTCCGGTTACTCTGCCCGCCGGACAGGCCCGATCACGAGGCGTACGGGATCAGGCACATGCTGTACAGCCGATCGACATCCGGCGGCAATCGCACGGAAACGGGCGGTAAATCGCACACCGGGCATCCTCCGGGCACCGGCCGCCGTGCGCGGCGCGCCCGCAGCGCGCGTGGCCACGGGTGGTGCGAGCATCGGCACGGGGGTCCGGACAGCGGAAGCGACGCGGCCACCGCGAGGGGCCGAGGAGAGAGTGACGATGACCGAGGCACGGGGGTCGGCCGGCCCGAACGGCGAGACGCACGCTCGGCACGCGCCCGGCACGCCCTGCTGGGTGAGTCTGATGGTGCACGGACTGGCCGCGACCCAGGACTTCTACGGCGCGTTGTTCGGCTGGGAGTTCCAGCCCGGCCCCCAGCAACTCGGCCCCTACGTGCGGGCCCTGCTGAACGGCCGTGAGGTGGCCGGCATCGGCCAGCTGCCGCCCGACCGCCTCCTCCCCATCGCCTGGACGCCCTACCTCGCCTCGAACAACGTCGGCCAGACCGCCGATACGGTACGGCTGTGCGGCGGCACGGTCGGCGTGGGCCCGCTGGACGCCGCCGAGGCCGGCCGGCTGGCGATCTGCTCCGACCCGTCCGGCGCCGTCTTCGGCATCTGGCAAGGGGCCGAACACCGCGGCACGGCCATCACGGGCGTGCCCGGCACCCCGGCCTGGAACGAGCTGCTGACCTTCGAGTCCGTGAACGTGGCCAAGTTCTACGAGACCGTGTTCGCCTACGAGGAGGAGCCGGTGGTCTCCGCCGACTTCGACTACCTCACCCTGCTCGTCGACGGCCGCCCGGTCGCCGGCATCCACGGCGTCGGCACCTCCCTGCCGCGCGACCGGGGCCCGCACTGGGTGACGTACTTCGAGGTCGCCGACACGGACGAGACGCTGGATCGGGTCGTCGACCTCGGCGGCCACGTCCTCAAGCCGGCCCACGACAGCGCACACGGCCGCGTGGCGACGGTGGCGGACCCCGAGGGGGCCCGGTTCGCCCTGATCCAGGACCCGCGCTGACGGGCTCGGGAGCAAGGGCGCCGAACGAGACCTCGCCGAACGGGACCTCGGCTCAGACCGAATGCACCGGCAGGACGTCCGGGGACAGCGCCGCCGCCCGTGCGCTCGCGGCCGTCATACGGCGTCGGTGGTGGCGGCGGCACAGGACCTCGTAGCCGACGGCGTCCGCCTGGTTGACGTCACCTACGACCACCTGGGCGCCCTCGACGACCATCTCGCCGCCTATCGTGCGGGCGTTGTGCGTGGCGCGGGCCCCGCACCAGCACAGGGCCTCCACCTGGAGCACCTCGACCCGGTCGGCCAGTTCCACCAGGCGCTGCGAGCCCGGGAACAGCTTGCTGCGGAAGTCGGTCGTGATGCCGAAGGCGTAGACGTCCAGGCCCAGGTCGTCGACCACGCGCGCGAGTTGGTCGATCTGGTCGGGCGCGAGGAACTGGGCCTCGTCGGCGATGACGTAGTCCGCGCGGCCGCCCCGGGAGAGGTGGTCGACGACGTACGCGTACAGGTCCACGCCGTCCTCGACCTCCACCGCGTCCGTGACCAGGCCGAGGCGCGAGGACAGCTTGCCCTCGCCGGCGCGGTCGTCACGCGTGAAGATCATGCCCGCGAGCCCGCGCGCCGAACGGTTGTGCTCGATCTGGAGAGCCAGCGTCGACTTCCCGCAGTCCATCGTTCCGGAGAAGAACACCAGCTCGGGCATGTTGAGTTGAGCACCTTTCGGCGGAGAGGTCGGCTACGGCGGGCTGCGGAGGTTTCAGGAGCGTACTTCGAGCAGGGGGACCAACTGCTCCGCGGGGGTCATCGAACCGTGGTTGCCGACCATCGCCGACTCCTTCGGCTCCCGCTCGGACGCGATGATCAGGACGTCGTCCCGCGCGGCCGCGATCACGTCGCCGATCCTCCCGTACACCCGCTCGTCGATCCGTGGCCCGAACCAGCCCGCCGCGATCGCCTCGTCCCGGGAGGCCACCCAGAACTGCTCGCCGAGCACCTCGCGCCAGCAGGTCAGGACGTCGTTCGCGGCGCCGGGCACCGCGTACACGTGCCGCGCGCGGCCCTCGCCGCCGAGCAGGGCGACGCCGGCGCGCAGCTCCCAGTCCTCGTCGAAGTCGATGCGGTGCTGCTCGTCGAAGGGCACGTCGATCATGCCGTGGTCGGCGGTGACGTACAGCGCGGTGCGCGGCGGCAACTGCTCGGCGAGACGCTGGACGAGCCGGTCGACGTACATGAGCTGGCCGCGCCAGGTGTCGGAGTCGACGCCGTAGCGGTGGCCGGCGCCGTCGAGTTCGGCGTAGTACGTGTAGACCAGGGAGCGGTCGCCTGCGGCCAGTTGCTCGGCCGCGAGGTCCATACGGTCCTCGCCGGCCAGCCGCCCCAGGAACGTTCCGCCACTGAGCGCGACCTTGGTCAGCGGGGTGTTCTGGAAGGTGGGCGACGACACCTGCGCCGCGTGCACGCCCGCCTGCTGCGCCAGCTGGAAGACCGTGGGGTACGGCTGCCAGACGCGCGGTGACGTCCACGGCTGCCAGCGCAGCTGGTTCATCAGATCGTCGGTCTCGGGGTTGCGCACGGTGTACCCGGGCAGGCCGTGCGCGCCCGGCGGCAGGCCGGTGCCGACGGAGGCGAGGGAGGTCGCGGTGGTCGCGGGGTAGCCGGTGGTGATCGGGTGTCCGGTGCCGCCGCGCGAGCTGCTCAGGAGCGACGTCATGAACGGCGCTTCCTCGGGGTGCGCCTTGAGCTGCTCCCAGCCGAGGCCGTCGATCAGGAACACGCAGGCGCGGTCGGCGGCGGCCAGCTCGGGGATCGCGGCGGTCATACCCGGTACGGCCATGCCGGCGGCCAGCGTGGGCAGCAGATCGGCGAGCGAGCCGCTGCCGTACTCGGGGACGGGCGCGGAGTCGACGGCGAGGGGTTCCGGGTGGGAGTCCCAGGCGGTGGGCTGGATCATCTCAGCGGGCGATGTCCGCGGTCGCCTCGGAGAGCGACTGAGCGAAGGTGAGCGCCTGGCGCACGGTCTCCGGTCCGTCGCCGGCCTCGCTGACGCGCAGGCTGAGGTCGTCCGCCGTGGAGCTGCCCGTGTAGCCGTGGTCGGCCTCGCAGTTGGGGTCCCCGCAGGCGGCGGGCTCCAGGTCGAGCCGGGCGACCGCGCCCCACCCGATGGTGAGCACGATCTCGCGGGGCAGCGTGCCCGGCGTGTACGACTCCGGGTTGGCGACGACGCGGCTGACGACGACCGAGGAGATCCGGCCGAGCTTCACGGACTCGGTGGACGTCGTGGCGTACGGCGTCGGGGAGGTGCTGTCGGCGGCCTGCTCGTCGGTGTGGCTGACGATGAAGCGGTTGTGGGTGAGGACGAGCACGGTCACGTGCCGCCGCACCTCGTTCTGGTCGAACGTCGTCTCCTGATGGACCAGGTACGACCGGATGGGCTCGCCGCCCACAGCGGCCTCCACCGCCTCGGCCACGAGGGCCGGATAGTAGCCGCTGCGCTCGATCGCCGCACGCAGCCCCTGGGTCGTCGTACTGGTCTTGGCCATGACGCCCATCCTACGGGGGCGCACTGACTGCGAGGCACCGCTGCGGGCGCTCTCAGTACGTCGGCAGCGTCCTCGGTCCGAGGTCGTCCCTGGCGGGCGGCGGCGCGAGGCGGACGGAGGCGCCGAGCACGCTCAGGCCGTGGGTGGCGACGACGACCGGTTCCAGGGTGACCGCGACGACCTCGGGGTGGTCGTCGACCAGCCGCGACACCCGCAGCAGCAGCTCCTCCAGCGCAGGTGTGTCGACGGGAGTGGAGCCGCGCCAGCCGAAGAGGAGCGGTGCCGTCCGGATGGAGCGGACGATCGAGGTCGCCTCGCGGTCGGTGACCGGGATCAGCCGGTGCGCCATGTCCCCGAGCAGCTGCGAGGCGGCACCGGCGAGACCGAAGGACAGGACGGCACCGGCCGCCGGGTCGATCACGGCCCGTACGACGGTGTCGACGCCGCGCGGTGCCATGCTCTGCACGACCGGCCGCAGCTCCTCCGGCCTGCCGAACAGGTCCGTCAACTCGGCGTACGCCCGCCGCAGTTGCTCCTCGTCGGCGAGATCGAGCCGCACGCCGCCGAGGTCGGCGCGGTGCCGCAGGTGCGGGGCGGTGGCCTTGAGGGCGACGGGGTACCCGAGAGTGCGGGCGGCGTCGGCGGCGGCGTCCGGGGTGGGCGCGTGCAGGGCTCGGTGCACGTCGATGCCGTACTTCCCGAGCAGGTCACAGGTCTCGTCCGTGCCGAGCGTGAGCCCCTGACCGCGTGCGAGCAGCCCGCCGATCAGCTGGGCGGCGCCCTTCTCGTCGATGTCCTCGTACTCGGGCACCTTGCCGGGGTCGGCCGCGTCGCGCCGCCACTGCGCGTAGTTGACGGCTTCGGCGAGGGCGCGGACGGCGCGCTCGGCGGCGGGGTAGGCGGGGATGAGGGTCGTCGGGCCCTGCGCGGTGTCCGGCTGCTCGGCCGGGTTCCCGGCCTGGAAGTCCAGGGGGCGGAACGGGTGGGGGCGGATCTGGGCGCCGGGCGTCTTCCGGTCCGCCTGCGGTGCGGTGCTCGCCGCGGCTGACAGGGCTTCGGCGAGGCCGCCCAGCTCGACGTGGACCACCAGCACCGGCTTCCCCGGCACCTGCTCGGCCGCCGACCGCAGGGCCTGTGCCAGCTCGGCGTCGCCGGTCGACGCGTCGCCGATCGCGGGTATGGCGGTGACGACGACCGCGTCGCACGTCTCGTCGGCGAGCGCGTGCGACAGCGCCTCGTGGAAGTCCGCCGCGGAGGCCCCCGTCGTCAGGTCCAGCGGCGGCAGCGGTCGCAGCCCCTCGGACAGACACGCGTCATACGTCAGCAGCCCCAGCGACTCGGAGTTGCCGAGGATCGCGACCCGCGGGCCGGTCGGCAGCGGCTGGCGCGCGAGCAGCAGGCCCGCGTCCACCAGCTCGGTGATCGTGTCCACCCGGATCACCCCGGCCTGCCGCAGCAGCGCGGACACCGTGGCGTGCGGCAGCCGCGTGGCGCGCACGGCATGGCCCTGCGGCGCCGCTCCGCCGTGTCGCGCGCCCTGCACCACGACCAACGGCTTGGCCGCCGCCGTACGCCGGGCGAGGCGGTTGAACTTGCGCGGGTTGCCGATGGACTCCAGGTACATCAGGGCGACATCGGTGTCCGGGTCGTCGTACCAGTACTGAAGGACGTCGTTGCCGGACACGTCGGCCCGGTTGCCTGACGAGACGAAGGTCGACACCCCGGTGACCCCGGTCACACCGCCGCCGCGCCGGTGGAGCCGGGACAGCAGCGCGATGCCGATCGCGCCGGACTGCGCGAACAGGCCGATGCGGCCCGGGCGGGGCATCTCGGGGGCCAGGGAGGCGTTCAGCCGTACGTCGGCGGAGGTGTTGATGACCCCGAAGGCGTTCGGCCCGATGATGCGCATGCCGTAGGCGCGTGCCTGCCGTACGAGTTCACGCTGCCGCTCGCGGCCGTCGGGCCCGCTCTCGGCGTACCCGGCGGAGAGCACGACCAACCCCTGCACGCCATGCTCGCCGCATTCGGCGACCACGTCGGGGACGTACGCGGCCGGCACGGCGACCACCGCGAGGTCGACCTGCTCCTCGATGTCGTGCATGGAGCGGTGCGCGGGCACGCCGTCGAGTTCCTTGAGGTCCTCTGGGAACGCCCTGTTCAGCGCGTACAGCCGTCCGGTGAACCCGGCGTCGCTGATGTTGCCCAGGACGCTGCGGCCCACCCCGCCCGGGGTGCGGCCGACACCGATGACGGCGACCGAGCCGGGCACCAGCAGCCGCTGCACGGACCGGGCCTCGGCGCGCTGTTCGCGTGCGTACTGCACGGCGAGCGAGCGATCCGTCGGCTCCAGGTCGAACTCCAGGCGGACGACACCGTCCTCGAAGCTGCGTTTCTGGGTGTACCCGGCGTCCGTGAACACCTTGATCATCTTATTGTTGGCGGGCAGCACCTCGGCGGCGAAGCGGCGGATGTCGCGTTCGCGCGCGACCGCACCGATGTGTTCGAGCAGGGCGGAGGCAACACCGCGACCCTGGTGGGCGTCCTGGACGAGGAAGGCGACCTCGGCCTCGTCGGCGGGCGCGGACGCGGGCATTCCGTCGGTGCCGATCCGGTCGTAGCGTACGGTGGCGATGAACTCGCCGCCCACCGTGGCCGCGAGTCCCACCCGGTCCACAAAGTCGTGGTGCGTGAAGCGGTGGACGTCCTTTGCGGACAGCCGCGGGTAGGGCGCGAAGAAGCGGTAGTACTTCGACTCGTCCGACACCTGCTCGTAGAAGCTGACCAGGCGCTCGGCGTCATCAACGGTGATGGGGCGGATGCGCGCGGTGCCGCCGTCGCGCAGCACCACGTCGGCTTCCCAGTGGGCGGGGTACGCGTGCCTGTCCGAGGCGCTCTGCATGGGCCCAGAGTACGGCTCGCGTACGACAACGGCGCGAGGCAGTCTGTTCAGGACGTACGTGGGGTCGAGGCCGCGACCCGACGGTCACCTCAGGAGGGGACGTTCGTCAGACGTTCGTCCAGTTCCGTCGTGCTTCACGGGTGTGGGAAACTGGTCTAGACAACCCTGAAAACCGAAGGGCAGCATCACATGGCTGAGCGCCGCGTCAACGTCGGCTGGGCCGAGGGCCTCCACGCCCGCCCCGCCTCCATCTTCGTCCGAGCCGCCACGGCCACAGGCGTCCCGGTGACGATCGCCAAGGCCGACGGCAACCCCGTCAACGCGGCCTCCATGCTGGCCGTCCTGGGCCTGGGCGCCCAGGGCGGCGAGGAGATCGTCCTCGCCTCCGACGCCGAGAGTGCGGACACCGCCCTCGACCGTCTGGCGAAGCTGGTCTCCGAGGGCCTCGAGGAGCTGCCCGAGACGGTCTGACGGACCTGAGCGGGACCTCCCACAGCAAGCGGTGAAGCCGCGCTCGCCTTTCCGGCGGGCGCGGCTTCACTGTTTTCGGCACCGGCTTCGTGTTTTCGAGCAGGCGGTCCCGCTTTCGAGGCGGGCGGGCCCGAGAATTACCTGCACATCCGAAAATGGCAGCGAGAATTCGCCGCCTCCGAATATCTCCTCTTTGTATACGGCGCCCGTGTTAATGCCGCAGGCTCGGCATGTTTACGGGATGTTGCGAATTCCTCACACGCTCCGTGCGATCACCGCGGGAGCCGAAGCGCAGCCGGTGCGCGGAGATCGAGCGCTCGGTGTGCAGCGCCGTGATCGCGCGGGCGCGCTCGCCGTCGCCGCGCGCCACCGCGTCCACGATCGCGCCGTGCTCGGTCCAGGACTCCACGGGGTCGGCCGGCGCCTCGACGGCGTACATCCAGGCGATCTTGTGGCGCAGCTGGGTCAGCATCGAGGTCAGGGCGGGGCTGCCGGAGGCCTGGGCCAGCGTCTCGTGGAACCAGCCGCCCAGGGAGCGCAGATCCTCGCTGTTTCCCCGCCTGGCCCGCTCCTGGCCCAGCCTGACCAGGCCGCGCAGGACCTTCAGATGGGCCTCGGTGCGCCGCTGGGCGGCCCGGGAGGCGCCGAGCGGCTCCAGGAGGGTGCGCATCTCCAGCAGGTCGGCGGCCTCCTGCTCGCTCGGTTCGGCGACGCACGCGCCCGCGTGCCGCCGGGTCACCACGAAGCCCTCCGCCTCCAGGGTGCGCAGGGCCTCGCGCACGGGGACTCGGGAGACGCCGTAGCGGCGGGCGAGGAGTTCTTCGGTGAGCCTGCCGCCGCGCGCGTGGACCCCGGCGACGATGTCGTCCCGGATCGCGGTGCATACCGAGTGCGCCGGAATACGCATGACCGACCTCCGCCTTAATCCCCGTGAAACGTCGACGAATGACGTGTGTTCAGTGACTCTATTGCAACCGGCCGGAATTTCCGACGGCGGGCCGGAATCCATGGATATTTTTTGGACAGCGGGCCGTTCGAAACGCCGAAAGCCCCGGCTCGGGGAGCCGGGGCTTTCGGAAGACGCGGTGTGAGCGTCAGAGGTGGGGCGTCAGAGGTTCACGCCGTGCGAGCGCAGGTAGGCGACGGGGTCGATGTCGGAGCCGTACTCCTGCGTCGTGCGGGCCTCGAAGTGCAGGTGCGGCCCGGTGACGTTGCCGGTGGCGCCGGACAGACCGATCTGCTGACCGGGGGTGACGGTCTGCCCCACCGAGACGGCTATGGACGACATGTGGCCGTACTGGGTGTAGGTGCCGTCGTTCATCTTGATCACGACCTGGTTGCCGTACGACCCGTCCCAGCCGGCCTCCACGACGGCGCCGGCGGCCACCGAGTGGACCGAGGTGCCGCTGGCGGCATGGAAGTCGACGCCGGTGTGGCTGCCGGAGGACCAGAGGGCGCCGCCGGTCTTGTAGCCCGTGGAGACGTACGAGCCGGAGATCGGGGCGACGTAGGACAGCAGGCGCTTGCGCTCGGCCTCGCGGGCGGCGCGCTCCTTGGCCTCGCGCTCCTTCTTCGCCTTCGCGGCCGCCTTCTTGCGTGCGGCCTCCTCGGCGGCCTTCTTGCGGGCCGCGGTCTCCTTGGCGGCCTGCTCCTGGGCGGCGGCCTGGGCGTCGATCTGGTCGGCGATCGAGTTCTCGACGGAGACGACCGGGATGAGGCCGGTCTGTTCGACGGCCGGTTCGGCGGCGAGCGCCGGGGCGGCCAGGGTGCCGATCACGCCGGTGGCGGTGAGTGCGGCGACGCCCGCGGCGCGGGCGGTGGTGCGTTCGAAGCGGCTGGGACGACGGTGCTTCCCCGCGGGACGCTTCCCGGTGGCGCAGGTGAACGCCATGAAGTGGCTGGTCCTTTCCTTCCTTCTCGCCTACCGGGTTAGCTGACGGGTTCGGAGCAGGAAGGTCTCCTACGGACCCCCTCGCGGCTGCGCGGGCGTCCGATTCACCCCAGGGACTTCGATGGGTCCCCGGCTCCCCTGGCTCGCGCCGTACGGGGACTCGGCGATGGCTGTCCGGTGCCGCGGGCGCGGCGCAGTGCCTGACGGACAGCCCGGAAGACGCTAAACGGGGCATCTTTCAATCCCCAAACGGATCCTGCCTTTTGTAGTGCATCCCACAGGTCAGACAGGCAACCTCTCCCTCAATTCGGGCATAAAGGGGCCCTGGTGAGTCTTCCGTCACCAGGGCCTCTACGCGTGCGGCCGTCTCCGGCGCCGCGCCAGTCCCCTACTCGGCCGCCACGACGCTGACTTCGCCGATGCCGAGGGCCTCGACGGGCTCCCGGATCTCGGCCGCGTCGCCGACGAGGATCGTCACCAGGCGGTCGACCGGGAAGGCGCTCACGGCCGCAGCGGTCGCCTCGACGGTGCCGGTGGCGGCGAGCTGCTGGTACAGCGTCGCCTGGAAGTCGTCGGGCAGGTTCTGCTCGACCTGGTCGGCCAGCGTGCTCGCCACGGCCGCGGCGGTCTCGTACTTCAGCGGCGCCACCCCGACGAGGTTCTGCACGGCGAAGTCCCGCTCGGCGTCGGTGAGTCCCCCGTCGGCGACACCGCGCAGGACCTTCCAGAGGTCGTCCAGGGCAGGACCGGTGTTCGGCGTGTCCACGGAGCCGCTGATGGCGAGCATCGCCGCTCCCGAGCCGTCCGGGGCGGAGCGCAGGACCTGCCCGAACGCGCGCACACCGTAGGTGTAGCCCTTCTCCTCGCGCAGGACCTTGTCCAGGCGGGAGGTGAGGGTGCCGCCCAGGCAGTACGTGCCGAGCACCTGTGCGGGCCAGACGCGGTCGTGCCGGTCGGGGCCCACGCGACCGATCAGCAGCTGCGTCTGGACGGCACCGGGGCGGTCCACGATGACGACGCGCCCGCTGTCGTCGGCGGTCACCGGCGGGACCGGCCGGGGCTGGGCCGAAGAGCCGGTCCAGGCGCCCAGGGTGTCGCCGAGCAGGGCGTCGAGGTCGACGCCGGTGAGGTCGCCGACGACCACGACGGTGGACGTCGCCGGGCGCACATGCCGCTCGTAGAAGGCGCGTACGCCCGCGGAGTCGATGCCGGCGACCGTGTCCTCGGTGCCCTGGCGCGGGCGGGACATGCGCGAGGTCGCCGGGAACAGCTGCCTGGACAGCTCCTTGGCGGCGCGGCGCGAGGGGTTGGCCAGCTCGTGCGGGATCTCGTCGAGGCGGTTGCGCACCAGGCGCTCCACCTCGGCGTCCTCGAAACCGGGCGCCCTGAGCGCGTCGGCGAGCAGGCCGAGCGCCTTCGGCAGCCGGGAGACGGGCACCTCGAGGCTGACGCGGACGCCGGGGTGGTCGGCGTACGCGTCGAGCGTGGCGCCGCAGCGCTCCAGCTCGGCGGCGAACTCCTCGGCGGTGTGCTTGTCGGTGCCCTCCGAGAAGGCGCGCGCCATGATCGTGGCGATGCCGTCCAGGCCCTTCGGCTCGGCCTCCAGTGGCGTGTCCAGGAGGACCTCGACGGCGACGACGCGCTGGCCGGGGCGGTGGCAGCGCAGGACCGTCAGGCCGTTGTCCAGCTTCCCGCGCTCCGGTGCCGGAAACGCCCAGGGCCGGGCCTGACCCGCCTGGGGCTGCGGGTGGAACTCCATGCTGGCGAGCTCGGTCACTGCGCCGACTCCTCGTTCTCGTCGGTGGTCCCGGCGGGTGCGGCCCCGTCGGCGGCGGCTTCCAGGTCCTCGGCCTCGTCGGCGACCGGCTCGTACACCAGCACCGCGCGATTGTCGGGACGCAGACGCGCCTGGGCGACCGCCTGGACCTCCTGAGCGGTGACGTCGAGGACGCGCTGCACGGCGGTGAAGGCGAGCTGCGGGTCGCCGAACAGGACGGCGTACCGGCACAGTTCGTCGGCGCGGCCCGCGACCGTGCCGAGCCGGTCCAGCCACTCGCGCTCCAGCTGGGCCTGCGCGCGCTCCATCTCCTCGGCGGTGGGGCCCTCCTGCGCGAAGCGGGCGAGCTCCTCGTCGACGGCCGCCTCGATGACCGGGACCTCGACGTCGCCGGACGTCTTCACGTCCAGCCAGCCCAGCGAGGGCGCCCCGGCCAGGCGCAGCAGGCCGAACCCGGCCGCCACGGCCGTACGGTCACGGCGTACGAGACGGTTGTAGAGGCGGGAGGACTCGCCACCGCCGAGGACGGTCAGCGCCAGGTCGGCCGCGTCGCACTCGCGCGTGCCGTCCGTCGGGAGCCGGTAGGCGGCCATCATCGCGCGCGCGGGGACGTTCTCCTCGACGACCTCGCGCAGCTGTTCGCCGATGGTCTCGGGCAGCGAGCCGTCGCGGGGGGCGGGCTTGCCGTCGTGGGACTCGATGGAGCCGAAGTACTTCTCGACCCAGGCGAGCGTCTGCGCCGGGTCGATGTCGCCGACGATCGACAGGACGGCGTTGTTGGGCGCGTAGTAGGTGCGGAAGAACGCGCGGGCGTCCTCCAGGCTGGCCGCGTCCAGGTCGGCCATCGAGCCGATCGGCGTGTGGTGGTAGGGGTGCCCGTCGGGGTACGACAGGGCGGTCAGCTTCTCGAACGCCGTGCCGTACGGGACGTTGTCGTAGCGCTGCCGGCGCTCGTTCTTGACGACGTCGCGCTGGTTTTCCAGGCCCTCCTCGTCGAGCGCCACCAGGAGGCTGCCCATGCGGTCGGCCTCCAGCCAGAGCGCGAGCTCCAGCTGGTGGGCGGGCATGGTCTCGAAGTAGTTGGTGCGCTCGAAGCTCGTGGTGCCGTTCGGCGAGCCGCCCGCACCCTGGACGAGCTCGAAGTGGCCCGTGCCCTTCACGCTGCTCGAGCCCTGGAACATCAGGTGCTCGAAGAGGTGGGCGAGTCCGGTACGGCCCTTGACCTCGTGGCGGGAGCCGACGTCGTACCAGAGGCAGACCGCGGCGACCGGCGTGAGGTGGTCCTCGGAGAGCACCACGCGCAGGCCGTTGGCCAGGCGGTGCTCCGTGGCGGTGAGGCCGCCGGATTGTGCCTCCGGTGTGGCCGTGTGACCCATGGGCAAGGTGTCCTTCCGGTCGCGTGCACTGCGTTGTGTCGAGCGGTTCGTGCTCAGTTCCTGCCACTGTATGCAGCGTCCGAAGGGTCGGCGAAGTTCCCGGTCAGAACGCCGTGCCGGTATGCGGGTGCGTGCGGGCCCGCGACGACACGCGCGACGGCCCTCAAGCACGGCTCGTCGTCCCGTCCCGCGGCCCTGCCGAGCGGGGTGGGCCCGGCACGCCCCGACCGGGCTCAGGGGGCTCACGCGGGCCGGCACACCCCGCGACCTGGCACGGTGCCCGCCGATCACTCCGGCGGGTGAACGGTCTCGCGGCGCGCGCTTGCCTTCGGCCCGTCCGGTCGCAAGCACGGTCCCGGACAGTGATGTTCGCTTCTTGCCCCGCCTCTCTGTCGCGGTGGAGGCCCGGCGTCGGCGACACTTCTGCGATGCCGGGTCGGAGCCCAACATCGGGTCCTGGTCGGTGGTTGTCAGTGCCGCGGTCCACAATGGTCCGCGTCAGATCCGCACACGCTCGAGCGACCAGAACCAGAGGAGCCGGCAGCGATGGCCCGCCGCAGCACGAAGAACCCGCCGCCCGAGGACTCGTACGAGGAGAAGATCCTCGACATCGACGTCGTCGACGAGATGCAGGGCTCCTTCCTCGAGTACGCGTACTCGGTCATCTACTCCCGCGCCCTGCCGGACGCCCGCGACGGCCTCAAGCCGGTGCACCGTCGCATCGTGTACCAGATGAACGAGATGGGCCTGCGCCCCGACCGCGGCTATGTGAAGTGCGCCCGCGTCATCGGCGAGGTCATGGGTAAGTTGCACCCGCACGGCGACGCGTCGATCTACGACGCCCTGGTGCGCATGGCCCAGCCCTTCTCGATGCGCGTCCCGCTGGTCGACGGCCACGGCAACTTCGGGTCCCTGGGCAACGACGACCCGCCGGCCGCCATGCGGTACACCGAGTGCCGGCAGGCCGATGCGACCAGCCTGATGACCGAGTCGATCGACGAGGACACGGTCAACTTCACGCCCAACTACGACGGCCAGGAGCGGGAGCCGGTGGCGCTGCCGGCCGCCTTCCCGAACCTCCTGGTCAACGGCGCGTCGGGCATCGCTGTCGGCATGGCCACGAACATGCCGCCGCACAACCTCTCCGAGGTCATCGCGGCCGCCCGCCACCTGATCCGCCACCCGAACGCGGATCTGGAAACCCTGATGAAGCACGTCCCGGGCCCCGACCTGCCCACCGGTGGCCGGATCGTCGGCCTGGCCGGCATCCGGGACGCGTACGAGACGGGCCGCGGCACCTTCAAGATCCGCGCCACGGTCGAGATCGAGACCGTGACCGCCCGCCGCAAGGGTCTCGTCGTCACCGAACTGCCCTTCACGGTCGGCCCGGAGAAGGTGATCGCCAAGATCAAGGACCTGGTCGGCTCGAAGAAGCTGCAGGGCATCGCCGACGTCAAGGACCTCACTGACCGCGAGCACGGCCTGCGCCTGGTCATCGAGATCAAGAACGGCTTCGTGCCGGAGGCGGTCCTGGAGCAGCTGTACAAGCTGACGCCGATGGAGGAGTCCTTCGGCATCAACAATGTCGCGCTGGTCGACGGCCAGCCCCTCACCCTGGGCCTGAAGGAGCTGCTGGAGGTCTACCTCGACCACCGCTTCGAGGTCGTCCGGCGCCGCAGCGAGTTCCGCCGCACCAAGCGCCGCGACCGCCTGCACCTGGTCGAGGGCCTGCTCACGGCGCTGCTGGACATCGACGAGGTCATCCGCCTGATCCGCTCCAGCGAGAACTCCGCGCAGGCGAAGGAGCGCCTGATGGAGCGCTTCTCGCTGAGCGAGGTCCAGACCCAGTACATCCTCGACACGCCGCTGCGCCGTCTCACCAAGTACGACCGCATCGAGCTGGAGGCGGAGAAGGAGCGGCTGAACGGGGAGATCGCCGAGCTGACGCGGATCCTCGACTCGGACGCGGAGCTGCGCAAGCTGGTCTCCGCGGAACTGGCCTCGGTCGCCAAGAAGTTCGGTACCGAACGGCGTACGGTCCTGCTGGAGTCGGCGGGTTCGCCGGTCGCCACCGTGTCGCTTCAGGTGGCGGACGACCCGTGCCGGGTGCTGCTGTCCTCGACGGGTCTGCTGGCCCGTACGGCGAACGGCGACCCGTTCGGGGAGGACGGCGAGGCGAAGCGCTCCAAGCACGACGTGATCATCTCGGCGGTGCCGGCCACGGCCCGCGGCGAGGTGGGCGCGGTGACGTCCACGGGCCGGCTGCTGCGGATCAACGTCGTCGATCTGCCGCAGCTGCCGGAGACCGCGGCGCGGCCGAACCTCTCGGGCGGCGCGCCCCTGTCGGAGTTCGTCTCGCTGGAGGGCGACGAGACCCTGGTCTGCCTGACCACGCTCGACGAGTCCTCCCCCGGCCTGGCGATCGGCACGGAACAAGGTGTCGTCAAGCGCGTGGTGCCCGACTACCCGACCAACAAGGGCGAGTTGGAGGTCATCACCCTGAAGGAGGGCGACCGGATCGTCGGCGCGATCGAGCTGCGCACGGGTGAGGAGGACCTGGTCTTCATCACGGACGACGCACAGCTGCTGCGCTACCAGGCCTCGCAGGTCCGCCCGCAGGGCCGCGCGGCCGGCGGTATGGCGGGCATCAAGCTCACCGAGGGCGCGAAGGTGATCTCCTTCACGGCCGTGGACCCGGCGGTCGACGCGGTGGTGTTCACGGTCGCGGGCTCGCGCGGCACGCTGGACGACTCGGTCCAGACGACGGCCAAGCTGACGCCGTTCGACCAGTACCCCCGCAAGGGCCGCGCCACCGGAGGCGTGCGCTGCCAGCGGTTCCTCAAGGGCGAGGACTGCCTGGCCCTGGCCTGGGCGGGCGCCGTCCCGGCACGAGCCGCACAGAAGAACGGCACGCCGGCCGACCTCCCGGAGATCGACCCGCGCCGTGACGGCTCGGGGGTGTCGCTGCCGAAGACGGTGTCGGTGGTGGCCGGCCCGGTCTAGGCCTCCTCGAAGGCCCCGTCCTCCGGGTCCTGTACGTAGCGCAGGACGCCCCACATGCCGTGCTCGTCGGCGTGTGGGGCGTCGCTCTTGCACGCCTCCAGCTCCTTGGCCAGGGCAGCGGTGTCGATGCCGGAGCCGATGAGCACGAGCTGGGTGAGGCGGGCGTCGGCGGCCGGCCAGGGCTCAGGGTAGAAGCGCAGGAACGGCCCGACAGCGTGCACGGCGTAGCGGTTCACGGTGTCGTGCGGTCCGAAGTCGACATAGCCCTTGATCCGGTACAGCCCCTGAGGCCTGCTGTCGAGGAAGGCGATCAGCCGGCGCGGGTCGAGGGGGGTCTCGGAGGTGAAGGAGAGGCTGTCGTAGCCGGTGTGCAGGTGGCCGGTGTGGTCCTGATGAGGCTCATCGTGCCCATGCAGGTCGTCGAAGGACAGCTGCCCGATGCGCTCCTCGCCGGGCCGGCAGTCGAAGAGGAACTCGGGGTCGATACGGGCGTAGGCGGCGGGGACGACGGCGGCGCCGTCGGTGAGCTCGCGGACCAGCCCGATGACGCGCTCCCCGTCCTCCGCACGATCCAGCTTGTTGACGACAACGAGGTCGGCGAGGGCGAGATGCCGGTCGATCTCGGGGTGCTTGGCGCGCGTGTCCTCGAACTCGGCGGCGTCGACGACCTCGACGAGTCCGCCGTACACGATGCCCGGGTGCTCGCTGGCGAGCACCATGCGCACGAGTTCCTGGGGCTCGGCGAGCCCGCTGGCCTCGATGACGATGACGTCGATGCCGGTGCCGGGCCGGGCGAGCCGCTCCAGGTAGACGTCCAGCTCACTGGAGTCGACGGCACAGCACAGGCAGCCGTTCCCGAGAGAGACCGTGGAGTCGCCGAGCGCGCCGGCGACGGCCATGGCGTCGATCTCGATGGCACCGAAGTCGTTGACGATGGCGCCGATGCGGGTGCCGCCGCTGCGGTGAAGGAGGTGGTTGAGCAGAGTCGTCTTGCCGGAACCAAGGAATCCGGCGAGGACGACGACCGGAACCTGCTGCGGACCGCGGCTCGACTGGCTCAATGTGCGACCTCTCTCACGCCGACGGGTGCACCGGCTCACGAGGTCGGCGCGCGTACGAAGATTGAATGCCGCCCCAGGATACGAGCCGGAAGAATCACTGCGAAGTGAACGATTGTTAGCAGCACTTGCCGGGCAGACGTTGGGCATGGCGCTGGAGCGTGCGACCCTCGCTTCCCTCCGTGCGCCGCCTCTCCGCCTCCCCGCCGATCAGAGCCGCTCGGCACTCTGGGAGATGGCACGCGCCGCCCACGGCTCGCCGGTCCCCTCCAGTCGACCCGCACCCCGACGACCGGCGGACGGCCGTTTGATCGGGGGTAATTGACATGGCCACACGGAAGCACTCGGCGAGGAGGCTGGGCTCGGCCGCACTGAGCCTGCTGCTCGCCACGGCCACGCTGGCGTCGCGTCAGCGTCGCCTCGACGCGGCACGCCTGGAGGAGAGGCGACTGGCACTCGAGGAGTTGGCAGTCCGCCGAAAGGCGCTCGCTCACCAGCAGCGCATGCACTGGGAGTTACTGGCCCGAGCGATCGACGATCCTTCACTGGCGGCTGTGATCGACACCTACGACAAAAGCATCCCAGCGGAGAAGCGGCGGCAGTTTTTCTATGCCAATGCGTGGTACGTCCACCTCTACCACCTTTACCGGGCGGGAATCCTGGATCGGGATGAGTTGTACGAATATCTGCGCGAGTTCTTTCAGAGCCCCGTGTTCCGCGAATACTGGACGGCGTCAAAGGCTCAGCGCGCGACCCTCAATGAATCGTCCGAGGAAGCGAAAATCGGACGTATGGTCGACGGCCTGGTCAGGGACCTCGACGAGGCCGATACGGACGAGTGGTGGGTTGTGGGCGAACCGCCGTCCGGCTGACGGCCATTACCACGTCTCCGATCAAGCTGCCGCCCCTCAGGCACGAGCGGGTGACTTTTGCCCATGCCGCCGCGAACGACCCACCAAACCCGGTAGCCTTCCAGTAGTTTCTGTTCCACCACTGTGCCCAGATCTTTGGTAAGGAACGGTAACCCTTGAAAATCGTGCGCCGTATCGGTGTGCCTCCGAGCGCCCGAGGCAGTAACTCAGGAGCCAACTGCCCGGACGTGTTCGAACTCAGCGACGGGAATTTCGCCGTGATCGGCACCGAGGCCACCGAGGCGCTTGACCCGGAACTGCCCGCCGATGCCGCCCGCGCCGACTACGAGCGCATCGTCATCGTCAGCCGGGAGACTCTCATCCGCGCCAAGGCAGACATCCCCGACGCCTGAGCCCACCGCACGAGCACGCGTCCACCCCAGACCCGTACCGTCACGCTCCCCGGCCCGCGCGCAACCGTTGAGCGAGCCGGGCCACCGACCCGGCGAGCAGCCGGCACCCCGTCACTGCTCGATCTCCACCGATGAGGCCTGGCGCCAGAACGGCTCCAGGCCACACGTGTGTCAGCCCCTCGAGCCGCCACCGCCACACAAGTCAGGTTAGGCTCACCTCTGTGAGTACGTGCTCAACCGTCTCGCAGGACCTCGACGAGCCCATCGCGGGGACTGCGGCGACCGCGACGACCTGGCTGTTGCTCGAGCAGCCCGGCCCGTGGGGTGCCAAGGCGCTCACGCAGAGCCACCTGGATCCCGCTCTGGGCCGTGCCCTGGAGGCGGCCGCGCAGGGCACGGGCGTGCGGATCGCGCTGATCCGCCGCCCCGGCCGGCACGCCGACTGCGGGACCCTGGCCGAGCGCCGGGTCTACGCGGCCCACACCGCACCCGGCAACGTATGGCTGCACTCCGCCACCACCCGCGACCCCCGGCAGCTGCTCGACCTGGACTTCGCCGCGCTCGGCAAGGGCGACCACCGCTCCTTCGGCTCGGCGCTCCAGGGGCAGCCCCACACCAGGGGCCCGCTCGCGCTCGTGTGCACCAACGGCAAGCGCGACCGCTGCTGCGCGCTCCTCGGCCGCCCTCTCGCCGCCGAGCTCGCCGCCTCCGGCGTGGACGGCGTCTGGGAGGTCACCCATCTGGGCGGCCACCGGTTCTCACCGACGTTGCTCGTGCTGCCGTACGGCTATGCCTACGGGCGGGCGCAGGCCCACGCCGTCAAAGAGGTCCTGCACAGCGTTCAGGAGGGCCGGATCGTCGTGCAGGGGTGCCGCGGGAACTCGGCCTGGGAGCGACCGGGCCAGGCGGCCGAGCTGGCCGTGCGCTCGGCCGCGGGTGTGTACGCCGCCGAAGCCCTGAGTGTCGTGCGCACGGACGGCGCGGCCCCGCGGTGGGAAGTGACGGTCGCGCACGTGGACGGGCGCCACTGGCGGGTCGTCGTCGCACAGGAGGCGTCCGTGCCGCCACGGCCCGAGAGCTGCGGTTCGGTGCTCGGCTCACCCGCGCGGATGGACGTCGTGGCGGTGCGTGAGCTCACCGTGACAACGGCAGTCGCCGGCTGATCAGGGGCGCCGGCCCACCGTCCGGTGGACCGGCGGCCCGACATTGATCAAGAGATCCACGCCACACCCCTCCAGCGGCGCCGACACGCCCACGTACCGTCATGGGTATGAGCCGCACTCCCTCCGCACGTCGCCTGCGCCTCGCTCTGCCCCGGCGGATGTTCGCGCAGGTGCTGCTGATGCAGGTGGCGATCGCCGCGGGAGTCGCGGTGCTCGCGACCGGTTTGTTTCTCGCCCCGCTCAGCGATCAGCTGGACGACCAGGCGATGCGGCGCGCGCTGTCGATCGCGCAGACCACCGCGGCACAGCCGGATATCGCCGAGGACCTGGCGAACACCCCCGCGACCACCGGCGGGCCGGTCCAGCGGGAGGCGGAGCGGATCCGCGAGGCCACCAAGGCCGAGTACGTCGTCGTGATGGACCGGCGCGGGGTGCGCTGGTCCCACCCCACCCCGGGCGAGGTCGGCAGAATCGTCTCGACCGACCCGGGCCAGGCCCTCGCCGGCCACGAGGTCATGCAGATCGACGACGGGACCCTGGGCCGCACCGCCCGCGGCAAGGTGCCGCTGCGCGACGACGACGGCAGGATCATCGGAGCCGTCTCGGTCGGTATCGCCTACGACAGCGTGCGGGCCCGTCTGCTGCACGCGATCCCGGGGCTGCTCGCCTACGCGGGCGGCGCCCTGGCGGTCGGCGCGCTGGCCGCCTGGCTCATCTCCCGCCGGGTCCAGCGGCAGACCCGCGACCTGGCCTTCTCCGACATCTCGGCGCTGCTCGCGGAGCGCGAGGCGATGCTGCACGGCATCCGGGAGGGTGTCGTCGCCCTGGACCGCACCGGCCGCATCCGCCTCCTCAACGACGAGGCGCGGCGCCTGCTGGGCCTCGGTGACGAGGCCGTCGGCCGGTCCCTCGACGAGGCGCTCGGCGGGGGCCGTACGACCGACGTGCTGGCCGGCCGGGTGACGGGCACCGATCTGCTCACGGTCCGCGGTCAGCGTGTCCTGGTCGCCAACCGCATGCCCACCGACGACGGCGGCGCCGTCGCCACCCTGCGCGACCGCACCGAGCTGGAGCAGCTCGGCCGGGAGCTCGACTCCACGCGCGGGCTGATCGACGCCCTGCGCGCCCAGGACCACGAGCACGCCAACCGCATGCACACGCTCCTCGGACTGCTCGAACTGGAGATGTACGACGACGCCGTGGAGTTCGTCGGCGAGGTGGTCGGCGACCACCGGGAAACCGCCGAGCAGGTCGCCGAGAAGATCCAGGACCCGCTGCTCGCCGCACTGTTGGTGGGCAAGGCGACCGTGGCGGCCGAGCGGGGCGTCGCGCTGCGTCTCTCGGACCGCACCGGGCTCCCGGACCGGCTGATCGACCCCAGGGGGCTCGTCACGATCGTCGGCAACCTCGTGGACAACGCTCTGGACGCCGCCGCGGGCACGGCGCACCCGCGCGTGGAGGTCGAACTGCGTGCCGAGGGGCGGACAGCGACCCTCCGGGTACGCGACACGGGGCCGGGAATCCCCGAGGAGCAGCGCGAGTTGATCTTCACCGAGGGGTGGTCCACCAAGAAGCCCCCGGCTCACCGTGAGCGCGGCATCGGCCTCTCCCTGGTGCGCAGGTTCGCCGAACGGCAGGGTGGCACCGCAACAGTGGGCGAGGCGGCCGGCGGCGGCGCGGAGTTCACTGTCGTCCTGCCCGAAGCACTGGCCGAGCCGGATCTGGAGCCTGCCCTCGCCGTGCCGTCAGATGCGCAGACCGTCGCCGAGGAGGAGTCGCGATGATCGAGGTCCTGGTCGTGGACGACGACACGCGCGTGGCGCGGGTCAACGCCGCCTACGTCGAGAAGGTGCCGGGATTCCACGTGGCCGGCGAGGCGCACAGCGCGGCCGAAGCGCTTCGCCAGGTGGAGGAGCTGCCCCGCGTGGACCTGGTCCTCATGGATCACTATCTGCCCGACGAGACGGGCCTCGCGGTCGTCCAGGAGATGCGCCGGCGCGGCCACCAGGCCGACGTGATCATGGTGACGGCGGCGCGGGACGTGTCGACCGTGCAGGCGGCGATGCGGCACGGGGCGCTGCAGTACCTGGTCAAGCCGTTCGCCTTCGCGGGCCTGCGCGCCAAGCTGGAGGCGTACGGCGAACTGCGCCGCACCCTGGACGGCGGCGGCGAGGCGGAGCAGGCCGAGGTGGACCGCATTTTCGGCGCCCTGTCGGCGTCTTCGGAGCCCGACCTGCCCAAGGGCCACTCCCCCACCACCGCGGAACTCGTACGGCGCGCCCTGATGAACGCCGAAGGCCCGCTGTCGGCCCAGGAGATCGCCGAGCGGACCGGAGTGAGCCGTCAGACCGCCCAGCGCTATCTCAAGCTCCTGGAGCGTACGGGGCGGGCCCGGCTCACCCTCAAGTACGGTGACGCGGGTCGCCCGGAACACCGTTACGTGTGGGCGACCCGCGCCTGAGGCACGGCCCGTGGGGGCGGGGGAAGGAACCGTGCCCCTTCTTCATACGGATGCGGGCCGCGCAACGTATCACCCGACCGCTCGACCCATTGCCATGTCGGTGCGAGCGTCCCCGACCGCTTCCACCATCGGGCCTATGCGGCCCCCGCCCCCGTCAGCGACCGCACCTCGACCTCCGCGTGCTTGGCCTCGTCGGGTGCCTCGGACGAGATGAGCGTGCCGAGCCAGCCCGCGACAAAGCCCAGCGGGATCGAGACAAGCCCCGGGTTCTGCAGGGGGAAGTACTGGAAGTCGACACCAGGGAACAGCGATTCGGGGCTGCCCGATACGACCGGCGACAGCGCCACCAGCACCACGGCCGGGATCAGGCCCCCGTAGACGGCCCATACGGCGCCCCGCGTGGTGAAGTCCCGCCAGAACAAGGAGTAGAGCAGCACCGGCAGATTGGCGGACGCGGCGACGGCGAAGGCGAGTCCCACGAGGAAGGCGACATTGAGGTCGCGGGCCAGCAGTCCGAGGGCGATCGCGACCACGCCGATGCCGACCGCCGCGACACGCGCCACGGCAACTTCGTTGCGGGGCTTGGCGCGCCGCGGCCGTAGCGAGGCGTACAGGTCGTGGGCCACGGACGCCGAGGAGGCGAGCGTGATTCCGGCGACCACGGCGAGGATCGTGGCGAAGGCGATGGCGGCCACGATGGCAAAGAGAACCGTTCCTCCCGTGGAGTCCGCGCCGCCGCCGAGATCGAGGGCGAGCAGCGGAACTGCCGTGTTCCCGGCCGCGTTCGACCCGCGTACGGCCTCGGGCCCGACGATCGCGGCCGCGCCGAACCCGAGCACGATCGTCATCAGGTAGAAGCCGCCGATGAGCCCGATCGCCCACACCACCGACCGCCGTGCCGCGCGAGCGGTGGGCACGGTGTAGAAGCGGGACAGGATGTGCGGCAGCCCCGCTGTGCCCAGCACCAGCGCGAGGCCGAGGCTGATGAAGTCGAACCGGGCCGTCCAGTCAACGCCGTACTTCAGCCCGGGTGCCAGGAACGCCGCGCCGTGACCACTGCGCTCGGCCGCGGTGACCAGCAGCCGGTCGAAGTCGCCGTGGAAGCGCAGCAGGACGAGCACGGTCAACGCCACGGTGCCGCCGAGCAGCAGGACCGACTTGACGATCTGGATCCAGGTGGTGGCCCGCATCCCTCCCAACGACACATAGATCACCATGAGCGCGCCGACGCCGATGACGGTCCAGGCCTGCACCGCCTCGCCCTTGCCCCCGAGCAGCAGCGCGACCAGGGTGCCCGCGCCCACCATCTGCGCCACCAGATACAGAACGGACACGGTGACCGAGGAAGTTCCCAGCGCGATCCGCACGGGGCGCTCTCGCATTCGCGCGGCGACCACGTCGGCGAGCGTGAACCGCCCGCAGTTGCGCACGAGTTCGGCGACGAGGAACAGCACCACCAGCCAGGCCACGAGGAAGCCCACCGAGTACAGCATCCCGTCGTAGCCGAAGAGGGCGATGAGCCCGGAGATGCCGAGGAAGGAGGCGGCCGACATGTAGTCACCCGCGATGGCAAAACCATTCTCCATGGGCGAGAAGAGCCGGCCGCCCGCGTAGAACTCCTCTGCGGAACCACGCCGGTTGCGGCTCACCCAGGTCGTGATCGCCAGCGTGATCGCGACGAACAGGCTGAACAGAATCAGCGCCGGCGTCTGGTGGTCGTGCGTCACGCGGCACCTCCCCTGGTGACGCGGGCCAACTCCTGGGTGTCCCAGCGCAGTTCCAGCGCCGCCCGGTCCCGGCGCAGCCGCGCGTGACGGGCGTAGGCCCAGGTGAGCAGGAAGGTGGTGAGGAACTGCCCGAGCCCGGCCAGCATCGCCACGTTCACGGCACCCGCCACGGGCCGGGCCATCAGCTCCGGCGCGGTCGTGGCGGCCACGACGTACGCCGCATACCACGAGAGGAAGATCACAACAGCCGGCACCACAAACCGCCGGTACCGACTGCGCACTTCCTGGAAAGCCGCGCTCCGCTGCACCTCGAGGTACACATCGGCCGCGCCCGGCGGAACAGTCTCCGGGACGTCCACGACGCCCGACTCCCCCCATCCGGAGGCGAGGGCGTCGTACCAGGGATCGCGGCTTGAGTGCATGCCCAAGCATGGACAGAACGGAAAGATCCCCGGATCGCGTTCTCCGAGGGCTTCACCCCATCAGGTGATATGTCGCCGATAGGCCTGCAGCCGCGGTGGGCGAGAAGCCCCCACAGGGGCCACCCGCACCCGACGGCAATGCCGCACAGGCGGTGCGGGTGGGACCCCAATCCGGCCGAAGACGAAGCCGAAGCCGGCCCCTGCCCAAGCCGGCGCAGCGCTGTGCAGCGACTACGCGTCGATGCGCGACCGGTCCAACGTGGCCGCCGAGCTGGAGATGAACTCCTTGCGCGGCGCCACGTCGTTCCCCATCAGCAGATCGAAGACCCGCTCGGCGGCCTCCAGATCGGTGAGGCTGATCCGGCGCAGGGTCCGGTGACGCGGGTCCATCGTCGTCTCGGCCAGCTGGTCGGCGTCCATCTCACCGAGACCCTTGTACCGCTGGATGGAGTCCTTGTAGCGGATGCCCTTGCTCTGGAACTCCATGAGCTTGTCGCGCAGTTCACGGTCCGAGTACGTGTACACGTACTTGTCCTGCCCCTTCTTGGGCTGGACGATCTCGATCCGGTGCAGCGGCGGCACGGCCGCGAAGACCCGGCCCGCCTCGATCATCGGCCGCATGTAGCGCTGGAACAGCGTCAGCAGGAGCGTCCGGATGTGGGAGCCGTCGACGTCGGCGTCGGTCATCATGATGATCTTGCCATAGCGGGCGGCGTCGATGTCGAAGGTCCGACCCGACCCCGCTCCTATGACCTGGATGATCGCGCCGCACTCGGCGTTCTTGAGCATGTCGGTGACGGACGACTTCTGGACGTTGAGGATCTTGCCGCGGATCGGCAGCAGCGCCTGGAACTCGGAGTTCCGGGCGAGCTTGGCGGTGCCGAGCGCGGAGTCTCCCTCGACGATGAACAGCTCGCTGCGGTCGACGTCGTCGCTGCGGCAGTCGGCGAGCTTGGCCGGCAGCGAGGACGACTCCAGGGCCGTCTTACGGCGCTGCGCGTCCTTGTGCTGGCGGGCCGCGATGCGCGTACGGGCGGCCGCGACGGCCTTCTCCATGACGACCCGGGCCTGGGCCGCGGCGTCCCGCTTCGTGGACGTCAGGAACGCCTTGAGCTCCTTGGCGATCACGGTGTTCACGATGCGCCGGGCCGCCGAGGTGCCGAGGACCTCCTTGGTCTGGCCCTCGAACTGCGGCTCGGCGAGGCGGACCGTGACGACCGCGGTGAGGCCCTCCAGGGCGTCGTCCTTGACGATGTCGTCCTCGGCGACGCGCAGCATCTTCTTGGTGCGCAGCACCTCGTTCATGGTGCTCGTCACGGCCGTCTCGAAGCCAGCGACGTGGGTGCCGCCCTTGGGGGTGGCGATGATGTTCACGAACGACTTCAGGGTCGTGTCGTAGCCGGTGCCCCACCGCATCGCGACGTCGACGTCGAGCTCACGGGTGACCTGGGTGGGCGTCATCTGGCCGTGCTCGTCCAGGACCGGGACGGTCTCCTTGAAGGTGCCCTGACCCGAGAAGCGGAGGACGTCGCACACCGGCTTGTCGCTGGCCAGGTACTCGCAGAACTCGCTGATGCCGCCGTCGAAGCGGAAGGACTCCTCGCCCTTGCTGCCGCCGTCGCCGAGGCCGAGCTCGTCGCGGACGACGATGGTCAGGCCGGGCACCAGGAACGCGGTCTGGCGGGCGCGCTGGTGCAGCGTGTCCAGGGACAGCTTGGCGTCCTTGAGGAAGATCTGTCGGTCGGCCCAGTACCGCACGCGCGTGCCGTTGCGGGTCTTGGGGATCTTCTTGGTCTTGCGCAGGCCGCCGGTCTCGAACTTGGCGTTCGGGCCGTCCGCGGCGAAGGCTCCGGGGACACCGCGGCGGAAACTGATGGCGTGCGTGTGGCCGCTGCGGTCCACCTCGACGTCCAGTCGCGCGGACAGGGCGTTCACCACGGAGGCGCCCACGCCGTGCAGACCGCCGGAGGCGGCGTAGGAGCCGCCTCCGAACTTGCCGCCGGCGTGCAGCTTGGTCATCACGACCTCGACGCCGGACAGGCCGGTCTTGGGCTCGACGTCGACCGGGATGCCCCGGCCGTTGTCCCGGACCTCCACGGACCCGTCGTCGTGGAGGATCACGTCGATGTGGTCGCAGTAGCCACCGAGAGCCTCGTCGACGGAGTTGTCGATGATCTCCCAGAGGCAGTGCATGAGGCCACGGCTGTCGGTCGACCCGATGTACATGCCCGGGCGCTTGCGCACGGCCTCGAGGCCCTCGAGGACGAGCAGGTGCCGCGCGGTGTAGTTGGAACCGTCCAGGTCTGCTCCTGCCAGCAGCGCTGTGGACGGCACGGACGTCTCGGCGGTCACGCGGTTCGCTCCTCGCTGAATTTCAGATGAGGCCCTTGTGGGTAAGGGCGCGGCTTCGGTCGCCGTCAAGAGGGTACCGAGGCCTGGTAGAGCCGTTGTAACGCCACCCTCGTGCGAAACCCAGACTAGACCAGAGTCGCATGCGTGTTCGATCCCTCGTTGGAGTGAAGCACATATCACGTTCCCTTCGAGGCATGAACCATTTAGGCTCCGGGCACGTCCTCATGAACAACCGGCAACCCAGCCGGAGGGACCCGACCTTGACCGACAGCGCGAAACCGTAAGCAAGACAAAGACGCACTACGGCACATTCGCCGCCAAACCGGCAGCAGCCAGCCGCCCCGGAAAGAATTTCTCTCTGAGAGAAGCCGCGAGCGGGAACGTTTTGGGGCTGGTTGGATGTTGACCCTGGTACGACAGCTCGTCGAGCTAGAGAAGAGGCGACGTGACTACTGTTCTGACCCCCGCGAGCCCGCTGACGGCCGCTGACCGCTGCGACCGTTGCGGCGCCCAGGCGTACGTGCGTGTCGTCCTGCTGAGCGGCGGAGAACTGCTCTTCTGCGCCCACCACGG